>NZ_JANZKM010000005.1:0-168940 GCF_025642935.1 Curtobacterium sp. RIT-PI-V
ATGCGCCGACTTCCAGAGTCGTTCCGTCGATCGGAGTCAGATACGTCTGGTGGAACGTGCGGTCGGTCATCGGTCCGATCGTCTGATCATGTCGGTCGCTGTGGAGGAATGAACGAAGGGCACCGATCGTGTGATCGGTGCCCTTCACGTCATCGCTTCGAGATCAGGCGCGTTCACGTGCGCTGGATCGGGGCAGGACGATGCCGAGGATGATCATCGCGACGGCGAGGAAGGCGTGGAGCACGTTGTCAGCGCTGTTGAGCGGAACGAAGTTCGCCGCGCCGGTCATGCTGGCAGTGAAGAGGCCGTAGATGAACAGCACCGCGTAGATGATGCCGCCGACCAGCAGGTAGAGCCGTGCGCCGCCGGCAGAACGGGCTGCGGCGACGCCGACGATGCCGAAGAGCAAGTGGACGATGTTGTGCAAGACGGATACCTGGAACAGGCCCAGGAGCAGCGCCATGGATCCGTGACCGGCCATCGACATGGACCCCATGTCCATCGTGAGTCCGGGGATGAAGCCGGCGATGCCGACGATCAGGAAGACCACGCCGAACAGAAGGGCGCCCTTCTGGGTGAGGGTGGCGGCGAAGCCGGTACGCGGAGCTGCTGCGTTGCTGGTCATGAGAAGTGCCTTTCGGTGAAGGGGGTAGTGCCGGAGTGCGTGAGCGGTCAGGCGGCTGCTGGGTCGGCCTGCAGGCGTTGACGGAGCGCGATGAGGCCGTCTCGGACGCGCGTTTTCGCCGTCCCGAGCGTGGTGTGGAGGTCGCTGGCGACTTCCGCGGTGCTGCGTTCGCCGAGGTACCGCAGCAGAACCGCGTCGCGTTGCTTGTCGGTCAGCTCAGACAAGGCCTCCCGGAGCTGAGCTCGTGAGAAGTGAGCGTCGAACTGGTCAAGGCTGTAGTCGGTGCTGTGGTGATCGCGGATCCCGAGGCGCAAGTCCCGCCGGCGGGACGCTTCACGGCTACGGATCCGATCGATGGCTCGTCGATGGGCGATTGTGCGCAGCCATGACTCGAGCGTGGCGCGAGTCGGGTCGTACCGGGCCGGATGCTGCCACCACTCGAGGAACGCTTCATGGACGACGTCTTCAGCGAGGTGCCGGTCGATGATGATCGTTCCCACGAAACCGCGCAACCCGGACGCGTGCTGCCGGTAGGCGGCCGTGAACGGGTCGATAGCTGTTGGTTGGTTGCCGGGCATGTGGGGCGTACCGATCTTTCTACTGGTGATGGGTTCACCGTAGGCGTTCGGATCACGACCGGTTTCCCCCAGTCCGGGGACCGCGTCGCACGTCGTCCGGGTACTCCGCGGTCGAACTGGAGCCCGACGCCTCTTCAGGCACCTGCCGTTCGCGCGCTGCCCTGCACCGATCGATCTCTCAGCGAGGCGATGGCATCACGCGCCGCATGGCCACAACACTGTGTCAGGGGTGGCGGCGGATCGCGGTGAGGGTGGTGTCGTCGTCGAGGTCTGGGCCCGCGGCTTCGAGGAAGGCGGTGAGCGCAAGCTGCAGGTGCGTCGCTGTTCGCAGTTCGATGGCGAGTTGCGTGAGTGTGTGCATGGACGCGTCGGGGAGCTCGAACAGGCCATCGCTGACGATCAGGAGCAGCTCCCCGGGGGTGAGATGGAGGATACGGGGCAGGCGAGGTATCCCGGCGGGTTGCAGGCCGATCGGGAAGTCCGCCGATGGGATCCGTTCAACGGCACCGGTTGTGTGGGCGTGCGCGGTGAGGCCGTGGCCCGCGTCGACGAACTCGATCCGTCCATCCCGGAATCGCAGCCGGGCGTGGAACAAGGTCGCGAACGCGGATGCGCGTTCGAAGTGGTCTCGGGTCGCGGTCTCCGCAGCGTCGACGGCTTCGCCGGGTGGTTCCTGGCGGAACACCTCGAGGCTGCCGAGGAGGTTCGCAGCGAGCACCCCTGAGGCAAGGCCTTTGCCCATGACGTCGCCCACCGTGACCGTGGCGTATCCGCGTTGGCTGTCCACAGTGACATCAGACAGGTCTCCGGAGATCCCTCGCGCAGACCGTGCCGTGGTCGCGATCGTGTACTCGTCGAGAACGGCGGGTGCAGGACGCATCGCTCGCTGGACCGCGTCGATCCAGTAGGAGTCAGCGCTGTCGAGTTCGTCGTCGCCGGCCTCGCGTGGGGCGCGCGTGTCGGTCGTCATCTCACCCACGCGATGCGTCGTCTCATCTGCTTCCCCCTGCTCGCCGGCATGCAACTCCCGAGATCCTGAAAGCAGCACGGAGCGGGAGGGGTCCGGGATGGTGCCCCTGCGACACCATCCCGGTGGGACACCACGCAAGCAACAGCGGCGGCACCCTGTTGACCCAGGAGCTTGCTCTAACCGGGCTGCGGAGAACATACCCCCGATCGGCGCTGCCACGATGTCGGCATTTCCACCGACCACCGTCCGCTTGTCTGGCGACACAGTTCATGATCCGGCTGGCGCAGGAGGACGGCGTGGGTTGCTGTTCTGATGGTCGGTGGGTCAGTCTGAGGTGCAGGAAGACGCGCTCGAGGGAAACAGGGGTCCCGAATGTTGTCACTGGTGTACGTGAGCACGATGGCTCGCCCGGTCACGGACGAGGAACTCGCGGAGATCCTCGTGATCGCCCGGGAGAAGAACCTGCAGCTCGGGATCACCGGGATCCTGGCCCATCAGGGCAGCAACTGTCTCGGGATCATCGAAGGCGACGACGACGTCGTCCGGGAGCGGTTCGCCGGGATCCGGCAGGACCCACGCCACATCAACGTCCGCGAAGTCGCCGCCGACCAGATCAGTGAACGGGCGTTCCCCGAGTGGTGGATGGCGTTCCAACCCACCGACCCCCTCATCAAAGACATCCCAGGTTTCCTCGACCTGTTCTCCGACCACCCGGCTGCCGTCCCCGGCGGCAGTGGCGGTTCGCGGGCGAAAGCACTCCTGGAGTGGTTCCGGAAGCACCCCCTCGCACCATTGACCGACCAGGGCGTCGGCGATGCGATCGAGCCGCGTCTGCAGATCATCAGCGCCGCGATCATGGTGCTGCACGATGTCGGCGTGGAACGGGCCGACATGGACCAGATCGCCGACACCGCAGGGATCAGCGTCGACGCACTCCGACAACACTTCCCGACCCGGCAGAGCCTGCTGACCGCCACCGTCGACCGGTGGTCCAGCACCCTGTCTCGGCCCTTGCTGCCCATCGCCGAGCAGTACGGCGCGGTCGCATACCTGCACGCGCTGATCGTCGCGTATGCCGAGGAACCCGCACTGATGCGGCTGCTCGCATCAACCCTTGCAGCAAGCTCCGACCCAGCAAACGAGGGTGCGGACTACTACCGCACCCTGTACCTCCGGTTCCGGCAGACCATCCGCACCGCCCTCGAGCACGACATCCGTACTGGTCGAGAACCGAACACGATGGAGCCCGCCCGCGCCACGGAACAGCTCCTCGCCCTCTACGACGGCCTCCGCGTGCAGTCGCTCCTCGTCCCCGGATTCGACATCATCGAAGCCTTCGACCGTGCAGCATCACGCATGCGCCGAGGCTGGTCCGAGGACTACCGCCGTACTGACCTCTTCGAGATCCCACTCGACCGCACCCGCGAACACACTGCACGCCCCGACCTGTTCGGCTCCCAGTAGGTTCGCGCTCCCGTTGGAGGCGCGGGGCGGCCACCGGATAGGTGGCAGCCGCCCCGCTCGCAACGGGAACCACCCCGCTGCTGCTCCACAGTTTGCACCCACCCCCGGCTCGTGCTCGCGGAGGTGTGCGGACAGTTCGGGTCATCCCGCACGTCCCCGGGATAGTGCACACCGCTCAACTCCCCTCCGCGGAGAACGCGAACCGAGACGACGATGAGAGATCCGCGGCGTCGATGCCGCGGAGCGCACCGTCTGCATGGACCTGAGCGGGGTCAATCTCCAGGGGTGCGGGGTACCGGCCGATTCCTTGAAGCTCGGCGGTACCCCAGGTGCGTCGTGCGGACCCGAACTGCCCGGCGGACCTTCCACTATCCGACAGTTGTGGGTCTGTGACCAGTCCGCACCATCGCGGACCCATCAGAACCGGGTTACTGCGTGGGGGTGTCTTCTTCGGGGTTGAAGTGCGAGTCGGTATCGGAGTAACCGGCGGCGAGCCCGTCCGGGTGGTTCGGGATGGTGCTGTCGTCACCGAGACCAGCGGGCTTCACCGTGCCATCCGAGTCGGTGGTGGCCACTTCCACGTCGGGCCCCTCGAGGGCACCGTCATCGTTTGGGACGGAGGGTGGGGTGATGTTGCTCATTGTGTCTCCTGCACTGTTCCGGTTGTGGTGGGGTGGAGGGCTGCGAGGTCGTTGAGGAACCGGGTGATGATCTCCGCGTCCGCTAGGGGAATGGCGGCACAGAGGGCGGCGATGTGCGCGGCAAGTGGGTCGGTGTCGTCTCGATCCGGTGTAGCCAGAGTCAGCTGCACGTAGCTGGAGCGTCGATCGGTGGGGTTTGGCACTCGCGTGAGAAATCCGGACGCCTCCAACCGGTCTAGCAGGCTCGTCATCGACGGCGTGGTGATGCCGAGGTGCTCGCCGAGCTGCTTCGGCGTGCACGGCTCATCCCGCGCCGACGCAGCCCGGAGGTACCGGAGCGCCTCCCGCTCCGTGATCGACGTGTGTCCTGCGGCCGCCCGAGTGCGCTCAAGCCGCGCAGCCGCATACCGGCACCGCTCGACCGCATCGAGCAATGCGGCCACGGGTACAACAGGCGTCTCCGACATGCCCCCACCGTCCAAAATCGGCCGTTCCGCGGCGCTCGGGCGACGAATTACAACAGCCATCCCGCACCTCACAAACTACCTGACCGAACCCGGGTGGTGCTCGGTGCCGTTTACGGGGCTGCGCCGCGGAACCCTAGCCGCTGGCCGTCCGAGCTGCTGCTCGGGTTGGAATCGTCACGCGCACCAGCGGACGTCGTAGCGCGAGGGCGCCTGCCCCCTGACCCGAACCACGGGCAGGCGCCCACACCTCACGTCCTACGCCGAGCAAACCTCACACGGTCACGGTTCTTGCGCAGCACGGATACGTCGTCGTGGCGCGTGCTCCCTGCAGGGCGCGGGAAGCCCGGACGTCTGTCCGGGCCTCGGCTGGCACACTGACATGCGGACGGGCCGCCGCTAGGCGGCCGGCAGCTGCAGGTTGGAGGGCCTGATGGGTGAGGACGGTGCGCACATTCCTGCAGGGGTGCTGCTACTGGAATCAGTGAACCGGCTTCGCGTCGCGGAGACGATGCTCCAGAACCGTGCACGCGCTCGGATGGGCCTGAAGGCAAATGATTTCCAGACGGTGCAGTTCCTCGCCGCGCGAGAAGCCGGCGGCTTCCCCGCGCGCGCAGCAGACCTCGCGGAGGCGCTCGGTGTCAGCAGTGCGGCGGCGACGATGACGATCGACCGGCTCGCTGCACGTGACTTCGCAGTGCGTGAACCCGACCCAGACGACCGTCGATCCCGCATCGTGCGGCTCACCCCGGACGGACAACGCAGCCTCGTCGAGGCGTACGAAGGGCTACCCGCAGCCGTGCAGGAGCTGCTCGACGCGGTGCCGGCCGCGGAAGCCCAGCGGATCGCTGAGCTCGCTGCCGCCGTGCAGCAGGTTGTCGACCGCACCGCGACACACACCAGCACCTCGGCGCAGTAACCAAATAACGCTTCTAGTTAAGGAAGTTAGACGCCAAGGGTCCGGGTTCGTACCCTGATTGCTGTCAGGACTCCCGCGCCCCGGTCGCGACGACGCCGGCGCTTCTCGCCAGCAGCACGACGGAGGTGGTGCCTGACCAGTCACCGTGGCCAGCCTTGCCACGGGGAAGGCCGCTCGGCATGACGCACACCCTCGTTCCTCCCACTGCTACACCTGCGCCCGCGCCCCGCGCGGACCTCAGCTTCACCGCCCACTACGGCGCACAGCGATCACCGCTGACCGAAGTGCAGCACGCACGCTGGACCCGGCGCCTCGCCGTCGTCGCGGTCACGACCGGGCTTGTGTCGGTGACTGTCGCGACGGTAGCCATCGTCGTCGCGAGTGCCTGGTGAGCGCCGGGGCGGCGGCGACGCCGACTGAGCCGATCGACATGGGGCCGCTCCTGCAAGAACCCACGACGGCACCGCTCATGGAAGCAGGCCCCCGGGCGGATCCGCAACAGTGGCATCGCCGCGGTCTGCTGACGCCGGCTGAGGTCCACGCGATCGTCGTCGCCCGCATCAACGACCTCCCCACCATCGTCACAACCACCCCGGCAACAAGCGACGAGTTGATCTCCCCGACCGAGCCGACCTATGGCGACTTCCTCAGAAAGCCCCGCGCATGAGCATCCTGCTGCACCACCCCAAAACCTCTCCCGCCCTCACCGTCACCGTCACCGTCCCATCCACCATGCTGCGGTGGGCTGCCGCCGACGCGGGCTTCTGGGTTGCCGACAGCGGCGGCGCGTTCGCCGGCAGCATCGACCAGCACGGCCAGCACTTCTTCGTCCGCAATGGCTTCGGCGAGTACCTCGGCGACTACCGCACCCTGCCAGACGCGCAGACCGCACTCGACCGCCACGTCCAGACCGCCCCAATCGAGCCGCCATGCTGACCAACCCCGGCGGGCTCACAGACGCGCACCGAACCGTGTTCTACCGACTTGTCGAACTGGATACCGCGCTCCGGCAGCAACCGCTCGGCGGTCAACCCTCGGCGGCGGCCCGCAGCGCGTCGCCCGGAAGCTGGCCGAATTCTGCCTTGTAGGACGCCGCGAACCGGCCGAGGTGCGTCAGCCCGACGGACCGGGCCACCGCTGCCACCGACTCGGCTTCGCCGGACTCGAGCTGCTCCCGCGCCAGCAGCAGCCGGATGCCCTTCAAATAGAACAGCGGCGACACCCCGTGGATGCGTTGGAACGCGCCCTGCAGTCCCCGCACGCTCATGCCCGCGGCCTGTGCGACGTCGTCGACGGTGATCCGCTCCGCGATGTGGTCCAGCAGGAACGCTTCGGCTTTCGTCAACCGGGTGCGCGCCGGTGCCTCACGGCCCTGCCCGACCGGCCAGTGCGGGACCGCGGTCAACAAGCCCGCGGCCGCGAATCGGACAAGCTCCCGCTCCCGCTCCAGCGACACCGGTCCGGTGCTGCCCAGGATCTCGGGAGCGATCGCACGCACAACCAGCCACCACGCCGCGAGCGGCGCCCCTTCCGGCACGTGATGGGGCTTGAACTCCAACGGTGCCGGGTTCCACCCGCCCCGTTCCGCGGCGACCTGCTCGACGGTTTCCCGGTCGATGCGCATCACATCCTTCTGGAACCCCGCCCACCGAAACGACTGCCGGCCCTCCCGATACAGCACCGGCCGACCCCGCAGCAGCGCCTTCCCATCCACGGCGCCACAGCCGGATTTCAACCACGTCACGATCACGGCGTCACCAGACTCGACCTCCCCACGAACGATTCCCGTGCACCGCGTCGATTCCAACGACAACAGCTCCGTCCCCGACACGGTCTCCTCGAACACGAACGGCGCATCATCAACAGCGCCCACCTGCAACCCGTAGGTCAGATGGGTCCGCGCCACAGCATCACGCGCCGCCGCGATCTCCTTGGTCCGCACAGCCAAACGCGTGCGGTCCATCATCAATTCGTTCACATCGTCGATTGTGTCGAACACACCCTCAAAGACGCGGACACGGGAGCGAGGTTCCGGACGCCGCTTGCCTGGGCATGATTGATCCGTCCGAATCACGGTCCCCACCGACGTTGCGTCAACGCACGCCGCGAACCACAGGTCAACGAACTCGGGTGCGGTGCGGTGCGTTTCGCGAGCTTCTTGAGAGCTGGTACGACATACCGGACCGGCCGGAAGGGCACCTCGAGTGCCTGGCGCAAGACCCGGACTGGTACTTGATCAGGCCGGTGCAGGTCCTGTGACCGCCCGTGCGGCCCTTGCCAGGGTGTACGGGTGTGGCGGCGACAGCCGCGCTGGGCCTTTGAGGCCCTCCGGCGGGGGTCCTCCGCCGGGCGGTTTCCGGGTGGGATTGGTGCCGGGGTGCTGTCCCTGAAACACCACCCCGGCCGGGCACCCAGTGTTGCCGAAAGGGGCCCGTGTGCCGTTTGAGAGCATGCTCTACCGGACGACATCTGCACCCTACTGCGTACGCCGCCCGCTTCCCAGCTGCCACTGATCACACCGGCGGTCGCTCGTTCGGTGGGGTAAAGAAGTCGCGGTAACGAACAGGGCCGGCGATGAAGTAGCCGTCACCGGGCACCGACCGCACCACACCGTCGGCGATCAGTGCCCGATACGCGTTCAGGATCGTGTGAATGCTCAACCCAGACGTCACCGCAGCGACCCGGTACGGCGGCAACTGATCACCCTCCAGAAGGACACCATCGGCGATGGCGTCTCGGATGAGCTGCTCGACCCGCTGCTGCAGGAACCCTCCCACTCGACGCGGGCCCGGTAGTACTAGGCAGAACGCGCCAGGCGATGCCGGCGTCACGTCACCATCACTCATACGCCGGCCTCCCTTCGCCCCGTTGGTCGAACCGCGGGGTGGGCTGCCGGATCAGGTAGCAGCCCACCCCGCTAGCAACGGGAACCACCCAGCTGCTGCCACACAGTCTGCACGAACCGACGGCTCGTACCGTGCAACCGATGTGCCACCCATCTTCTCGACGGCGGAAGCCCGCTCCCGTTCGCCGGCCACGCGGGAGCCTGCGCATGCACTGGTGGCAATGGGCACTCCTCGGCACCCTTGCCGCCGTCACGGCAACGCTTCTGGTGGCCGCGCTGACGCTCAAATAGGTCCGGCATGCCGCTACCAGCGAAAGTGGGTTCCCGGGAGCGGTGGAACGTTCGGGTCATCCCGCCACCCCCGGGATAGCGCACTCCCCCACCAGCCTCAAGGCAGGAACGGCAAGTCTCTCGAACGGGAAACGAGTGTCACGCAAGCATCACTGCCGCGGAGCGCTCCGCACAGCATAGGGCCGACCCATCGCCGGCGGAACCCTCTGTCCAGTTCCCCGGAAGAGGTTCGGGATGTCGGCCACGCACCACACGCCACCGACATCCCGCACGCGCCACATCCTGACCCGAACAGGGGGCGCACCATCAACGATGCGACCACGCGCATGTCCTGACAAGTCGGCACTACAGAGGACCCCGCTTCGGCGACGGACCGAACGGGGCATGTCTGGCCGCCACCCGAAGGCGGCCAGACATCCCGGAGCGACACCACGCAAACGCGGTTTCAGCTGCGGAGCAGATACCCGAACCTGCTCATGACCAGAGTCAAACAGCCCTCATCACGCGGATCCATCCCCAAAACAGGGGGAACGGCCGTTCTCTCGCACTGGACTCGACGCGACACTGGTCTGCGCATCTGCCCCGGCAGCCCCAACTCCAGGGCACTCGCTGGAGCCCTCAAGCCGGCAGTTAGGCGCGGGCGGCGTGTGCGGTCTCGGACGGTGTCTCACCGTACTGGGCCCGGTAGTAGGCGGAGAACCGGCCGAAGTGCGCAATCCCACTCGCCGCCGCGGCCGTTCCGACTGGCTGATACGGGTTCGCGAGGATCATCTGTCGTGCCCGGTGCAACCGCAGCACCCGGACTACGAGGGAGGGCGGCATCCCCAGGTCCCGCTGGAACGCTTCCTGCAGGCCCCGTTTGCTGTAGCCGCTCGCCGCCGCGATCTCCGGCGCTGTCAGTAGCCCCCGATACCGCGACCCGATACAGACCAACGCTCGAGCCACCGCCGGCTTCTGCGCGCCAACATCGATCCCCACCGCTGCAAGCTCGTCCGACGGCGTCGACATGAACCGACCGTAGACCCACGGTCACGGATCGAGGAAGCGTCCCCCGAGGACGGCCGCCGCAGCCGGGACGGTTGGCTCGAGGCGGTAGAACGCGCCGACCTCGGTTTCACCGTCGACATCGGTGAGGAAGAACGCTCCGTTCTCGAGAATCACC
The DNA here is from genome assembly GCF_025642935.1 of Curtobacterium sp. RIT-PI-V. Classification (NCBI taxonomy): domain Bacteria; kingdom Bacillati; phylum Actinomycetota; class Actinomycetes; order Micrococcales; family Microbacteriaceae; genus Curtobacterium; species Curtobacterium sp. RIT-PI-V. Next base: position 9,960 of record NZ_JANZKM010000005.1, read on the forward strand.
CGGCCGACGATCCGGTCCGTCAGGCTCTCGATGATGTCCCACTCCGTCTCCGACCGACCCCGCAACCGCAACGCGTTCACACCAACACCCCATCCCTGCCCAGCCGCGCTCTCGGGAACCGGAACAGCATGATGCGCACACACCGTCAACGCCCACCCCGACGGCCCCACCGCGTGCGGACGAAACGACACCGCGACCACTCCCGGGAGCCGGCAATCATGCCAAGCACACCGCACCTCCCAGAGCACTCCCGTCACCACCGCCCCACCCCCACTCCCCGTCATGTACGACATCGCACGTCCCTGACGGACCGTAACTCGCCGCGAGCACTCGGAGCCAACCCGGCAGCACCACACCGACCTAACCGGATACGCCACCACCACCCGTCCCCACCCTCGAGCAACACCGCCCGAAAGCCGATCCGCTACCGCACAGCCCACGGCCAAGTCGAGCTCCTGCGAGAATCCGGGGTTCCCTCCGTGAGACACAGCGGGGAGGCTTCTGGTGCACGCGCTCCTGGTCAGGGCTCGGGGGTGTCGGTCTCCGTCGTCAGTGCGGCTGCGAGGTCGGCTTCCGAGGGCAGGGCAGCGCGTACCGCTGGTGGGAGGAGGTCGTAGCTGGCGACACCAACCGGGGTCTGCTGGCCGGCGAGGGAGTACCGGACGACGGCGTCGTTCTTGTCCGCGACCAGCAGCAAGCCGACCGTGTCGGCGTGCTGGGGTCGGCGGAGCTTGTCGTCGACGAGCGCGACGTAGAAGCTGAGCTGGCCGAGGTACTCGGGCTTGAACTTCCCGGTCTTGAGTTCAATCACCACGTACCGGAGCTGCTCGACGTGGAAGAACAACAGGTCGACGTAGAAGTCGTCCCCGTCGACGTCGAAGTGCACCTGCCGGCCGACGAACGCGAACCCCTCGCCGAGCTCGCGGAGGGTGTCGATGATCCGGTCGACGAGTGCCTGCTCGAGGTGGCGTTCCTTCGCGTCGCCGTCGAGGGCGAGGAAGTCCAACACGTACGGGTCTTTTGTGATCTGCTGCGCCAGGTCCGAGTCCCCCGGCGGGAGGACCTCGGCGAAGTTCGTCGGCGCCGCCTGCAGCCGCGTGTGCGCGTCAGAGCGGATCTGGTGCTCGAGCACGTTCCGCGACCACCCGTTCGCTGCAGCCTGGGCGGCGTACCAGTTCCGGAGCTCATGGTCAGCGAGTCGGTCGAGGAGGACGGTGATGTGCCCCCAGGGCAGTTGTCCAACAGGCTGTTGGACAACTGCATCCGCCGGCCACTCCCCCGCGAACCGGCGCATGTAGAACAGGTTCGCCCGCGAGAAGCCCTTCATCTCCGGGAACTCCGCCCGCAGATCCGTCGCGAGCCGGCCGATGACGTTACTCCCCCACCCCTCGTCGCCTTGGCGCTGCAGGATGGTCGCGCCGATCCCCCAGTAGAGGCGAATCAGTTCCGTGTTGACGCGGCGCTGTGCCGTGAAGCGGGCATCGCGCACTTGCTGCTTCAGCTCGGCAAGAGCAGCCGTATACCCGGACACAACCGGCAACGAATCAGACATCACCACCCAGTCTGCCCGACCTACCGCAGCAAGAACCACGAACAAAGCGTTCTACTGATCAGCTATGCCAGGGTGGAGATGACCCCAAGCGAAAGGCGACCTCATCATGGCGCAGAAAGTCACCACGCACCTCGTCGACGACCTCACCGGCGACACCATCGAAGACGGAACCGGCAAGACCGTGCAGTTCTCGTTCGACGGTGGCCACTACGAGATCGACCTCACCGACGACAACGCCGACGCCCTCCGCGAAGCGTTCTCTGACTACGTCGCCGCCGCACGCAAGGTCTCGGTTCGCGGTGGGCGTGGCAGCTCGAGCAGCAAGCCGCGCAGCAACCCCGACGAGCTCGCCAAGATCCGCGAATGGGCCGCCGCGAACGGCCACGACGTCTCCTCCCGTGGCCGGATCAGCCAAGCCGTCCGCGACGCCTACACCGCGGCGCACTAACTCCCTCAGCGCCCGCAACGGGTGGCGCTTGTCCGATACCGCAGAAGGAACTCCTCGTATGACTCGCTCTCGCCGTCAACACGTCCGCACCGTTCGGAACATCGGCACCGTCGGTATCCTCGCCGGTGGCATCCTCAGCACCACCGGCGCCGTCGTGTGGGGCCTGATCTCTGCCGAGCTCACCGCGCAGAAGATCACCGTCTCCCCCGACAGCAAGCTCCTCCCCGAACGCCCCGTTCGCGGCCCCCTCACCGCCTACGCGCAAGCCGAGATCATCAACACGCACGCCACCGCGATCAGCGACGGGAAAACCTTCGCCGAACTCCCCCAAAACGACCCGAACCGGCCCGTCATCATGAACGCATCGTTCCTGCGGGCATCTCTGTTCACCTCCGTGGTCTCGTTCGGCACCGCCGCATTCGCCATCGGCCTCGGCCTCGTCACCTCCCTGTTCGGCGTCGCCCTCCGCCGCCTCGGGAAGTAACCCCTCCTCGGCACAGCCCACGGTCGGATCGTCATCCACGTGACGATCCGGCTGCATCATTTTGACTGCCGCTACGGCGCACTTATGTCGATGTGTTCCCTGGCGGGCAGCTCCAAGCGCGATTCCATGCGTTGAGCTGCGTGACCCGGTCGGTAGCGAGCCGGTGGTCCCGGTGAAGTTGACGCTGACGGATCAGCCACCGCCCGATCGCAATCCCGTCACTATCGACAACGCGCGCAGCGGGCAGCTGTCCCGCGTGCTGCGTCGACCAGGCCTGGACACGGCGCAGCATCTGGGCGAAGTGCGCATCCTCGCGGCGCTGCCGCGCGGGGTCATCTGCCGGGAGGCGGAGCCGCCACACCATCCCGATTCGTTCGAGCTGCTCCACCCGGGCCGCCAGCAGCGCACCCGTGCGGTATTCGACGCGGCGGGAGTCCACCCACCGCCCCAGCTGCAATCCGTCCGCGGTTGTGAACCAGTGCGGCACCGCCAGGTCCCCGTGATCACGGCTGTACTGCGTCAACGCTGCAACGCCGGCATCCCAAGCGGCGTCGCGGTCACGCACCTGCCAAACGAAGCCGAGATCCACCAACTCCGGCCACAACCGAACCGTGTTCACCGGATCGTTCGCCCATTGCCGACGTCGGGACTGCACCCACGTCCCTAATGGGAACCCGTCCGCGGTCGTGAAAACGTGCGGGACCAACCCATGTCCCTCTGTGCACTGGAATGCCGCGAACGCCGCGATGCCAGTGGTGCGTTCCGACAACGACCAGCGCATCCCGACTGCCTCGAGTCGTTCTCGCCGGTCCGCCGGCAATTTGCCCGCGGCCGCCAACGACCGCTGCCGATGAACCCACGCTCCTAGAGACGCTCCCGCGCCGCGGCAGAACGACCGCGGGATGTCGACGTGCCCGTACTCATCACGGAACGACACCAGCGCCGCGAACATGCTCTCCCACCGCACCGCCAGCACGTCCACGCTCACCATTGTGCCGACCTACGAACGCAAGCGACGATCGCCACATGCTCCAGCCTGCACCCGGTCGACGCTCCCCGAGAAACGGCCCGCATCCGGGATGGCTGATCGTCGGCACCGTTGCCGCAGCGGTCGGTCTCCCCCTGCAATACGCCGCCGTGGCCCAAGCAAACGCCTTCAACCCCGCAACCCAGACCGCAATCGGCAGCACCAATCGGGCCCTGGTTGCCGGCACCATCTGGACGTGGGTAAATACCATCACAACCGCGGCCGGCGTCATCATCCTCGTCCCCACACTACGAAAACGAGGCCGATAGCGCGCTCTTATGTCAGCTCAGGATTTTCGGCCAAATCAGACGCTTTGAGAGCCGCGCGGGCTCCATCGATGAGGTCGTCAAATGTAATTACCTGCACGCGCGACAGATGACTATTGTAGGTCCGGAGTGTAGTAGATACATCTTTGCGAGAGACCTCGCCAGAGACAAAGCCGCTGTGCCCAATCACGACCGTAGCCGAAGATCGCCTCACATCAACCCCGAAATCCTGTGAGATCAACGGGGAGCTCTCATCGAAGGAGCGAAGGTAGTTCATTGCCTGCCCCACGGCCTCATGAACTTCGGAGCCTACAATGTAATGATTTCTGTATTTCTTGATTAGGGCGGGTATCTGTGCCCTCTTGAGTTCTACGACATGAAGCGACCCGTCGGCGCGAAGCAAAGGGATATCGAGTTGATCTAGCACAAGAAAAGAGCGACGGCCAGCCTCACCGATGTACTGCCCGCCAAACAACCACCACTGGCCCTCCAAAGCTTTCTGCAAGTCGTTCTCGCTACTTGCTGGGTCGAGGGCGGCTGCCTCCAATCGATCCAGCGCCGCTGACCTACTCTGATGGGTGAGAAGCGCCGTAGCGGAGGACACCGCGTCACTCCCCACCAGTGCAGCGCGAACTCCAGGCTTCTGCAGTAACTCACTCACCACCGCAACCGCGGTATCACCTTCGCTGGCCAAGGTCCGCGCAAGCAACGCGGAAGCCCGATCGGGAGCGAAGTAGAACGTTCCGTCGTGGGGCAATTCAGCTGTGATTAGGGCCAGAACCGCCTCAATCTCGGCGCCTTCGCATGTCCAAGTATGCTTGGGCTGCTCCTCAAAGTTATAACTGTCGTTGTCTGACTTGCGAATCCAGGTTTTGACAGTGAGCTTCTCGTTAGTGATCTCGCCTGTGTCATCATCGCCATAGCGGAACAACGATGCCGTCTTCCAAGCCCTGGGACCCCGTTTGACCTGCACGTGCGTAACACTCAGCACACCTTGCTGGTCGAGATCACTATTAAGTTGCAGCGCCAGCACCGGGTCTTCGTGAGGTGGATCCCTCATGCCTCATACCGGGCGACGGTAGCTCGAATGAACTCCGCGTGTAGGTAAATGTCATCCACGTTCTCGATGACGTGCTTCGTCTCAACCTTGTTTGAGTCGAACAGGCCGAGGTACTTCTGCTTCTTGCCGTTGAACCAGAGGCGTGCGATCGGCTTGCGGTTGTTGTCGTCGAGCAGTACCGCGAAGTACGACTTCTGGTCGCGGTGCGCGATGCGATCCGGCTTGACCTCGCTGCAGGCGATGGCCTTGACGATCTGGTAGCCCTCGAGCTCCTCGAGCGTCGTCTCGATCTCTGTGTCACGATCGAGGTCGTCTTCGGCGACGGCTGCGCTCGTCATGGCCTCCGCCGGTGCTTCCGCGCCGATGGGTGCGCTGTACGAAGCGCCGAGGGCCGTCTTCAGTCGATCGTTGACCTGCTCGTTGAGAAACTGCTTCGAGGCCTTGGCGACGAGCGCCGTGAACTGCGTCCGCGCCTCCTGCGTGAACCGCCCGTCGTAGACACGTGACGTGAAGAGACGCACGAAGTCCTCCTCCGGCTCACGGAACTGCGCAGCGATTGCCCGCTTGATCGACCCGACGTACTTCAGTTCCTCAGCAGCACTGATCACCGAGTCGAGGTCGAAGACGTCCTTCGTGAGCTTGCTCAGCTCGGGGAGCAGGGTCTCATCGATGTCGGCGAGGTCCAACACCAGGAACGGACGGTCGTCCATCTTGTTCGGTGCATCGAGATCCGTGTAGAAGTTGTAGACCTCGCCGTTCGTCAAGACCGCGATCCGGGCGTTCGTGACGGAGAAGTAGCGGAACAGCTGCGAAGCGTGCTCGATCTTCAGTGGCTCGGTCGACTTCTTGCACTCGATGAGGATCTGCACCTCGCCGTCGCGCATGATCGCGTAGTCGACCTTCTCGCCGCGCTTCACCCCGACGTCGGCCGTGAACTCGGGCACGACCTCCAACGGGTTGAAGACGTCGTAGCCGAGGATCGTCGAGATGAACGGCATGACGAACGCGTTCTTCGTCGCCTCTTCGGTCTGGATGGCCTCTCGCTGGTTCTGCACCTTCGTGGCCAGGGCGGCGAGACGTTCTTCGAACTCCACTGTTCCTCCTCTGTCTACACAGACGTTATTGCAGATGAAGCCGTCTCAGGTTCATTCGATGTCGCCACTTTGAGGGACGAGGACTCACCCCTCGCCCGTTGTGCCACAGGTGTAGTGCTGGCGTATACCCCAGCGCAACGGTGCCTCGGGTGGTCAGTTCGCGTTGTTCTAGGGTCCTGTTCGGTGCTTTTGCCACAGGAGTGTGCGAGGGTCTAGGAGTGGTGCAACACAAGACGCAGACCGTCGCCTATGTCCGGGTGAGTTCGATCGATCAGAACCTCGACCGGCAGTTCGAGGCGATCGGCGACGTCGACCGCGTGTTCGAGGAAAAGATCTCCGGCGGTGCACGCGGCGACCGCTTGGCCCTGGCCGACTGCATCGGCTACGTCCGAGACGGTGACACCGTTCGGGTCGCATCGATGGACCGGCTCGCCCGTTCCCTCGGTGATCTGTGCGACATCGTCGACGAGATCACCGCGAAGGGCGCCTCGGTCGAGTTCGTGAAGGAACAGCAGACCTACAGTCGCGACACCGACGACGCGATCGGCCGACTTATGCTCAACCTCCTCGGCGCGTTCGCCGAGTTCGAACGCACCTTGATCCGCGAACGCCAACGCGAGGGCATCCGCATTGCCAAAGCCGCCGGCAAGTACAAGGGCCGGGGTCGCAAACTCACTGACGACCAAATCACCGAAGCACGCCGGCTCATCAGCACCGGCGTCCCCAAGTCCACCGTCGCTCGAGGGCTCGGCGTCGACCGCACCACCCTCTACCGGATGCTCGCGACACCCATCTCCCCCGCTGCCATCAATACGGCTCCTGGCGACGTCGTCGGCGTGTAACGTTCTGCACCCCTCACTACAGCTCGCGTCCGGTGCGCATGCATCCAACTCGAGGTCGGCAAGCATCGTTCTCGACAAGGAGGGCCGAGTGAGCGCCCACATCCTTCGGCCGATCAATCGCAGCGTGTTGACGGTACTGATCGACAAAGCCAGCAAGTGACCCGGCGCCCCAAGACTTGGACAACGAGTCGGTCACGGTGCCGAGCTCGGGCGGCGCGGCAGCTTCCCGCGGAGGAACCGGTGCGTCCGGCGGCTCCTTACAGCAGTCATCGGCCAGCGGGACGATCCACGTACGCCGACGAGGACCCTCAGTAGCCTCGGCGGTAGAGCGTTCGAAACACGAACACCCAGGCCACGAGGGCAGCCAACCCAACCCCACCGACCCACTTCTCGGTCGCTGCTCCGGTGAACAGCAGCCAGAAGCACAGCGCGGTCAAGAAGCCGGTTCCGATTGCCATCGGGATCCGATATCTCGTGGTCCACGTCTGTGGCGTGGGATCGTCACGCTCGTCAACATCGCTCACGCCGCGAGCGCAGTTCCGGCGGCGACAGAAAAGACGTCAGCGACCAACTCGTGCGGCTTCACGCCTCAACATGTTCGTTGGCGGATCAGCATGAGGGAGGCGCTCGAGCATGTTCCGGCGCAATATGAACGAGTGCGTGTGTTGACGATTCAGTCGGTAGCGATGGGGGTCTCCGCGGAGCAGGAGGCGCAATGGCCGCGTCTCGCAGCCGATGCAATGCTGGCAGCAGAGAAGGACCGCGAACCCGTTCCCGCGGTGTGGTTCAGGACAGATGAAGGAGCGCGTGGGCTGATTCCGGTTTCTGAACTCACTCCCGTGACCTTCACTGACGACGAGGAACAGGCTCGGTTCATCGGGACAGTGACCGCGCTCGGCCCGGACGCCGCTCCATCGACCTGAGCCCGGTCGCCGATCTCTGCCGGACAGTACTCAAACGCGGCTCGGGGATCAGATCAATCTCGTGGTGGCTACCATCGAACGAGACGCCGTGCTCGCCGGTGAGGTCATCGACGAGGCGGTCGTGACTTTCTGCGGCATGTCCGAACGAAGAACCGTCACCGCATCGGATGCGCGTTGACGCAGCGGGGACCGCTATCGCAACGGTTCCGTGCGAAGCGCTCAGCGAGCGTCTGTTCAGCGGATCTGCCGCCGGCTACGCGACCGGTGGAATCGCACCAATGCGATCACGGTCGCGACCATGAGGAGCACGCACAACACCGCAGCCGCGTACGCGACAGCCCGCGCGGCGAACGCGACCGTGTTCTGCCCGTCGTCCCACACCGCATACGAGTACACGCCGAGGTGCAAGAACGGGAACGCCGGCGCCAGCGGGAACGCAACCTGGTCCGCAGCAAACGCCACCAACCCTGCCAGCACCGTGAGCAGCGCCAGGACGGCAACGCTCCGTCGCCCATGCAGTCGCAGACGCAACCGCATACTCCGACGCTACTGGATCACGAGCAACCGCTGCCCGCACAGTACCCGGGCTGCGCGAGCAGCCGAAGTGCGGAGCCGGTTACGGTGATCCCATGACCAGCGGCGCCGCACAACGAGTACTGCGGCACCGGATCGCGATGATGGCCGTCACCCTCGACGGCGCAGCACAGCCGCCGCGGGCCCGGCTGGTGTGGTCGCTCGTCGAGCACGGCGGCCAGCCTGTGAACCCGGACGCTGCCCCGCACGCCACAGCTGTCGACGACATCGACCCGCAGACTCTCGCCGCGATCGCGGACCTCTACGGTGTCCCTCGCGGCTACCTCACCGACATCGGCGGCGACCCCGTCTCCGAACGCAGCATCGACGACGACTTCTTCCGCATCCGCACCACCACGCCCAGAAGCCGGACCGCGCGAACCTACGACACCGTCGCCCGAGCACCGATCCCACAACCAGCACCCGACGAAGTCCGCGCCATTTCAGCCAGAGCCCGTGAACTCGCCGACGTCCGAACGCGCGCTGCCGTCCCAGAAGCGGTCATCACCGCTCTTATCGGCGTCGTGATCGCCGGCGGCCTGGCGCTGATCGGTACGCCCGTCGCGTGGCTGTGCAGCGGCGCGGCGCTACTGGTGTTCACCGCACGAACCGTCTACCTCACCCGCCGCATCTACCGAGAAGCCGGACTCACCGGCCTGCCCGATGCCGCGTTCGAAAACGCCGTGCAATCCGAGCTCCGCGACGTGATCGCTCGCCACTTCCACACCCTCCGGACCACCAGCCGCCTCCCCCTCGAGCAGCTCGTCGCGATCCTCGACAGCACCACCCCCATCGGCACCGTGCAACTCACCGCCCTCACCGGCGGCAACGACCTCCAGCAGCAGCACCTCATCAGCAGCGCCACCATGCAGACACCCCACCACACCGCCGGCCCAACCACCTGAACCATCCACCTACCGGTGGCGCACTACTTCGGCGGCGACCAACTCCGACCGAACGCATGCATCAGCACCACACCCCAGTCCGCATCCTCAACCGTCCCCGTCGACGTCTCGGTACTGAACTGCCCGCGCTCATAAAGCAGCGGCGCATGACCTACGAGGTGAGGGCCGAGCTGCTCGGTCACCCGCCACGTCTTCCGCGCCGCATGCGACGGCACCAATTCGAGCTGCAAACGGTGCCCGTGCACCGACACCGTGGACGGGAGCTTCGGAATACGAGGCGGCATGCGCACAGTCCACGCCCTCCCCCACCAAGCCCCCGCAGACACGCTGACGCACCTGAACAACGAACCGTCCGCTGCGCCGGCCTCGACCATGTGCGGAAGCGGAGTCAGTTCCGATAATAGTTCTTCTCGGAGCGTATCGGCGGGGGTGGAAGCGGGATAGGCCGCGATGTTGACGGCGGCGTCTCGAGGTGATGCTTGCGGCGGCCCGTGACCGTCGTGGGAGGGCGGAACACATCGGTAGTGTCGAGTTCATGAGTGTTCGTCGTCGCGCGTCTCGGGTCGTCTCCATCGGGGTAGTGGCCGCTCTGGCAGCGTCGCTGACCGGCTGCGGCGAGGGCGCTGGCGTGGACAGCGACTACGCCAAGATCTGCCGCGACAACAGCACGCAGAAGCGTCTGCCGGACGACGACTGCAACAACCACGGCGGTCACGCCGGCTGGTACTACCTGCCGATCGGCAGCAACCGCGCGACGAAGGTGCCGGCCGTGGGCGACACCGCGTCGGGCGGGACGAGCACGCTGCCGTCCGGGAAGAGCGCGAAGTCGGGTATCTCGTCACGCGGCAGCTCCGTCACGAAGGGCGGGTTCGGCGGCTCGGGCGAGCACGGCGGGTTCGGCGGCTGATGGAACGCGTCGAGTTCACCGAACGACCGGACTGGAAGCGCCGCATCCAGCAGACCGGGCTGATCTACTCGCGGTCCGTCCGCGATGACGGCACCGAGGTCGAGTACTGGAACGACGGCGCAGCCTACGTCTTCACCCTGCCGGAGGTGGAAGCGCTCGAGCAGCAGACCGAGGAACTGCACCGGATGTCGCTGGAGGCCGCGCGCTACCTGGCCTCCGGCGCGCTCGGCACCCTCGGGCTCACCCGCGAGGGCTTCGAGCTCGCCGCATGGTCGCTCGACCAGGGCGAACCGGACGTCTACGCCCGGTTCGACCTGGCGTACGCAGGTGACGGCTCCCCCGCCAAGATGCTCGAGTACAACGGGGACACCCCGACCGGGCTCATCGAGGCGTCGGTCACGCAGTGGCACTGGCTGCAGGACCGTCTCGCCGACGGCTCGCTGCCCGCGGGGACGGACCAGTGGAACGGCATCCACGAGGCAATGGTCGCCCGCTGGCGCACCCTGCTGCACGAGTCGCTGCGGGCGGAGGAAGGCGGCCGCCTCTTCGTCGCGCACTCCGACGTGGACACCGCCGGCGAGGACTGGAACACGGTGGCCTACATGCGCGACCTCGCCGCCGAGGCCGGGTGGGAACACACCGGCATCGAGATGAAGGACATCGGCTGGCACGGTGCCGCACGCCAGTTCGTCGGCAACCCCGAGCCCGCCGGGTCGTCTCGGAGCGTCTTCACGCTGCCCGGCGACGAGGACGGCACGCAGTACCCGGTGATCCGGAACCTGTTCAAGCTGTACCCCTGGGAGGACCTCGTATCCGGGGACGACCGTGCGCAGGGCGACCATGAGTTCGGCGCGTTCCTCACCCGCGACCGTGGTCGGCTGGGCCGGTGGTACGAGCCGGCGTGGAAGATGTTCCTGTCGAACAAGCTGCTGCTCGTCGCGCTCTGGCGGCTCTTCCCCGGACACGCGAACCTCCTACCGGCGTACGCGGACGGACCCCACGGCATGACGGACTTCGTCGTAAAACCGGTCTTCGGTCGCGAGGGCGGCGGCATCGCGGTCCACCGCGCCGACGGTTCGGTGACGTCGAACGGCACCGAGTACCGGCGCGCCGGCACCGGTGCCGAGCAGGTGTGGCAGCAGTACCACGAGCTGCCGGACTTCCCCGGGTCACGCGGCCACAACCACCCGGTCCTCGGCTCCTGGGTCGTAAACGGCGAATCCTACGGGGTCGGGATCCGCGAGTCCGACGGCCCGATCACCGACTACTGGTGCCGGTTCACGCCGAACATCATTCGGAGCTGAGCGGGACAGACGTTCCCAGGATCGCATCGGAGACTGTCTACCGGAACACGGAAAGACCGCCGCGCCTAACCCAGTTGGGTAAGCATGACGGTCCTTCTCGTGCGTCCGGCGTCGGGCTAAGAACCCTCACCTCAACCCAAGGCTCGCACCCCGGCAATGATGAAAATCACTCCTGGGACGATGAGAGCGACCAGGTAGACCAGCTTTCCGGCGCTTTCGCCAGGATTGAAAATCAATCCAGCGATATCAATGCCTACTTCCGCCGGCGAGCAAATACCGTAATGCCCACCCCAACAATCACAACAACTGCAAGCACAATGATCCAGATGGGCGCGGAGACGCCGTTCTGGGAATTGGCACCACCAGTAGCGAGTAGCGCGGCGAGAGTAATCATTTGCATTATTTTCTCCTAGCTCAGGGCAACAGATCCGGTTACTGCACCACTGCAGCCCGGGGTGGAATAAGACGTTCCGACGCTCGCGGCGACCCCGCCGCTGGTGTTAGCACTAACCGATGCCGGCCCTGCCGCACACGTTGCCTCAAGGCCAACACCCGTTCCGACATCGCCCGAAGCAGCCGTGACTGATCCTGACACCCCAGGACTTCCGAGCCCTAACGAACCGCCGAGTCCAATCGATCCGCTTTCATCTACCGACACGCTCACCCCGAGGCAGACAACGTAACAGCCTTGTACCCCTACGCCGACCTGGGCACGGCCGGTCGGATCCGCGCTGTTGATCGCATCGCTGGCTGCAAAGGCATACCGATTCCCGTTACTCGGGCTGAGAGCCGCATCGAGAGTGTCACGTTCGATCCACGCTCCCGTGGTGCTGGACTGCCACCGGTATCCGAACTTCGTCAGCCCGTTGTCGGTGCTGCTCGAGCGCAGGCCTCCCTTGAACCCATACGGGTTCTGCTGCCACTGCGCACTCGACGCGCTATCAGCCGTGATGCCCTCGACGCCGTAGGGGTCGTAAGAGACGGTGTACGCGGTCTTGCCGGTGTCCGCGATCGCGGCGGCCGGGCTGCCGGTGCCGTCGATGACCCACATGCTCGTGGTCCCGTCCGTGGTCTGCAGGTCCAACGGCTGACCCGTCGACGGGTCGCTGATCACCGACGCGGTCCCGGTGCCAGCGATATTGCGGCTGGTCACCACGGGGACACCGCTGGAGTCGGACGTGCCATACGTGTAACCGTATTCCGCTCCCCCGTCCGTGGACTGCCAGAGCAGCTTGTTCATGTCACCACCGGCGTACTCGTAGCTCGTCTTCACACCGTCCTTCGTGGACGCAGTCATCTGCTGCGCACCGTTGTAGGTAAACGTCTGACCCGGCGCCGTGGTGAGGTTGCCGACCTTGTCGTACGCGTACCCGTCAGACGTGATCTGCCCGACCGTGTTGTACGTCAGCGTCTGCGAGCTCGTAACATCCCCGCTCCGCTTGGCGGTGAGCCGGTTCCCTGCCACGTCGTACGTGTACGCCCACGTGACGTTCGTCGCGCCGCCGGCTTGTGCGGCCTTGGTGAGGCGGCTGTTGGAGTCGTACGTGTACGTCGTCGTCTGGGTGCTGATGTTGTCCTTGACCCACTGGATCTTGTCGGTCGCGTTGGCGCTCTTCACCGCCGAGCAGTCACCACCGGCAGCGATCCCGGTGATGTAGCAATACGTCAAGCTCACCACGGGCTTCGTCGGATCGTCAGCGTTCACAGCCCTGACGCCGGTGACGTGGTCGGACGCACCGTAGGTGATCGTCTGGTGCGCCTGCCACGACGTCGGGTCCTTGGTCGGGTCCGTGTTCTCAACAGCACCGAGCCAGGTATCGGTGCGGCGGCCGTGGTCGTCGTTCTTGTAGACCTGCTTCGCCGTGCCGCCGTTGGCGGTCGGGTACGTGGTGCGAGTCAGGACGTTGGCGACGTCGTAGTCGTGCGTGACGGTGCCGTGGGCGTCGGTGACCTTGGCTGTGTTGCCGGCGAGGTCGTAGCCGTAGGACACCTGCCCGCCGCCAGCGGTGTTCACCGTCGAGGTGAGTCGGTTCCGCTGGTCGTAGCTGTTGGTGATGGTGCCGGTCGCGGACTGCTCGGTGAGCTGGTTGCCGTTGCCGTCGTACGTGTTCGTCACGGTCGCGGTGCCGTCATCGAACGCGGTCGTCAGGAGACGGTCGTCGTTGTCGTACGTGTACGTCGTGACACCACCACCGCCGTCGGTGTGGTTCCGCACGCGGCCGAAGTCGTCGTACGAGTACTTCTGCACACCCACCGTGTTCGCCGGCGCCGTGATCGACCCGAGCTGGTTGTTCGTGTCGTACGCGTACACCGTTCCGGCGGTGTTCCCCGGGGCGACCGCGGTCTTCACCGCACCCCAGGCGTACTTGTCGCCCTTGTCCTTGTCGTTGTAGGTCAGGGTCGCGGTTGCTGCTTCCGGACCGGTGCCGGTGTCGGTGCCGGACTGGTTGCCGGGCCCGTCATAGCTGAAGCCCGTCTTGTTCTTCGAGCTGTCCGTGGTGGACGCTGGCAGGTACGCCGTCGGCGCAGCGGAGCCATACGTTGCCGTCCCCTTGGTGCCCGAACCGGACTCGGACTGCGTCAGCGACTGCCCATTATTCGCCCCGTACGTGTTCGTGGTCTTGCTCGCGCCGGCATCACCGGCCGCGCCAACCTGCGACGTCGCGACCCCGTTGTTCGCCGAGTTGTACGTCCGGGACTGCTCCCGCTTGGCCGCGTCTACGGCCTTCGTGACGAGGTCGTTGCCATCGAGGGTGTAGGTCGTGTGTGCCGCGTCCGCGACCGCCTGCGACTGGTTCGACCGCGGGTCCGCGACCAGCGTCGACGTGTCAGAAGCGTAGGAGAACCGAGTCACCGCAGTGCCCGGGGAGCCGGTCGTGGTGTTGCGCTGCTCGACCTTCGTGATCCGGTCGGACGAGTCGTACGTGAACGCCGTCACGCCGCCCTCGGGTGCGGTGATCGATGTGAGGTCACCGCTGGTGTACCCGAACGTGGTCTTCTTGCCGAGCGCGTCCGTGTACGTGGTGATGTCACCGGTGCTGTTCTTCGTCCACGACACACTCCGCTTGCTCGAGCCGGAGGTCTGGGAGAACGTCTGCACCCCGTTCGCGTACGACGAGTTCGCCGTCCGCGCCCCGGAGACACCCGCGGTCGAGACGAGTGACTCCAGGGTGAAGCCGGGCTCGTCGGAGTTGAAGCTGATCTGGTTCTTGTTCCGGTCCACGATCGACGTCGGCTGACCGGCGAGGTTGAAGTGCGTGGTCGAGTTCGACGTCCACCCCTTCAGCGTGTACTCGTGCGTGGTCCCACTGTCGATTCGGGTGAGGGTCTGCTGCAGACCGGCCGGGCTGATGAACGCGCCCTGCGCCCCGGACGGACGGAACTGCCACGCCGTACCGGCAGCGTCGGTGTAGATGACACCGGCTGCGTTCGCGGTGAGGTCTCCTGCGCCGGCGAGGGCGTACTGCCAGCGGTTCGCGTCCATCGTGTTCGCGTCACCAACGGTGGTGCTCCGCGAGTTGTACGCGGCACCGATCGTCGTGTTCTGCGTCACCCCCGGCAAGCTCATCGCCGACGTGGTGACCAGCAGGTTGCCGGTTCCGACATCGACGGACGCGTTGGTCTGGTCCGTGATCGGGAACGGCAACGTCGTCGCCGACTTCCGCTGACCGGTACGGTTCGTGTTGCCCGGGCCACCAGGGAGCGAGTTGTACGCACCCTGCAGGTCGACGAGGTAGTTCATCGCCGCCGTGCCCATGTTCTTGATGCGGATCTTGCCGTTCGCACCCACCGGCGCGACGACCGTGTTGGTGACCTTCGACGTTGCGTCAGAGCTGATCGCGGATGCTTCCGGCTCCGCCGCACCATCGGCCCACATCTTCGCGTACGAGTCAGCGCCGCTGTCGTTGACGGCGGTGAACGTCACCGCCACCGCAGACAGGCCACCCTCGACGGTCGGTGCGCCCTGGACACCGCCGACCTGCAGCGTGAACGACGCACCCGAGGCGATGCTGGAGCTGTTACGGGTGTCGATCAGCCGGCCCTGCAGCGGGGTGAAGCCGCCACCCGGGTTGGACTGCAGGAAGTAGCCCTGGATGTCGACGACGAGGTCGATCTTCCCGCCGCCCTCGGCCGTGTCGATGCTGAACTTCCCGTCAGCGTTCAACGCGACCTGCGCGTTCATCGCCGTGGTCTGACCCTCGGTCGAGTTGTAGTTCAGCACACCCGTGCTGCGGGTCTCACCAGTCGGGGTGGGACGGACGTAGCCAGCCTTGGCCTCACGGTTGATCACGATGATGTTCACCGCGACCGCCGCCGCACCCGCCGGAATGCCGTTCGAGCCGGTCGCCTGGATGGTGCGCTGCGAACCTGCTGGGATCTGCCCCTGCGCGGCACCGATCCCGCCACGGGAATCGAGCACACGGGAGGGGGACATCGCGACGAACCCACCGGCCGAGACGCCGTTCTTCGTCGACGTGTAGTAGCCGGTGATGTCGATGATCACCTTCGACTGCGCCGTCTGGGTCATCACCTCGATCGTGCCGTCATCCGCGACTGCAAGCAGACCCGTGTTCGACGTGTTCCCACCGACCCCGGAGTTGTAGATCATCAGCAGCGTCGCCGCGTCCGAATCGTCCGCGCGCGCCTGCAACTGCCCCGACCCCGACGGGTCAGCGATCGTGACCATCATCGTCACCGCACCGATCCCCGACGACGGGAGTCCGGCGACGCCGGCGACCTTGACGGTGCGGAACACGCCCTTTTCGGTCGCGCCACCCAGCACACGTGCGTTGGACGGCATTGGCACGTACTGACCGCCCGACCCCGTCACAGCCGCTTGCGCCGGTGCCGGCTGCGACACCACCACCAGCAACGAACCCAGCAAGGCGACCAACGTCACCACCGCCAGCATCACTCCACGAACACGACCAGACAACGACGCAGCGAACACGCGAAAAGAACCCCTCAAGACGTCGCACCAACACACAGCCCTCATGGCTGCACTGTGCAACTCCACACGAAACTACGGAGCATCTCTCACCACCGCACCCCCACATAAGGGGGTCGAAACCCACGCGACATCTCCAGTAGGCCAATCGCCGCGTCCGCCGACACACGCAACTCCCCCACCAACAGCCATATCGATCCCCCGATCGACACTCCGGGGAGCTAAACGGATACCGCGGACCAAGCACTGTCGACTCGTCCGGTAGCCGATCGGTTTCCGAGACGGCGGGACCGCACGAAGGAGCCGAGATTTTGTGTGACTTGTCACGCTCGGTTGCACGGATCTGTTCACGCTTCTTGGCACATCCGTGGGGGGGTGCTGCGGTCAGCTCGCGCCCTGGGTGACCTTCTGACTTGGCCACGCAGCAGCCCGCTTACCCTGTACGTCCCAGTAGGAGTCCTGCACGCCGGAAACGTCGGCGACGAACGACACGATGCAGTCCGCTGCCTCGCCGACTCGTGGTTCGTCGTCCTCACACACGATGGTCGTCTGCGTGCCGTACGACTCGTCCATCGTGTGGGTCGTGTCTCCGGGGCCCGGTGAGAAGAAGACACTGACAGCGTCCGGGATGGGGCCGCCGAAACCGCCATCTTGCACGTGCGCGACGAACAGCGGGCTCGTCATCTGGACGGTGCGTCCGTTGTACGCGGTCAGCGTTGGAGGGCCGGTGACCGCGACGGTGTACTGCTGGGATGGAGCTCCGACCGGCTGGTCGAAGCTCGCGTCACCCCAGTCCCATGTGCCGTCGGTAACGCCTGTCCAGATCTCGGGCGACGTCGGGGTGCTCGAGGGGCGAGGCGCCGGGGCGCTCGGGCGCGACGAAGGTGGCACGGACGGCACTGCCGTATCGAGGCTCTGGCTGGAGCAAGCAGCTAGTGCCAGCACGGCCGCTGCCGCGATCCCGATCGCACCAACACGCTCCGCACGTCCGACGGTTTTCGTCACCATCGCCTCAGCGTAGGAGACCGGCTGCGCATCACTCGGGAGCACCCGCTGCGCGGATGTAGGCGTAGACCGTCTCACGGCTGACGCCGTACTCCTTCGCTAGCACCGTCTTCGGCACACCAGCGGCGGCGCGGGCAGTCAGCTCCGCGATCTGCACTGCGCCAAGCGATCGCGCCCTACCGCGGTACACGCCGCGCTGCTTCGCCAACGCGATCCCCTCGCGTTGGCGTTCTCGGATCAGCTCGCGTTCGAACTCAGCGAACGCACCCATCATGTTGAGCAGCAGGTTCGCCATCGCGCTGTCCTCCCCCGTGAAGGTCAGCTGCTCCTTGACGAACTCGACCCGGACCTTCTTGTCCGTCAGCCGGCGCACGAGCCGGCGGAGGTCTTCGAGGTTCCGCGCGAGCCGATCCATCGAGTGCACCAACACCGTGTCCCCGTCGCGAACGAAGCCGATCATCGCCTCGAGCTGCGGACGGTCGACGTCCTTCCCGGATGCCTTGTCCTCGAACACCCGATCCAGCGCAACACCGTCGAGCTGGCGCACCGTGCTCTGATCTAACGTGCTCACCCGCACATACCCGACCCGCTGACCCGACACGTCGCCTCCGACCCCTTGTTGTCCAGTTAGAGTCTAAGACCTCCGGGAGCAAGTGTCAGACAATCCGAAATCGGACCCTATTCGGACGCTCTTCCGACGTCATGCCTGACGTCCAGTTGGGGTGGACCACAGATTGGCGCATGACCCACGAACAAGGGTCACGCACTCTCAAAGCGAGCCAACCCGGTGCCATAAGCTTTGCTCAACTTGGAGGGGATTATGGATCATCGACTGCAACGAGCGCTAGAGCGCAAGAACTTGGTCTTCATCGTCGGGACCGGATACAGCGCAGCTGCGACTGGCGGCGAGAAGCATGCGACTTGGCGAGGCTTGATTGAGAACGGCATCGCCAAGGCGGAGAGTCTTGGCTCGAAGCCTGGCTGGAGTGACACCGTGCGCGGGACACTTACTTACGGCTTTGACGAAAACGATATGGACTCAGTGCTTTCAGCGGCAGCAAGCGTCGTTAAGGAACTGAAACGTCAGGGCGAATACGTCTACCCGAAATGGCTTCAGGAAACCGTCGGGGAGCTGACGGTTGTGCATCCACTCCTTGGAAAGCAGCTTCGCGCACTACCGTTTCCTCTATTAACCACTAATTACGATGAACTTCTCGAGAATAACGATCGTCGAGGAACGGATTGGACCAATCCAGTCGCGATGCAGCGCCTCCTGGCAGGTGCAGACAGTCGCGACGTGGGCCACCTTCACGGTCGCTGGTCCAATCCAAATTCGGTAATATTCTCCGACAGGCACTACGATGCGCTTTTGGCAAGCGACGCGGCTCAGGCTCTTCAAAAGGCAGCCTCTAGCCTGAAGTCGCTCGTGTACGTCGGGTTTGGAGCCGGCCTTGACGACCCGAATTTCAGTCAACTCATTGGATGGCACCGAAGCCAATTCATTCCGTCAGCTGTTGATCATTTTCGTTTATGCCGAGAAGATGAGCTAGAAACACTCCGTGTAGCTCACGCCAACGATCAGATCATTCCAATATCGTACGGCACCAATTACAGCGAGTTGCCTTCCTTTCTTGAGCAATTTACTCTGAAAAAGGGCGAGATAGAACTTTCTGGGGCAGGAATAGCTAGGGACGTCGTGGGAGAGGCGCAAGTTGACTTTGCCCAGGATATGAAGGGCGACTCAATTATTGGCGATGCTCTCGATACTGTCGAGGACCGTCCAGTAGCAGAGTTGATCCGACCGCCGGTCCTGCTACCCGTACCACACGCGGAGTACATCAAGGCTAAAGCCGAAAAAAACAGTGAACGAATTGAGCGCCTTGATCCCGCGGAGGAGGTAACCGGGGGCGATGTACTCGTCCTCGCCGCAGAAGAGAACACAGGTCTCACCACCGCATTGAAGTGGTTGACTCTTGAGGCGGCGAACTACCTTGTGGGAGCAAGCCCTATATACGTATCTTTCGGCGCCTGCAAAAAACGAGTTGGTCCCCTACTGGAGGCCGTAAGAAGTGAAGCGCACAGTCGTCAAATCATTCAACACCGAGTGGACCAGCTGCCGCCCTACGTACTCGGCTTGGACAACTACAGCCCGTTTGTGGACCGGCTCTCAGACGCCGTGCTGGAGGAAGTTCGTGATTCGGACGCCCTACTGACCATCATTGGGTGTGTCCAAGGCACGGAGGAGGAGGTCGTAGACAGGCTGGAACGTATGGGTGTGCGCACGCGGGTCAGATACCTCGGCAAACTCTCATCGGCCGACATCCGAGAGTACGCACGCCTCGCTTCCCCAGGAAACCACTTGGAGGTCGCCAAGCAGGTAACAGTGATGCTGCAAGCCGAGAACCTCGCTCGCACCCCGTTCACCGTCTCTCTACTGATATCCGTATTGGTACAGGGCGGAAAGTTTGCAGCGAATGCCTCGCAGACCTCTATTCTTGATGACTACATCGGACTACTCCTCGGGCGGGGGGATCCGCACGAAGATGCCCGCTTCGGACTCGATCAAACCGCACGCGAAGCTCTCCTCAGTGGATTAGCGCAAACTTTTGTGGAGGCTGGTGTTGGGGGCATGTCCGAACTGGCGGTCCAAACCTCGTTTGCGAATACATTTGACAAGTTTGGGTGGGACGAGTCAACCGCCGAGGTCTTGAAGAGCTTTGTCGATCGGCGGGTCTTGCGGCGTCGGGGTAATCACATTGAGTTTGCGCGAAGTAGCTTTTTGCATATTTTTGCCGCTAAGAGAGCCACACATGATAGGGCATTCCGGGAAACCCTGATCAATCGACCACTTTACTATTCGGCGGCGCTGACAGATTACGCGGCGTTGTACCGTCATGATGACGATTTGTTGAGACGTCTGCGAGCCCTGCTGAGTGTCGAGGCGGAGCATGAGCGGTCGAGTGTGTTTGAACCACTGGCACTCGCGGACCCGCGAATCGAAGATCTGGCCGCCAACGCAGCCGAGGGTGTTAGCAGTCATGATCAGCCATCGACAAGCGACTCTGATGTTCCTTTGAGTGTGGAGAAACAACCCGATTGGTCGGACGAATTTTTCGATAGAGCCGATGACGTTGATCTGCCTCCATTTCCGACTGTACATGAGGATGAGGTGCCGACTTCGATTCAGCTGCTCCGAACGCTCGAACTGCTGTCCACGGTGCTACGGGATTCCGACCAAATCGAAGACCTGCCGCTGAAGCGAGAAGTACTACACGAGGTACTCGAGCGATGGGCGGACACCATGGATGCGATACATGACGATGCGTCTTTCGTTGAATTCATCGGGAAGCTGATTGTCGATTTGGAGCTGGTCGCCGACGATGGCAGCGACCACGATGAAATATTCACTGAATATAGTCGCGCAATTCCTGCCGCTGTTGTGATGAGTGCAGTAGGCGGAACGCTTGCTTCCCGAAAACTCACAAAGATTCTCGATCAGATCATGTCTGATCGAGATAATCCAGCATCAGAAGAGTCGATTATTGTGGCCTGCTTTTTCCAATATTCGCTCGGGGAGCCTGGCTGGCCGGGACGCGTGATGACGTTGCTCCATGACAGGGGAAATATCTGGATTATCCGGAATTTCTTCCTCAACTTGTTGGCCTATGCCTACTCTGAGGATCAAGTTGACAAGGCGGATGCCGATGATCTTCTTGAACTTTGTTTGATGATTGTTGAGCACGGAAGCCGGTATCAAGACGAGCCTGAGCGTCGGCGGCATCGGGATTCGGTGCGGCGTGACATCGACGAGCGGCGACTGAAGGCCCGGGTCCGAGCAGGCTACTCCAAGCCCTCGGCGGACAGCTTGGGGAGTGCGGATTAGGTGGCTTCTATTCGATAGCGCCACACCCGCGAATGCGAACAGCCGGTCACCTCAGAGTGTGGCCGGCTGTTTCGTAGGGCGAGTCGATGCTAGTGGGCGGCCTCGTATGCGTCGCGGACGGCCTGGCTGATGCGGCCGCGCGAAGAAACCTCGTGGCCGTTTGCGTTCGCCCATTCGCGTATCTTCGCCAGCTCCTCCGAATTGCCACGCTTCGGGGTGCTGCCGCTGGTGCTGCGACTCGAGCGGCCGCTTACCTTTCGGGCCGAGGCGACGTAGTCCGAGAACGCCTCGCGCAACGCGTCTGCGTTCTCGTCGCCGAGGTCGATCTCGTAGTGGGTGCCGTCGAAACCGAACGTGACGGTGCGGCCCTCGCCGTCCTCGATGGTGTCGCCGGTGAGATCGTCGACAAGCGTGGTCGTAACTTTCTGTGCCACTGTGTGCTCCTATCGCGTGATGGTCGAGAGGACAGTGTGGCAGAGGGGTATGCGATTCTCAGGCTTTGATGTCACGAAACGCTTCAGGCGGGTCGATAGCGGCGCCGGAGGCATCGAGGAAAACTTGGAAGTAAGCGGTGAGTGGGTTCGCGTCGCTAAGAGCGCTCATGTCGACAGCGACGATCTTGTCGGCCCACGCCTGCCCGACAAGAACTCGCACCCAGGGGCGGACGGCCGATGTGACCGGGACTCTGTCATGAGTGCCCGGACGCCGCGCCGACACTGAGACGGTCAGGATCTTGCCGTCACCGCCAGCGTCTCCAATCCAGGCTTGTTCGGTGGTGAAGTCCGCCGTGAACAGGAAGGCAGTGTTGGGTTCGTTGACCGCCTGTATCGGCCCGAGACGTGGCATCGTCGCAGCCCGCGACCGGGCCGTCTCTGCAAGCTCGGTACCCTGCTTACCACCGTGCGTGGCGAGAATGTCCGTGGAGTCCCCGGCGGCCGTGAACAGAGCTTGCTGGAACGCTCGAATCTCGGGTTCGTGGTTCGTCCAGATGACGGCCTCGAGAGGGTCTTCTGGTGCCGACTCGGACAGATGCCCACCGGACTGTTTGTACGCCGCCATCAGCGCGTCAACACCGGCGGCCTTCCGTGCCGCTTCGACCCGTGCCACCTCCGCCGCCGTACTCGGAAGCCCAAGCAGATGCCCTCGCAACGGCTTCGCAGCGTCGATGACGGCCTGGTGGTACTGCATTGCGCAGATTGCAGCGGCGGCGTCGGAAAGGTGGTCTCCAGTGAGCTGGGGGACATAGTCCGCAGCCGGCACTTCGAGCTCCCCGACCGACAGGTTCGCCGCGGCCGCTACCGCGCACACGGCGTCCCACCCCGGGTAGAGGTCGCCAGCTCCCCATCCGTTGACGATGGTCTCGTTTTGGCCGAGCGCGGCAGCCAATTCTGCTCCGCCGCCAGGGAGACGGCGGACCGCATTGGCGATCCAGAACGGCCGGAACTCTCCGGCCCGCCACTTTGCGAATGCGCCAGGGAACGACCGTTGAGCTGCGGCGACGCTCACGCCGTCGAGGCGTCTCTGAAGTGCTGTGGTTCCGATCCGGTTCATAGGTTCCATGATGTTCCTCCACGGCGAGCAGACCGTCCACCTGCAGTACTGCTCAGTCTTCGAAGGAGCGCAGATCCGAAACGACCGCGGCCGCTGATGGTGGCTGCCGGCACGAAAGAGGGCCACCGTGCGGTGGCCCTCTCTTGGCGGTTGCTACTTCCCGTCGTGCTCTGGGCTCGGCTTGCGCCGCTGAGCCGAGATCCTGGTGACCATGATGATGCTGGCGATCGCGCCGAGGCCGCCGGCGATCCCGAGGAAGATCCGCGTCACCGGATCTTCCAGGAAGAAGATCGCGATCACGAGGACCGCGACGAACACGGCTTCGAGGATGAGCCAGTACGTGAGTTTCCGATTCATGGGATCAACTTCCGCAGGTGTTGATGGCGTCTCCGACGCTGTAGACCGTACCTGCCACACCGGCTGCGAATCCGACGGCTCCAATAGGGCCACCCACCCCGGTGCCGATCACGGCCACCGAAGCTGCGGTGGCGACGACGCCGGTGACAGCACCGAAGATGGCGCCACCGCAGTCGAAGCCGGTCGGGTCGGAGTTGTTGATGGGGTCACTGGCAGCGAAGGCGTACCGGTTGCCGTTGCTCGGGTCGAGCGGGCTGTCGAGGGTGTCCTGCTGGGTCCAGGCCCCGATGTACGGGTTGTACCAGCGCTGGCCGAACTTCACGAGCCCGGTGTGGATGTCGTCGATCCCCGCCTTGAAGCTGAACGGGTTGGACGGCAGACCATCGCCGCCACCGTCGTAGGAGACGGTGTCGGTGCCGTACGGGTCGACGGTCTTCACGAACGCTGCTGGGCTGCCGGTGAGGAGCGCGAAGGGGTTCCCGGAGCCGTCGTAGGCGTACTGGCCGAGCGCGTCGGACGGGGTCGACAGGGCGATGGGCTGCCCGGTCTTGGCGTCGTTGACGATGTTCGCCCGGTTGCCGTTGCGCGTTGAACTGGTGAGGGTGGGGGTGCCGTTCTGGTCGGCGCGGCCGTACTGGTATGTGCGGGTGTCGCCGTTTGGGGTGGACAGCGACAGCAGCGACTTCTGGTCGGCGCCGGCGTAGGTGTAGTTGGTGACCTCAGAGCCGTTGTGGATGGCCTGGGTCATCTGCTCGGCAGCGTTGTAGGTGAACGTGTACTCGGGCGCTGCGGTGAGGTTGCCGGCGCCGTCGTAGGTGTATCCGGTGTTGGTGATCTGGTTCGCAGCGTTGAAGGTCAACGTCTGGTTGGTGCGGACGGTGCCGCCGGAGGTGGTGAACTTCGCTGAGGTGCGGTTCCCACGGATGTCGTACCCGAACTCCCACGTCCCAGGCGTTGCGGAACCGTTGCCGGTGGTCACGGTCTTCGTGACGCGGCCTCGGCTGTCGTACGTGTACGCGGTGCTCTGCCCGGAGACGTTGTCGGTGACCCACTGGAGTTCCGCGCGGTCATTTGCGCTCGTGGTGCCGCAGTTGGGTGAGGTGCTGCCGGCGTTGTAGCAGTAGTACAGGTCGTAGATTCGCTGGTTGCTGCTCGAGGACGGGCCGACCCAGCCCTGGACTTCCTGGATGCGGCCGCTGCTGTCGTAGTCGGTGTGCGTGCGGCTAGCCCAGGTGCTGTTGTCCGCGTTCGAGTCGACGTAGGTGTCGGTCCGACGGCCGGTGTCAGGGTCGGCGACGAACCGGATGGTCTCGGTGGTGTTGTTCGGTGCCGGCGTGGTGGTGGAGGTCAGCGTGCCGGAGTTGTCGTAAGTCGAGGTGAGCGTGCCGTCTTGGTCCGTGTAGGACGTCTGGTTCCCGGCCTTGTCGTAGCCGTAGGTGATGCCGCTCAGGCCGGGAGTGTTCGCGGTGTTGGTGGTGATGAGGAGGTTGCCGAGCTGGTCGTAGGTGTTCGTGATCGTCCCGCCGGCGGAGGCCTGGGTGAGCAGGTGCCCGGCGTTGTCGTACGTGTTCGTCACGGTCGGGGTGCCGTCGGAGAAGCTGGTGGTGAGGACCCGGTCGTTGCCGTCGTAGGTGTAGTTCGTCGTCCGGCCGGCACCGTCGGAGGCTGATGCGATCCGGCCGAGGGCGTCGTACGTGTACGAACGTGCGCCGAGGCTGGTGCCCGTCACGGGGGTGACGGTCTTGAGCTGCTTGTTCTCGTACGTGTAGCTGGTCTTGTTCGTACCGTTCCCCGGCGCAGTCGCGGTCGCGACCTGCCCGGCCGTGTACGTCAGCGTTGACGTCGCGGCGGTGGATCCGCTCCCGGTGCCGCTGGTCAGCTGATTCCCGACGCCGTCATACGTGCGTGCGGTGGCGTTCCCGGCGCTGTCGGTGGTTGACGCGGGCAGGTAGGCAGTGGCAGCGGGAGATGCGTTGTAGCTCAACGACTGGGATGCGCCGCCGCTTGAGGCGATCTTTGTGAGGGACTGGCTGCTGTTTGCGCCATACGTCGCGGTCGTCGTCGACGCGCCCGAACCGGACCCGATCGTCGAGGTCGACGGCTGCAGGTTTGCGCCGTTGTACGTCTTCGACCGCACCCGACCGACCGGGTCGGTAACGGTGTTCACGAGCTTCTGCGCCGAGTTGATCGCATACGTGGTGTGCGGCACCGAGGACACCGCGGAAGCCGTGCTGGTGTTCGGGGACGCGACCAGGGTCGACGTCGCCGACGCGTAGTCGAACCGGGTCGTTGACGCGCCGGCAGCGCCAGCGGTGGTGTTGGACTGCAGTACCTGGGACACCTTGTGCGTGGTCCCGGAGTAGCTGATCGTCGTTGTGGCACCCGTCGGGCTCGTGATCTGCGTCAGGTCGTTGCCGGAGTACGCGAACGTCGTCGCCTTCCCGGCGCCATCGACGTAGGAGGTGAGGTTGCCGTTGGTGTCCTTCACCCACTTCACCGAGCGGGCAGTGGAACCACTCCCCTGCGTCACCGTGTACGCGCGCGTGGTCGCGTCGTACGCGCCGTTGGCGGTCTTTGCTGCGTCGGTGCCTGCGGTGCTGACGATCTTCACCGGCACGCTCGCCGTGTTCGTCTCCATCGTCGTGTTGCCGTTGCGGTCAGCAACCGACACCGGGAACCCGTTGGTGTTCGAGGTGATGACCTGCCCCGTCGCCGGATCCGTCATCGTGTACGTCGGGTTCGTCGTCCCAGAGGCGACAAGCTTGCGAAGGAACCCAGCCGGAGCGGTGAACGTCGTCGACGTCGCGGACGCGAAGTTCCACGTCGCACCATCGGCGTCCGTGTAGATAACCGATCCGGACGCGCCGGCCGAGAAGGAACCGGCACCGGCGATCCCGGTCGTCCAGCGCACCGCCTGATGCGTGTTCGCGTTCGCCGTCTGCCAGCCCAACGAGTTGTACGTCTGGGTGATCGCGTTCGTCCCGCTCGCACCCGGCAGCGACAACCCAGCGGTCGTAACCTCGAGGTTCCCCGTGGCCACGTCGACGCTGACCCCGACCTGGTCCGATACCGCGAACGGCAACGTCGTCGCCGACGGCCGCGACCCGGTCAGGCCAGTCGTCGTCGGACCCGTCGGGATCGCGGCGTGCGCGACCTGGGTCACGCCGCCGACGAGGGCGACGCTGACCGCGCCGACGAGCGCAACTTTCCAACCGAATGATGAATGGACTGCCTTACGGCGTGGAGCAAGAAGCACGGGTTCCCCTAATGGAAGCAGCACGCTAACGCGGTGATGGAACGTGGCCAAGACACCCCGAAGCCACGCATGGAACGCCCGCACCACCCGTCGACAGCGATGTCAGCTCAGATGAGGGTTGTTCGAAACCTAACGGTATCCATGAGTTGGGCGCACCTCCCAAACGGGGATATGCGGAAACCCGCAGACCTCAGATGCGCAGCACTGCGCCGGGCGGATACCCACGCTCCGTCCCTACGCCGACAGACCAAGTCTGCAGAGCATCGAGGGTGAAGCCCGGAGAGAGCAGCCCCGCCTAAATTTCGAGGTACCGGTACCCGCCCTGGATGACGCGGGTTTCGAAGTACAGAGCAACGTTCGCTCCGGCATCCTGCGTCACGACAAGACCCTCGAACACAGATTGCGGCACATCGAGATAGAGGCGTACGGTGCCGCCGACGAACTCAACCTCGAGCGCGCTCTGATCCTCGTCGTATCCCACCGACACGACGTCGCCACTCAGCACAGGCACGCGCCTCATCGACCAACCGCCACTACGCCCGCGCAACGGGCCACAGTCCGTAGCTCTACAGGCCACCACTCGTCCCTGCAGCTGTTCTTCACCGTCACACCGTGAGCCTATTGGCTGAGGCCCATCTCAATACCATCACCCACGATGTCGAGGCGTCGGCGTGCTCCGTGACCGGACGATGCAGAAGATCGTGATCAGAATCGGGCAGGACAGCATGAACGGTCACAGATCCAGGTGTCTCAATTGTGGATGTTCACGATGATCTGCTCGCTTTTGGGCATGATGTCTCGCCCTGACACTCGCGGCCGCAAGCAGTGGTCCATGCGTGAAGATCAGCTTCGAGTTGCTTATTGGTGGGGTTGCCGGGCTGAAATCGGTTGCTTCCAGACGAGTGTCGCGACTGCCGCGGACAGGATGATTGCGGTCACGCCGAACGGTATGGGCAGGAGTGGGTCGATGAGCACCAAGACCCCGGCTGCGGGGAGAGCCGTGTTGACCCAGATGTCGCCGTTGGGTCTGATGGCGAGTGCCCAGATGCCGAGGATGAAGACTGCGATGGGGATCGTGTACGCGAGTGAAGCTAGGGGTGGGTGGAGGGCGCCGTGGTCGGTGAGGACGTCAATCTCGACCTCGATGCCGGCTGAGAAGGCGCCGGCCGCGGCGAAGATGAAGAAGTGGCCGTAGCCATACAGCAGTGAGCTGGCGAAGGTGCCGATGGCGTGGTGATGCGGTGGCCAGAAGTAGATCCACCACAGGGCGGCGGTAGCGATCAGCGCGAGCGCAGCAACGGCGATGAGCGGCACGAGCGTTTCGGTCTCATGGAGCGCTTCGATGATGGCGTTGGCGGATCCCAGGAGGCTTTCGCCGAGGAGGATGAGGGTGAACAGCCCGTAGCGTTCGGTGATGTGGTGCGGGTGCCAGGGGGTGCTGCCGAGCTTCTCGGCAATGATCGGCACAGCGAGCTCCGCGCCGATGAGCACCGCCTGCGCGAGCCCGAACGCCGGTGACGGCAGCAGGAGCGTGACCAACCACAGTGCTTGCACGATGGTGATTCCGGCGGCGTAGGTTCGGGCTGCTCGGCCGGCGGCTCCTCCTGCTCGAGCGGCGCGAAGCCACTGCGCGACCATGGCGAGTCGCATGACGACGTAGCCGATGATGAGCACAGTGAAGTCGTGGTGTTCGAACACCGTCGGGATACCGGAGGCGAACACCAGCACGCCGCCCATCTGCACGATGGTGAGCAGGCGGTAGTACCAGTCGTCGGTGTCGAACGACGTCGCGAACCAGGTGAAGTTCATCCACGCCCACCAGATCCCGAAGAACACGACCAAGTAGTTCAGGATGCCCTGTCCGATGTGAGCATCGGTGAGGGCGTGGTGCAGTTGTACAGAGGCGATGCTGACCGCGATCACGAAGACGAGGTCGAAGAACAGCTCGAGGGTGCTGGCTGCCCGCCCACGCTCACCGGGGTCGCGTGGGCGCATCGGCAGCAGCCGATACCAACCCAGATCTGCGGTCATCAGAGACCAGCCTCGGGCGAGAGCTGCGGCAAAGTAGGTGCGCTCATGAGCTTGTCTTTCGTGGAGTCGACGCTTCGGCGGCGATCAGGGTGCCTGCGGGAGAGCCGGATGAGGGAACTCGTCCGAGACGATATGCGCGTCGTGACGTGCCCGCTCGGGACAGCGGCACGGCCGCCGCTGGCGCACCTGTTGGTGACCCGCGACGGCCGCGTGGATGTTGGTCGGATCAGGCCTGGTGGGGGGTGAAAACGCCGCGGAAGCGCATCTTGCCTGATT
The DNA here is from genome assembly GCF_025642935.1 of Curtobacterium sp. RIT-PI-V. NCBI lineage: Bacteria > Bacillati > Actinomycetota > Actinomycetes > Micrococcales > Microbacteriaceae > Curtobacterium > Curtobacterium sp. RIT-PI-V. The sequence goes on from NZ_JANZKM010000005.1 coordinate 38,652, forward strand.
CGAGCCGGTCATAGGCGTCTGTTGCCTGGTCGAGGGTGAAGGTCTCCGTGATGGGCTTGACCTTGCCCGTGCCTGCAAGCTCTAGCACTTCGCTGAGGTAGTGCTGTCCGCCGTGCGTGGAGCCGATGACTTGCTGACGCATCATGTGGAATGGCACGCCGCCCGATGCGATCTCGAACGGCTGGGTGAAGTCCAGCCCACTGAGGACGACCCGGCCGTTGGGCCGGAGGCCAGTCATCGCGTCTTCGGCCGCGTCGAATGCGTTGGTGGTGACCAGGAGAACATCCGCTCCCCCCAACTCGGCCAGCTCCTGACCGTTGGAGACCACATGATCGGCGCCGAGCTGCTTCGCGAGGTCGTGCTTGTCGGGCGAGTGCGTGATCGCGATCGTCTCAAAGCCGGAGGCCTTCGCCAGCTGGATCGCGAGGTGCCCGAGCCCACCGATGCCGATGACCGCGACTCGCTCGCCCGGCTGGAGGTTGGCATCGCGCAGGCCACTCCAGGTGGTGTAGCCGGCACACATCATCGGGGCTGCGTCGACGTAGTCGATCCCGGCCGGCAACAGGACCGTCCCACCGGCGGCGATCGCGATGTATTCCGCGTGACCACCCTGGGCGGCGAAGCCCGTCGTGCGTGCGTTCGGGCAGTTCATCGCGGTCTGCCCGGTCAGGGGGAAGTTCTGCCGGCAGTAGTCACAGCGGCCGCACGCCTGCTGCACCCAAGTGGTTCCCACCCGGTCGCCAACTTGACGGCCGACCACACCAGCGCCGACCTCGATGATCTCGCCGACCACCTCATGGCCTGGCGTCTGGGGGTAGATGTCACCGCCCGCGCCCTGGGTCGCCCACACATCGGTGTAGCACATGCCCGAAGCGTGCACCTTCACCAGGACCTGGCCGGGCTCCGCGGTGGGCGTCGGCACCTCCTGGACTTCCCAGGGCTTGTTCTCGCCCGTCATCACGATTGCCTTCACGGCATGCCTCCAATTCGCGATCGGTAGCCCGATCATGGATGTATCCAACTGGTTGGTTACAACGTAGGTCCGTCGTCGCCTGACGTCAACAACCGGTTGGTTACCGGTCTGCGTAGGATGGTGGCGTGCCACCGGATTCGACTGCAACTAAGACGCGCATCCTTGATGCGGCGCTGCGTGAGTTCGCGCAGTACGGTCTCGCAGGCGCGCGCGTCGATCGGATCGCCGACACCGCGTCAGCGAACAAGCGATCGATCTACGTCTACTTCGGCAACAAGGCGGAGTTGTTCGATTTGGTGGTCGCCAAAGCGCTCGAGGACATGGCGCGCGTCGTGCCATTCACCGCGGCGGACCTTCCGGAATACAGCGCGCGCCTGTTCGACTACCTGCGGGCCCACCCGGAAGTGCTTCGACTGACGACGTGGGCGCAGTTGGAACGGCCGCAACCCACACCCGCCGAGATTGATGCGTACCGGCCGAAAGTTGCCGCGATCGCCGACGCGCAACGCGATGGCGTCATCACCTCAACCATTGACCCCGTGAACCTGCTCGCATTTACGATCAGCACCGCCACGGCCTGGGCCAACGCCTCCCCGGCCCTCCGGTCGTTGGCCAACGCGGCCGACCCCCAAACTCTTTTCGATGGACACCGGGCAGCTATCGGAGTCGTGGAGCGAGCAATCGTCTCATCTGCCGTCTGATCTCGTTTCGATGCCCGCATCGAAACCTGAGACCGACCGAAGCGACCAGACGGTGGGCATCGGACGGAATCGTCGCGAACGCGGTCAACCCCGGTGGAGTTGCCACCGGACTGCAACGCAACTTCACACCCGAGCAGAAGGCGTCGCTCGAGGCAGCCGAAGCTTCGGGCGTCTTCGCCTACAAGACGGTTGAACAAGGTGCCGCCACCACCATCGTCGCAGCCGTACGGCCGGAGTTCGCACACGTCGGCGGCCGCTACCTCGACGACGCACATGAGGCGTACACCGTCCCCAACGATGTCGATCTCGCCGACCACCCGCATGGCGTCAAAGCTTGGGCGCTCGACCCGGCCGCCGCGGAACGGCTCTGGACAGTGTCGGCCAACCTCGTCCGCCGCTGAAGATTCGCGGTCGAGAGCGTCCACGAATCCGCTCCCGTCCGGGGAGTACGCCCAGCCACCGATCCATCAGCGGGCGCTGCCGCTCGCTGACCTGCACGAGCGGCAGACCCTAACCGTTGGCGGCACACGCTGTCGAGCGGTTCAGCCCGCGAGGTGCTCTTGGAAGAAGGCGTCGAGGGTGTCGGCTGCTTCGTCGACGTACTTCGGGTCGTCGTACAGCTCGTAGTGGCCGGCACCGTCGACGACGTGGAACCCGACGGCGTTCGGTGCCTTCTCCCACAGGGCCAGGCCGTCGGAGTAGGAGAACGTGGTCCCGAGGCGGCCGCCGACGATGATCTGGAGGGGCTGGGTGAGGAGTTCCTCGACGAGGTTGAAGGCGTCGTACCCGAGCATCATGGCATCGCTGGTGAAGTAACGGCGGTTGGTGGAGTGCTCGTTGTACCCGCGCGGGGTCCGGTAGAACCGCACCGCCTGGAGCGTGTCGACGTCGGTGATGCCGAACGCCGCCGCTTGTTCCTCGGTGTCGGGGATCCAGACGTTGCGGTCGATGTCCTCGCCAGCGGCTGCGGCGGTGCGCTTGGCACCCACGGCATTGATCATCGCGATCATCGCGCCCTTCGAGGAGGTGCCGGCCTGGCGGAACGCTCGACCGACGTTGACGGGCACGACTGTGCCGAGCGCCTTGATGCGGTGGTCGGTCATGGTCGCACTGACTGCGTAGCCGCCTCCGGCGCAGATGCCGAGGGCGCCGATGCGGGAGTTGTCGACGTACGGCAGCGTCGTGAGGTGGTCGATGGCGAAGCGGATGTCGTCGACTCGAGCAGCAGGGTTCTCGAGGTCGCGCGGTTGGCCCCCACTCTGGCCTTGGAAGCCCGGGTCGAAGGCGAGGGCGACGTAGCCGCGGTCGGCGAGGCGTCGGCCGTAGTTCGCGCCGATCTGCTCCTTCACGCTGCTGCCGGGGGTCGCGATGACGACCGCCGGGTAGGCGCGGTCCTCGCTGAAGCTGCCCGGTAGGTGCAACTGGCTGGCGAGGTCGAAGGTGTCGTTGGAGAAAGTGGTGTCGTGCGTGGTCGACATGGCGCTCGATCCTTCCAAGGGGCCGGACGCCCCATAGGCTGTTCGCTGGACGAGGTTATCCAAGACTACGAACGTTCCGTTTGGAACTAGTACAGAAATGTACCACTGCTGATTGGAGGCTTATGCACGACTCCAGCGCGGCCCGGATCTGGTCGTTGAACCACCAGGTGCTGACTCGGGTGATGAACGACTGCGCTCCGGAGATCGAGGCACTCGGGTTGGAGGCGAAGGAGTTCTTCGTCCTCGGCGAGATCGACGACTGCCCGTATCCCGCGGAGCTTGCCGTTCGGCTCGTCCTGCCCAAGCCCAGCGTGACCGTGTACTTGAAGAACCTCGAGGCCAAGGGCTTCGTCCGCCGGGAGATCGATCCCACCGACCTCAGGCGGCACCGGCTGGCTGTCACCCCACAGGGCACGCTGACGCTCCACAGGGCCCTCGAAGTCTTGTCCGCGAAGTTCGACGAATGGCTCGTCCGCCTCGACACGGACGAGCAAGCAGAACTCCAACGACTCCTCGCGAAGCTCCTCAGCTAGTCGCTCCTCCCGAACTGCGGGCCACCAGGCCATGCGCCGGAGATTCAGCTAGCCGAACTGCGAATCCCTATTGCCCCACATCGCTGACGTTGCCGCGGGACGCACGTGCCGCCCGACGTCAGCGCGAAAGGTGCGTGGCAGGGCGCCCGGAAACCGATTCCTGCCGAGCTGTCAGGCCGGCGTATGGGCGCGGGCGGCGTGTGCGGTCTCGGACGGTGTCTCACCGTACTGGGCCCGGTAGTAGCCGGAAAACCGGCCGAAGTGCGCAATCCCACTCGCCGCCGCAGCCGTTCCGACCGGCTGATACGGGTTCGCGAGGATCATCGCTCGTGCCCGATGCAACCGCAGCACCCGGACCACGAGGGAGGGCGGCATCCCCAGATCCCGCTGGAACGCTTCCTGCAGGCCCCGCTTGCTGTAGCCGCTCGCCGCCGCGATCTCCGGCGCCGTCACCCGGCCCCGATACCGCGCTTCGATACAGACCAGCGCTCGAGCCACCGCCGGCTTCTGCGCGCCAACATCGATCCCCACCGCTGCAAGCTCGCCCGTCGACGCCGACATGCACCGACCGTAGACCCAACCTCCGAACCACGGTCACGAATCGAGGAAGCGTCCCCCGAGGACGTCCGCCGCAGCCGGCACGGTTTGCTCGAGGCGGTAGAACGCGCCGACCTCGGTTTCACCGTCAACATCGGTGAGGAAAAACGCTCCGTTCTCGAGAAGCACCCGGCCGACGATCCGGTCCGTCAGGCTCTCGATGATGTCCCACTCCGTCTCCGACCGACCCCGCAACCGCAACGCGTTCCCACCAACACCCCATCCCTGCCCAGCCGCGCTCTCGGGAACCGGAACAGCATGATGCGCACACACCGTCAACGCCCACCCCGACGGCCCCACCGCATGCGGGCGAAACGACACCGCGACCACACCCGGCAACCGGCACTCATACCGGGCGCACTGCACCTCCCACGCGACCGCCGTCAACATCTCCCACTCCCCCACCGACCAACACCGGGAACCTCCCCGGCGCAACGGGAACGTAGCCCGCAACCAGGCCTATAGACGAACCGGGCATCGCTCGAGCGGCCTAACCGGATACGCGTCACCGCCCTCAACCACCAGCCGCATGCATGGCCCGGTAGCCGATCCCTGACCGGTCGCGCTACGGGACGAGGCGCTGCGTGATTGAGCCGTCCGCCCCCTTGAGGCGGACTTCGGCCAGGGCGCCGTTCACGAGTGGCATCTGCGGCGGTTGGTGCCCGGTATCGAAATCGAGGAGCACTGGCACGTCGAGGTCGCCCAGCGCCCGACGCGCTGCTTCGTCCTGGGTCAGTTCGGGCACGGCCGCGCCGTCGGTGCGGCCGATGAGAACACCGTTCGCGTCGTCGAACCAGCCCGTGAGACGCAGCGAGGTGAGCATCCGAAGGACTGTGATGGCGTTGGACTCGGCCGCTTCGAGGTAAACGATCGTGCCCTCCGGGGCATACTTCCGCGCGAACCCGGGCACGTCGCCGTAGGGCGTTCCGGCGAGCAGCGACACCGTTTCGAGGCATCCACCGATCAGGCGGCCGCGCATTGTCACGTCATCCGTTCCGTCGAGGGACCGCCACCTCGTGGGCGCTTGGTACGCCTGATCACGATCCAACGGCTCATCCGCCCACGGTCCCCACGGCCGACTGCGCCGACGAAGTGCGCTGTGCTGCTCGAAGGTGCTCCCCAACGGGAGCGCCGCGACGTTTGTCCACCGCTCGAACTCGGTGGGCAGTTCGTACGGCTCATCCATGAGATTGGCGCCGTGCAGGGTCGCGAGCCCGGTCCGTGTAGTCAGCGGCAACAGCAACGTCGAGATGTCCGACCAGCCCACGAACCACGACCGGGCCTCGGCGAGGGCGTCCCAGTCGACCCGCTCGACCAACTCGATCGCGAGTTCCCCGCCCCACGGTGGAAGAACCGCGTCTGCCGCCTCGAACGCAGCGTGCAGATCCTCGGCGCGGGCAGCGGCAGACGCCGGGGTCAGTCCAGCCGTGGCCGCGTGCGGGCGCACGTGAACCTCGAAGCCGAGTGTCGTGAGCGCTTCGACCGCAGCGTGCAATCGCTCGAGGAGACTCGTAGGGACCCCCATCGACGGTGCAGGTACCTCAATCCGCCCGCCTGCTCGGAGCGGCGTTGGGTAGGTGATGCTCGCCATGACTCGACCGTAATGGCACCCGACGCATGTCCCGATAGCCGATCGGCGGTTTCAAGGGGTCGTTGCAACGGGTGGTTTTTTCGGGTCCGAGAGTAGCTGTTCGAAGGCTTTTGCTGGGGTCTGGTAGCCGAGGGTTTTGCGGGGTCGCCCGTTGAGTTCAGCAGCGACTTCGAGGAGCCGTTCCGGGCCGCGGATGCTGAGGTCGGTGGATTTCGGGGAGTATCGCCGGAGCAGGCCGTTGGTGTTCTCGTTCGAGCCGCGCTGCCAGGGCTTGTGGGGGTCGCAGAAGTAGATCGCGAGGTCCGTGGCGAGGGTGATGTCTTCGTGCCGGGCAAGCTCCGTGCCCTGATCCCACGTCAACGACCGACGCAGATGCCCGGGCAGCGTCTGGATGGTGGGGATCATCGCGTCGCGGACGGCGTCGGCGCTGTGCCCATCAGGCAGGTGCAGCAGCATCACGTACCGGGTGGCGCGCTCGACGAGGGTGCCGCACGCACACCCGCACCGCCGAGGCGCAGGTTCGCGATCTGGAGCCGCTCTTCCTGACTCAGGTACCTGTCGGAGCGGGGCGTGTGGGCGAACGGGTTCCGTCCGCCGGCTGCTTTGACCCATCGGTATCCCTGACGTCGGTCCACGCCGACAGCTTCACAGGCCGCCGTGCGTCCGAGGCCTTGTCTCAATAGCTCCCAGAACCGCGCCTCTCGAGCACGGTGTTCCAGCCTCGATCCCATCTGCAACACTCCAAATCACGGTGGTGTTGCAACGACCATCTGAACCCAAGGATCGGCTATCGAGACTGGCGTGTTACTCCTAGACCGCCGTCCGGTGGGCGGGGTGTGCCGAAGTGTCGTCGGGGATTCGCGTTGAATCCGGGCCGGACCCAGGCATTCTTGATCCTGAAGCGGAGGACTCACCGCATCGGGCTACACCGTCGTCGGCCGCTTCTGGCCCGGTTCACTCCGTCCGGGTCAGCGCGTCGCCGACGGTGCTCCGGTAGTACAGGACTGCCCGGCCGTATCGGGTGCGGTTGAGTAATCCGCCTCGCTCCATCATGCGCAGGTGCTGGTTCACGGCCGACGTCGACACCCCGAAGCGCATCGCCAGGTCCGTCGACGATGCTGGCTCGCCGAGCGCCTCGAGCAGCGCCGCCCGTGTCCGACCGAGCAGGCCCCGTACCGCGCCGGCGTCGGGGTGGGACGCGGTCGACCACATCGCGCCCTGTCCACGGGCCGGGTACATCACCGTGGGCGGCAGGTCGTCGTCGACCGGCGCTGACGCCCGGGCGACAAACATCGACGGCACAAGCGTGAGCCCCTCCCCGCGCACCGGACGTTCGTGAACATCGGGTTTGGAGAGTCGTACGTCTACGTACCGCCCGTCGAACCGCACGCCGTCGGACAATCCTGTGAGGACCGCACCAACACCCTGGTGGGTGGCGATCCGGCCGCGGTGTGCGACGTCGGCCTGGAGTACGCGGCGCATCCGCAGCCAGTATGGCGCGAAGCAGAGCTCCCACGTCGTCGCGAGGGCCTGCTGCAGTCGCTCGATTATGCTGTCGTGTCGACCGGCGAAGACCGGAGGGACGGTGCCGTGGACCCGTTCGAGGTCGCCCTGGAGCCGCTCGGGTCGGATCTGACCGAGCGCGCGGAGCTCGTCGTCGAACGAGGTCAGCGGTGATTCCGGCCGCGGGTTCACGAAGTCCGCGACCCACAGGCGCTCATCGACGAGCTCGGTCAGGACTTCGCGGTCGAGCAGCGGCAGCACCCCGGCAATCCGGTCGATCCACGGCCGCTGCAGCGGATAACGCTCCGGGGCACGGAACGCGCGCAAGGCCAGGCCGAGCTCGGACAGCGGCGAGATGCCGAACCGTACGGCGGACACGTCCGACGGCTCGAGTCGGTAGCGGATCATGAAGCCTGAACCTACATCGGTTTGTCCGGAGCGTCAGCGCTGCCAGAACTGGAGGGGTGAGCACCACCAAGCAGCAGGTACCGATCCGCACCCTCGTCCGCCGGGACACAACGCTCCGACGCCTGCTCACCGTCACGCTCGTCGACACCCTCGGCCGCGGCGCGTTTTTCACGCTGACGACGCTCTACCTGATCACGATCGTCGGCATGCCCACCGTCGCGGTCGGCCTCGGGTTGACGGTTGCCGGTGCGGTCGGTGTGGCCTCGTCCCTGGCGTTCGGGCACCTCGCCGACCGGTTCAGTGCACGGCGGATGCTGATCTGGTTGCACGTCGTTCAGGGGGCCGCCCTCGTCGCCTACGTGCTCGTCCACGACGTCACGACGCTCATCGTCACCGCTTCGGTGGTCACGCTCGCGCAGCAGGGCGGCGGATCGGTGCGGAGCGCCGCGATCGGTCGGGCGTTCCCGGGGGCTGAGCGCGTCCGGGTGCGGGCGACGATGCGGACCGTGACGAACGTCGGGATCGGCGTTGGGACGGCGCTTGCTGCGATCCCGCTGGTGATCGGCACGGGCGAGGCGTACCGCGTGACGATGGTCGTGTCCGGGCTGTTCTTCGTGTCCTCGGCGTTCCTCGTCGCGGGGCTGTCGACGGCGCGGGTCGACCCGGCTCCGGCAGACCGGACGGATACCGGCACGATCGACCGCCCGGAGGCCGCCGGTCGCAGTCCGTACCGGGACGTCCGATTCCTCGCGGTGGCGGCACTGACCGGGGTCTTCGGCATGCAGTTCGGCCTGTTCGAGGTCGCCGTGCCGCTGTGGGTCGTGCAGCACACCGTCGCGCCGGATGTCCTGGTGTCGCCGCTCCTGCTCGTGAACACGGTGTGCGTGGTCATGCTCCAGGTCCGGATGAGCCGGGGGACCGACACCGTCGCCGGGGCCGCGCGGGTGATGCGGCACGCGGGCTGGGTGATGGCGCTGGCCTGCGGGCTGTGGGCGGCCGCCGGATGGGTGCGCGGCGTCGACTGGGCGCCGGCGGCGATCGCTACCGCGGTGCTCGTCGCGGCAGCGGTCGCGCACTCGCTCGCCGAGATCACGTCGAGCGCCGCGGGCTGGGCACTGTCCTTCGAGCTCGCACCGGCCGACCGCATCGGCGCGTACCAGGGTGTGTACGGGACCGGGTACGCCGTCGCCGCTATGGCCGCTCCGGCCGTCGTGACGCTGACCGCGATCAACCTCGGCACCGTTGGTTGGGCGATCCTCGCTGTCGTCTTTCTGATGGCAGCGGGCGGAGTGGCAGCGATCGCCAGGCGCATCGCCGTCGAGCAACCCAGCACCGACAGACAACACTGAAGCTAACCAGTCTCATTAGACGATGGCTACCCGAGAACCGGATCGATTCTCACTTCGGATCGGCGCGGTGAACGGCCCGGTAGACGGTGGCACGGGCGACACCGAAGAGCTCGGCGAGGTCGCTGGTGGTGTGCGTGCCGGCTCGGTGCAGCTCGACCAGGTGCTTCTCCTGTGCCTTGTTGAGCTTGGGCTTGCCTCCGCGGAGCTTGCCGGCTGCCTTCGCAATCGCCATGCCCTCGCGGGTGCGGGCCCGGATGAGATCAGCCTCGAACTCGGCGACCATGCCGAGGACGTTGAAGAGGAGCCGCCCAACGGGATCGGTGGGGTCGTACACCGATCCGCCGAGGTTCAGTGCCACACCCTTCTTCGTGAGCTCGTCTGCGATGTCGGTCGCGTCGCGAAGCGATCGCGCGAGCCGGTCGAGCTTCGTCACGACGAGGGTGTCACCGGATCGGACCGCGGCGAGGGCCGATCGGAGGCCGGGTCGTTCTCGAGTCGTGCCGGACATGCCGTGGTCGACGTGGATGTCTTGATCCGCAACCCCGAGGGCCTGTAGGCCGTCGCGTTGCGCCGCGAGGTCCTGGCCGGAGGTCGAGACGCGGGCGTATCCGATGAGCACGACGCAACTGTACTGTCAGCCGTACCCTCCCCGGGCAGTTTCACGGGACAGGCTGTTGAGAATCCCGAACCTAGACCTTTCCTGAGTTTTCGTGTGAGCAGCCTCGCTCTGTGTCGTCGTTTTCGCTGCGATCGGTGTCGGGTCAGGTGGTGCCGATGACGAGGGTGCTGCGGGCGGCCTCGACGACGTCGTTGGTGATGACGTCGAGCTCGTTGATCTTCAGGACGCGTTGGATCTGAGGGAGGAGGCGCTCAAGGAGCCGGAAGTTGCCGCGGGTGATGCGTTCGACGGCGGCGATGGCTTGCGCGTCGGTGAAGTCGTCGGGGTCGAGCGTCTTGCCGAGCTTGCGCCATTGACGTTCGAGGACGAAGAGCAGCTCGTCGTGGCCGAGCGGACGGTACTGGTGGGCGAAACCGAGGCGGCTGTAGAGCTGCGGGTAGTGGCTGAACTGCTTCTCGATGCCGGGCATGCCGATGAGGATCATCGCTATGCCGGTGCGGTCGTACTGGTCGCGGAGCCACTCGATCGCGTTGCCGGTGAGGCGTTCGGACTCGTCGATGATGATCAGCTCGAGCAGGGACGGGTTGGGGCCGTGTGCGTGGTCGAAGTGGCGACCCTGGAGCAGGAGGTGTTCCTCGATGCAGCGTTCGGTGCGGAGCATGTCGTGCCGGAGGTCGTCCTGCAGGGCGCGCATCGTGGCGGAGACCTCGGGCGTGTAGAAGACGGTGCGGGCTCGGTGGGCGGCGGCGTAGATCTTCGTGTCGTCTTCGCTGCGTGCGGCCCATCTGGCGATGAACGGGCCGATGCTGTCCCAGTGGGCGTAGCGGCGTGCGGAGAGGGTCTTGCCGACGCCAGCGGGGCCGAAGCAGACGCCGATGGTGTTCTGCTTCCGGACGGCGTCGGCGAACTCCGCGAACCGACGGTGTTCCTTCGTGATGATGAACTGGCTCGTCATGACCGGTCCTCCTCGTAGGTCATCAGTCGCGGTTGATCCGGTGCCGGTGCGGGTGCTGGTGGGGTGTGATCATCGGGTGTGGGGCGGACGATCGCGATGCGTTCGCGGATCTGCCCGCGCAGGGCTCTTCGTTGCGCGTTCCGGGCGGCCTGGATCTGCTTGAGACTGATGGTCTCGGTCTGATGCGCGGTACTGATCGCGGTGCACAGGAACGCGTCGCGGTGAAAGACACGGATCTCGGTGACGTCGCGGGGGTCGTACCGGACGCTGACGGTGCTGCCCACGAAGGGTGCGAGAGTGGTTGCGGTGTAGCGGAGCCCTTCGAAGTGGATGCCGTCTCGTTGCACGACACGCGTGGTCGGGACGGTGAGCAGGAACCCGTCGAGCTGCTCGAGGGAGTCCGGCATTCGTGGCAGCCACCCGTCTGCGATCCACGCTTCCAGTGGGCTCTTCCGGAGCTCGCGGTGGATGCGGGCGTTGTAGCGGCGGATGAACGTGTTGATGGCACTGTCGACACCGGCGAGATCCAGCGCCGGCGTCGGCGCCGGCGCCGAGGATCCGGGTGCGAGGTGGCCGGGGAGCGTTGGGAGCAGCTCGGTGTTGATGGTGCCGAAGAACCGCTCGATCTTCCCGCGGCCCTGGGGGCGAGCGACCTGCGAGTGGATGATGCGGAGGTGCAGCACGGCGGCGGTGTCGCCGATTCGGTGGCTGGTGAAGTCGGACCCGTGGTCTGTGTAGAGCACGTCTGGGATCCCGCAGACAGGCCAGTCCGGTTCCGGCTTGTGCCAGATCGCTTGCCGGAGCGCGAGCGCGGTGTTCGCGGCGGATGGGGCGCCGAGGAACACCATGTACCCGCAGACCGCGCGGGAGTAGTCGTCGAGGATCACCGTCAACCACGGCCGTTCGGGCTTGCCGTCGGGTCCGACGATGAGCAGATCGAGCATCGTGTGGTCCGCCTGCCAGATCGCGTTGGGGCGATCCGCACGACGTCGGAGCAGCAGTTCGTGCTTGTCCCGATATGACGCGGGCCCCTCAAGCGCGAGCGTCACCATCCCGGGATCAAGCCCGTTCACGATCGACCGCACAACGGAGTACGACGGCGCTGAGAGACCTCGTTTGGTGCAGTAATTGTCGACCTGGCGGTGAATCGTGGCGATCGAAGGTCGTGGCTTGGTGAGTGCGAGCCCCTCAATCAGGCGCACCAGTTCCGGTGCCGTCCGTCGGGCGCCGTGATCGGTGCGGGTGCCGTCGGCGAGAGCCGGGTATCCGCCGGTTCGGTAGCGGGCCAACCAGCGTTGCAGGGTGCGCTCAGCGACGCCCGTGGTGCGGGCCAGGGTGGCGAGCGGGATGGCGTCCTCGACGTGCAGTCGAAGGATGCCCCACCGCTCGCTCGCGTCCATAGCCAGCTACATCGTTGGGGAAGGCTTGGTTCGTCGCGCCGCGACGGGCTCGGCGTGCTTCGCGAGTGCACGGTAGATGGTGGTGCGGCTAACGCCGAGCACGTCGCCGATCTGCGCGACGGTCATGTCCTGCTGTTCGTAGAGCCGGCGTGCGGTGCGCACCTGGTCCGCGGAGAGCCGAGATGGTCGGCCGCCGGTGCGGCCGCGGGCTCGAGCGGCGGCGAGGCCGGCGTTGGTGCGTTCCTTGATGAGGTCCCGTTCGAACTCCGCCAACGCGGCGAAGACGTGGAACACGAGCCGGCCGCCGGGCGAGGTGGTGTCGATGGTCTCCTGCAGGGACCGGAACCCGATGCCGCGCTCGGCGAGAGCGTGCAGCTGATCGATGAGGTGCCGGATGGACCGGCCGAGCCGGTCGAGTCGCCAGACGACGAGAGTGTCGCCGGGGCGGAGCTGGTCGAGGAGCTTGTCGAGCTCGGGCCGGTGTTGGAGCGACCCGGACATGGTGTCGACGAACACGCGGTAGCAGCCAGCGGCGTTGAGCGCGTCGATCTGCAGCGACGCGTCCTGGTCTGTGGTGGACACGCGCGCATACCCGAGAAGGTGACCCATGAAGAGAACGTAGCGAAACTCGACCAGGAGGGGTAGTGGCGGCACGTAGATTCTGGGACTGGGTTCCGCTACAAGACACGGCGCCTCGCACCCGGACTGAGCGCCGGTACGGATAGTTGTAGCGGAATCGTTCGTATTTGTTACGTCTGCCGCGCTCGCGCGGCGAGCCGGAGTGCTTGCACGGAACGGAGGTGTTGTTCCGATCGGTGGCGGCCGTTGGCGGGAGACGGATGTGGTGCTGCGATGACCGGAAGGAGTCGGGGGTGCTCGTCCAGGGTGAAGTGTCGCATGACGCCGTCGAGGGCAACGGCCCCGTACGTGACGATCGCAGTGAGAGCGGGGAGGGCCGCGAGCAGTGTGGCGAGGGCATGCCGCCCCTCGTCGATGTCCTCGAGTCGCACGCGGTCGGGCAGTTCCCATGGGACAAGGTTCCAGCGGACGTACTCGCCGCGTGCGAGTCCGGACTCGATACGGGCTGCTCGGAACGCGGCCGCGGTCGGGCCCGGGTTGTCCTCGCTGCAGATCGCTGCGTGCGCTGCGGCGATGGTCTGGGGGCCAGGCGACTGCATCAGGACCAGGACACGGCTGAATCTGCCGCCGGATCGTGGGTCGAAGCTCGGGACGAACCGTCGGCTGCCGTCGGGCGCGGTCCGCCACGTCTCCGCGAGACCGTTCAGCGATCGAACGTCAGCGAGTTCCTCGGGGGTACTCATGCCGGCTGTGGCGGTGCCAGCAGGGTGCCACGGATGACGGATCCGTGAAAGGTGCGAAGGGCAACGGTGATCCATGCGGCGACGAGGCCGGCGTAGTAGATGACGGCGAGGACGGCAACGACGGTCAGGCCTGAGTGCAGGGCGAGCCCGTTCAGGCCGGTGACGCAGGTCCCGACGGGGAACGTGAAGGACCACCAAGTCAGGCTGAACGGCAAGTGTTCGCGGGCAGTGCGGATGGTGATCGCGAGGGCGATGACGGTCCACAGCAGCGCGAAGCCGAGCATCGCGAACCCGTACACCAGCGCCACGACCAGCAGGGCATGCGCGGTACTCGCATCGACAACGGTGGGGGCGTTCGATGCGAGGAGGTTCACCGCGGTGATCGACTGTCCGACCGGCCCGAGGACGATCCACAGAGTCGGGACCATGCCGGCGGCCCCGACCTTGTGCTGCGCGAGACGGTTCCAGATCAGCGTGATCACGACCAGCGACGTGATGAGGCTGAGGCCGAAGAAGCCGTAGCAGGACCACAGCAGCGTCTCCCGCGCCTGCCCGGCGGGGGCGTACGGCAGCAGGAGCGCACCGGTGGAGGCGGACACCATCGGCGGGACGATCGGCATCAGCCAGCCGCCGAACGCGGAGTCGGGCTTGTTCTCGTGGCGGGTGAACGCCAGGTACGGCACGAGCACTGCCGTGAGCAGTCCTCCGATGGTGCCGATGGTCCACAGGACCCAGTCGATGGTGACGGCGGCGGGCAGGCCGACCCAGTCCTTGCCGAGCAGGAGTGTCCCGGCGCCGACGGTGAGGAACGCCATCGGTGGTGCGCCGTAGAAGTGCGAGATCACCGGGTTGAGCTGGTGCCCGGCTGCAGTGCTCCGGTAGCGGATCCAGTGCAGCACCGTCGCGGTCGTGAGGGCGACGAGGAGCACCGCGGCGATCGCCCACACGACCGTCGCCGCGAGGCGCAGCCCGGGGAACTGCAGCGGCAGTGACGCAGCTGCGACAGCGACGATCCCCGTGCCCATGATCGACGCGAACCAGTTCGGTGTGAGATTCGACACGATCAGGCCTGGCCGCTCCAGGTCACGGAACAACGCCGTCTGCGGCCGTTGGGGCAGCTGGCTACCGTTCGCGGGTGCAGGGTCCGTGCGGAGCGTTGTCATGGGCCAAGCCTGCGCGAATCCTGCCTCTGGCGGTACCCGGAACCTCTTGGCAGGGCACAATCAATGATTGTGGCACTACGGCGACTCACGGACCGAACCCTCGACCTCGACACACTCGACGTGCTCGCACGCGTCGCCGAGACCGGCTCCCTCTCCGCTGCCGCTGGAGCGCTCGGCGTCACGCAACAGGCAGTGTCTGCTCGGATCCGGGTCGCCGAGCGCATGGTCGGTCACTTGTTGGTGCACCGCTCGACCACGGGGTCGGTGCTGACCGAGACCGGCAGGCTCGTCGTCGGGCTGGCCGGACCGGTCCTCGACGCGTCTCGCCACCTCGAAGCAGGAGTGGCTGCGCTGCGGACTCCCACGGGTTCGCTCGTCGTCGCAGCGTCACAGACGATCGCGGAGCTGCTGCTGCCGGGCTGGCTGCTCGAATTCCGCCGCCGCGAACCCGACGTGCGGGTGCGCCTGATCGCGGGCAACTCCGCCGCGGTGACGGACCTCGTGCAGTCGGGTGGCGCGAACCTCGGGTTCACGGAGACCCCGGTGACGGCGGCAGGTGTGTCCGCGCAGGTGATCGCGGACGATGAGCTCGCGGTCGTCGTTGCGCCGGAACATCCCTGGGCTCGGTCGACCGGGATCACTGCGGAGGTCCTGGCGGCGACGGCTCTGCTCCTGCGGGAAGAAGGTTCCGGAACTCGCGCGACCCTCGCCGCATGGCTCAGGGAGGCCGGTTTGAGCATGTCGGTTCCGGCCGCGGTGCTGGAGACCACGAGCATCATCCGGGCGAACGCGCAGGCTGGAATTGCACCGGCGGTGATGAGCCTTCGCACGGTCGCCGCCGACATCAACGACGGGTCGCTGGTGCGGGTCCCGCTCGCTGGGCCGCCACTTGCCCGGCCGTTGCGGGCGATCTGGTCGGGAGAGCCTCAGCCAGCTGGTTCTGCTTTCCTGCGCGTCGCCCACGAGGTGACCGGTCGGGGTCAGCGCAGCCCGTAGGGCAGCTCCGGATTGTTCTCCGCGATCTCGGTGAGCCGGTTGTACTTGGCGACGCGTTCTCCGCGGGCGGGTGCGCCGGACTTGATCTGTCCGGTTCCGGTGCCGACGACGAGGTCCGCGATGAACGTGTCGGTGGTCTCGCCGGACCGGTGCGACACCATGCTCCGCATCCCGAGCGAGCGTGCGACGCCGATCGCGTCGAGGGTCTGGGAGACGGTGCCGATCTGGTTCGGCTTGATGAGCGCCGCGTTCGAGAGCCCGTCCTTCCCACCGTCGCGGATGCGCTGCGGATCGGTGACGTAGAGATCATCGCCGACGATCTGGAGCATGTCGCCGAGCGCGAACGACATCGCCTTCCAGCCGCCGTGGTCATCTTCGGAGAAGCCGTCTTCGATGCTCCGGATCGGATACCGGCTGATGAGGTCGCGGTAGTAGTCGACCATGCCTGCGCGGTCGAGCCGGCGGTCCACGACCCGGTAGCTACCGTCACCGAGCGCGAACTCGTTCGCCGCCGGGTCGAGTGCGATCGCGACGGTGTCCACGCCGGGCTCGTAACCGGCGGTACTGATCGCGGCGACGAGGAGGTCGAGGGCCTCCTCGGGCGCGGCGATCGACGGGGCGAAGCCGCCTTCGTCCCCGAGACCGAGACTGCCGAACCGTTCCCGGACCAGTGCCGCCAGCGCGTGGTAGACGTCCGATCCGATCCGAACCGCGTCGGTCATGGTCTCGGCGTTCACCGGGGCGATCATGAACTCCTGGAAGTCGAGCGCGTTCGCTGCGTGCGCTCCGCCGTTGAGCACGTTGAAGTGCGGGACGGGCAGGCGGGGCGTGCTGCCGGTGACGTCTGCGATCCAACGCCAGAGCGGCAGCTCCGCTGCGGCGGCGAGAGCGCGTGCCATCGCGATCGAGGTCGCGACGACACTGTTCGCGCCGAGCCGGCGGTGGTTCGGGGTGCCGTCGAGGGCAGCGAGGGCGGCGTCGGCCTGCCCGATCGAGGTCCACGACTGGCCGGTGATCATCGGTGCGACGTCCGTCGTGATGAGGTGCAGTGCCTGGCTCACGTCGCGGCCGCCGTAGCTGCTGCCGCCGTCGCGAAGCTCGACAGCCTCATGCGCGCCAGTGGATGCGCCTGCGGGGGCGTCACCGGTGACGACGGTGCCGTCCTCGAGCTCGAGACGCACCTGGATCGTCGGGTAGCCGCGGGAGTCGAGGATCCGGGAGCCGTGCAGGCTGCTGATGGTGACGGGGCGGCTGGTGTGGGTCACGTACTCGCCCTGATGGTGGGTGGTGTGGTGGACGTTGCTGATGTAGTCGTTCACGGCGGTTGTCGCCTTTCGGGTTGGTCGTGCGGGTGTGGGCCGCGGGGAGGCGGAGGGACGACCTCCTGGCGATCACTGGGCGCCAGTTGCCTCCCCACGGCGGTTCAGGGCGCGCACTGGATGGTGTCGGGTGCGCGGGTGCCGGTCAGGGGTGCGGGGTGAACCGTTCCTGTGCGGCGCGGATGATGGCTTCGGCGTCGACACGGTTCGCCCACCCGTTGGTGGTGACGTGCTTGCCGTGCTCGATCTCCTTGTAGTGGGCGAAGAAGTGCTCGATCTCCGCCAGGACCGGCTCGGCGACGTCGGAGATGTCCTGGACGTGGTCGAAGCGGACGTCTCCGGCGGGGACGGTGAGGATCTTGTCATCGCCGCCGTTCTCGTCGACCATGCGGAGCATCCCGACCGGGCGGACGTCGATGACGACGCCGGGGAACGTGGGCCGGGGCAGCAGCACGAGCGCGTCGAGGGGGTCGCCGTCATCGCCGAGAGTGTCGTCGATCGAGCCGTAGTCCTGCGGGAACACCATGCTGGTGAACACCGCCCGGTCCAGGCGGATCCGTCCGGTGGCGTGGTCGACCTCGTACTTGTTGCCGCTGCCGCGGGGGATCTCGATCGTGATGTCGAAGTGCATGAGCTGTTCGTCTCCCAGTCGGATGGTCAAGTGAGGGTGCCGAGGGTGACGCCCCCGGCGGCTGCGGCGACGGAGACGACGAGCATCCCGAGCCCGTTCACGGCAGCCGCGGTGGTGCGGCCAGTGCGTGCGAGGCGGACGGTCTCGAAGCTGGCGGTGCTGAACGTGGTGTAGCCACCCATGAGCCCTGTTCCGAGCACCGCGACGGGGGTGGCGCCGAGGTGACCGGCGGCGCCGGTGATCAAGCCCAGCAGGAACGAGCCGGTGATGTTGATCGTCAGCGTCCCGACCGGGAGCCGGAACTGCCGACCCCGGTTGATCGCACCATCCACGAAGAACCGTGCGGCCGCGCCGACACCGCCAGCGACCGCGACGCTGAGGAAGGCCAGGGCGCTCATGATGTGGCCCCGTTCGGTCGGACCAAACCCGCGATCGCGAGGCCGCTACCGGTGGCGATCGCGCCGGCGAGGACCGTCAGGAGCGCGTACCCGGTGCCGGCCAACCCGCGGCCAGCGAGGAACAACACCGCGGTGCTGGTCGCGAGGGTGCTGTAGGTGGTGAACCCGCCGAGGACACCGGTTCCCAGAAGCAGGCGCAGTGTCCGGCGGCGACCCTCGTCAGGTCCGCGATGCGCGAGGTGTTCCAGCAGCACACCCAGTAGGAGCGCGCCGGCGATGTTGATCCAGAAGATCGCCCAGGACACCTCCTGCTGAGCGGGGAACGCGGTGCTGAGTCCGTCGCGTGCGGCGGTACCGATGGCGCCGCCGAGTGCGACGACACCGAGGTACCGCCACCGCAGATGCACTGGCCGGTCGATACGTTCCGGGTCGTTGGCGTCGATGTCTGGGTCGGGCGGGAGCTGCCCATCGGGCAGGTGCGTGTCCGTTCGGGAGGTCATGTTCCACCTTCCGCAGCGACCGCTGCCGCTGCTGCTCGTGCTGCCGGATGCAGGTACTCCCCACCCCGCGGACAGAACCCACCGTCGCCGTCGAACCGGTAGATCAGGGGTTCGCCCGTGGGGAGGTTCAGGTCCGCGAGCTCACCGTCAGTTAGGCCGTCCATGCAGGCACACAGTGCCCGCAGTGAGTTGCCGTGCGCGACGACGAGCACTGTCTGCCCGTCGCGGAGTGCCGGGGTGATGCTGTGCGACAGGACGGGTTGGACCCGGCGGATGACGTCGGAGAGTGTTTCGGTTCGACGAAGTGCCGCCCACGGCAGTCCACGAAGCGCCGGCGTCCGCCGGAGCGCCAGCCACGCGCGGATCGACATGCGTGGTGGCCGTCCCGTGCGGGTCCGACGAACAGCGAAGAACTGCTCCGCCCCCAACGCCGCTTGCGCATTCTGCTTGGACATGCCGGTGAGGGCGCCGTAGTTCCGCTCGTTCAACCGCCACGTCGACTCGATCGGCGCATCACGTCCGAGGACGTCGGTGACGAGCTCCGCCGTGTGGAGCGCCCGCTCGAGCGTCGACGTGAGCACGAGGTCCGGTCGGATGCCGGCATGCAGAAGTAGCAACCCAGCCCGATTCGCTTCGGCGCTGCCCTGTTCGGTCAGCGCGACGTCTCGCAAGCCGGTGAAGGTACCGGCAGCGTTCGCAGTGCTCTGTCCGTGGCGGAGCAGAACAAGCTGGCCGGTCACGGGGTGTCCCACGGCAGTGGGGCATCGAACCCGACCGGATCAACGGGCACTACGAGCACTGAACGGTGCTGCTGATGGGTCAGCCGTACCGCGACCGACCCCGTGAAGAACTCCGCGATTCGACCCGCTCCCGTCCTGGCCCCGACGACCAGCATCGCCGCGTCGCGGTCTTCGGCCACCTGCGACAGTGCCCGGCTCGGATCCCCGACACCCGGGACGAACGTGACGTCGACGCCGTAGGTCGTTGCGGCAGCACGTACTGCCGCCTTGTCACTGTCCGACAAGCCCTGCGGTGTCGTGTCAGCGGTGTCAGGGTCGATCGGTTCCACCATCACCGACCCGTCCGAGCGCGTACCGGCATCGAAGAGCGATGCATCCACGCTGACGCACACCAGCGTCGTACCGAAGCGCCGCGCGATAGACGACGCAACCTCGATGACCCCCGGAGCGAGGCCGGGCAGGACGCCGACGACGACCGGTCCGGAACCGATTGGTGCTGTCATGACACTCCCTACCTCAGGCGCGCAGAAGCGCGACCAGCTGAGATAGGGACTGTTGTCGACAACTGTCGAGGTTGGGTCCGGCAAGCCCCACTACCGGGTCCGAAGACACCACCATTATGCACCCGAACCCCAAGTCACGCGGGCCGTCTCGCGCACCCGCGACGTCCCGACACCGAAGGAAGCGATTCCGACGACACGGAGCGAAGCTGCCCACAGTTTTCGAGCCCCTCCCCCGAGGTCGCGGATGCGCCCGGGGAGCGACCGGCTGGCGGGCAGCGCAGAAGCCGCCGCAGGGCGAAAGGCAGCTGCCGCCTTTCGCCCTGCGCGTGCTAGCTTCCGTATTCGCGGATGGTGATGTTGGAGAAGGTGGCGGGGCCGCCGTCGGAGTACAGCGAGATACCTGTGTCGCCGGCGTCGAAGTTCACCTGGTTGGACAGGACCGTGTAGCCGGCGTTGACGAACACCTCGACGCTTTGCGTGTCGACGAGGATGCGGAGGTGCACGGCGCGGGCGGCCGGATCGATGGGTGCTGCAGCCCGCGTGTAGGGCGCCAACGCGAATCCTGCACGGTCGGACGGCGCGCGGTCGACGTACAGGTCGCTCCCGTACTTACCGATGTTGGTGTGTCGCGCCCCGTCCGTCGAGCGTCCGACCGAGACTCCGACGTTGGTGGCATTGGTCCACGTGACGTCGAGCTCGATCTCGTACGCGCGGCCGTTGTAGGGCAACACCACCGAACCGTTCACGGTCTGGTTCGCGATCGGCACGGTCCGCTTCGCGGTGCCCTTGAGCGCCGCGATCGGTGCACTGAGGAGGGTGTAGCGACCATCGGTCTGCTTCTGCAGCGTGATCTCGCGGACGATCGAGTTCTGGCCGTTGTACCCATCGGATGCGTCGGTGGGCACCTGCCGGTTCGCGTACTTCCAGTTGTTCATCCAGCCGAGGCCGTACCGCTTTGTTGTCGGCGCTTCGTTGGCAGGCCAGGTAACTGCCGCGTACCAGTCCCACCCCCAGTCGAGCCATTGCGGGGTGAGGTTGTCCGCCGTGTACGTGGTGCCGTTCCAGGAGCCGGTCCAGTACGCGTACGTGCAGGGCAGCCCCTCGTTGTAGGCGTCCATGCTGCCGGCGAGGACCCAGTGTTTGGTGCCGTCATTTGCTGTGATCTGGAAGAGGTCGGGGCATTCGATGCCGCCGAGGTTGTGGTCGGGGTAGTCGAAGTTGTGCTGCAGCGTCCAGTCGATGAGGTTCCTCGATGTGTAG
Source organism: Curtobacterium sp. RIT-PI-V (assembly GCF_025642935.1). Classification (NCBI taxonomy): domain Bacteria; kingdom Bacillati; phylum Actinomycetota; class Actinomycetes; order Micrococcales; family Microbacteriaceae; genus Curtobacterium; species Curtobacterium sp. RIT-PI-V. The sequence goes on from NZ_JANZKM010000005.1 coordinate 59,591, forward strand.
AACGCGGCGTAGCGCTGCCGGCCGATGACGCAGACCCATTCGTTGCGGGCGTCGTCCCAGGCCACCTTGGGGTCGCGGAACCACTCGGCGTTGGAGATCTGCGCGTCGGTGGTTGCGACGCGTCCGTCGGTGTTGACGATGACGGGGTTCGGTCGGGCGGTGAAGGTGAAGCCGCCGTCGGTGGAGTAGAAGAGGTACTGCTCCTGGTATTTCCGAACGCCTCCGGTGGGGCGGGTGGCTAGCGCGATGACGGCGCCGGCGCCGTAGCCGGCGGTGTTGTTCGTGTCGATCAGGGTGCAGCCGGTCCAGGTGGGCAGGTTGGTCTGCAGGGGGATGACGGTGCCCTGGAAGGTGAAGTTGATGCCGTCGGTGGTGGAGACGTGGTCCCACCCACCGTCCCCGTTGTCGACATCGGAGTGCAGGTAGTAGAGCTGGTAGGCGCCACGGGTGAAGACCGGTCGCTGCGGGTCGGACAGCCATCCAGCCGGCGGGGTCATGTGGTACTTCGCGCGGAATGATGTCGCTGCGGTGGCTGACGTTGAAGCGGATCCTGCGGTGGCGGCCTGGGCGGCCTCAGCGGGTGCCGCGGTGGCGAACAGCGCCAGGGCGCCGATTCCGGCGCCCTGGAAGAGGGCTCGGCGGTGAATTTCAGAGGTCATCGTTGACTCCGGTTCGAGGGTTGGTTGGTCCTGCGGTGTGGGTGAGCGCCGTTGGTTGGACGGCGGGTTCGTGTGGTGTCTGGGGTTGCGTGAGAGCGTCGCGGATGATGCGGCGCGGGTCGTAGCGGCGCGGATCGAGTTCGGACCAGTCGATGTCGACCCCGGTCTGCTCTTCGATCTGCGCTTTAGTCGTGTCAGCCCATCCCCGCAGCTGACGCAAGAGAGCGGTGAGCTGCTTGGTGTGGGCGGCTAGCCGAGCCGGTCCCAGACATAACCCTGCGATGGCGGCGATGACGAGCAGCTTCTCGAGGTCCACGGTGCTTTCCTTTCGTCAGCCCGCCGGGGAGCGACTCACTCGTGGGACGGCACGGTGCCGTCGTGTACGACCGGGGCGCTGGCCGGGTCGGAGCTTTTCTTGTTGTCGCCGGCGTGGATCTCGCTGCGGAAGATGTTGAGCGACTGTCCCAGCCCTTTTGCCAGCGCGGGCAGCTTGGTGGCGCCGAAGAGCAGTATGACGATGCCGAGGATGATGAGCAGGTGGATTCCGGTGAGGTTGCCGAGCATGATGAGTCCTTCGTGTGCAGGCGGCGCAGCGGACGCTACGTCACGGGGTGGTGGTTGAGGAAGCCGTCGAGAGGCGCCGGGCGAGACGGCGGTCGTGTAGCCAGGCGACCGCGCACGCTGCGAGGTAGAGCACGCCCATCGGGATGGCGAGCAAGAACATCGACGCGATGTCAGCGGACGGTGTGACGAGTGCAGTGAAGATGAGGATGCACAGCACGGCGATGCGCCATGCACCGAGGATCGCTTTCGCGGTGAGGACCCCGACGAAGTTGAGCAGGACGAGGAACACCGGCAGGACGAACGCGATGCCGACGGCGAGGACAAGCTTCACGGCGAAGTCGTAGTAGGCCTTCGCGTCGACGATCGAGGTGTCCTGGTGGGCGACGAAGCTGCCGAGGATCTGCACGATGTGCGGCAGGACGTACCAGCCGAACCAGCATCCGCCAAGGAAGAGGGGAATCGCGGATCCGACAAACCCGACGGCGTAGAGCTTTTCCTTCCGCACCAGCGCAGGAACGATGAACGCCCAGACTTGGTACAGCCAGACAGGGCTGGCGATGACGACCGCGATGGTGATCGTGATTTGGAGGCGCAAATCAAAGGCGCCGCTGATGGCGGGGAAGTTCAGTTCCGCGGTGTGACCGCCGCCGGCGTTTGCGAGCTCGGTAACGGGTGCGCGGAGTTGATCGAGCACGAACGGTGTGAGGAACCAGCCGATGACCGCGGAGACTGCGATGGCGAGCACTGCGCGGAAGAGCCGCTTCCGGAGCTCGTTGAGGTGCTGCCCGAGTGACATCGTTCCGGCGGCGGGGCGCTCCTGCCGCGTCGTCCCGCGGGGAACGGACGGGGCGCTCATCTGGTGGGCTCGCCCAGTGCTGTAAGCACGTCATCGGCGGTTGGTAGATCCGCACCACGACGGCTCACGGTGATCGCCGCGGCGCTGGCGCTGACCTGCCCGAGTCGTGTCAGCGCGATGGAGTCCAGGGCGTCGAGCGTGCCGATGGTGTCCTGGAGTTGCCAGATGAGGGTGGCCATGTACGTGTCGCCGGCCCCGACCGTGTCGACAACATCGACGCGTTCGCTGGGCACGGCGATCCGCTCTCGAGTGGTAGCGAGCGTTGCGCCGGCGGCACCGGTAGTGATGGCGGCCAGCGTCACGCCGAGCTCGAAGAGCCGGTCGAGGACGACGTCGGCGCTGTCGCCCGGGTAGAGCCAGGCGGCGTCCTCGTCGGAGAGTTTCAGCACAGTCGCGTCTGCAGCGAGCTGCTCGAACCAGACCCGCTCAGCTGCAGCGTCCCCGAGGAGCGCGGGCCGGATGTTCGGATCGAACGAGACAATGCCGCCAGCGGCTGCGGTGCGCTGGACGAGCTCTCGCACTTTTCCCGCTCCCGGCTGCACGAACGCGCCGATCGATCCAGTGTGCAGCCATCGAGGCGCGTGCGGCAGGTGCGGCAGGTCCCATTCGATGCCGAACTCGTAGCTGGGCTGACCGTCGGGTGTGAGGCGGACTGTCGCCGCCGAAGTTCGCGTGGCACCGAAGACGCCGGGAACCAGCTCGACCCCTGACGCCTCGAGGTGATCGGCGATCTGGCGGCCGTGAGCGTCATCACCGAGCCACGTGGCGAATTCGACTGGCGCGCCGAGCCGTCCGAGCCCGAGGGCGACGTTCGCGGGGCTTCCGCCGGGGATCTCCCGTGTGGCGTCGTCGTGGACGATGTCGACGAGGGCTTCTCCCGCAACGGTGATTCGATGCACAGTCATCTCCTTCGATGATTGGGAACGAGGTGGTGTCGGCGAACCTGTCGGCGCCGCTCCGCTAGATCGAGGCGGATCCAGCCGTGGCGTCGGCGGCGGGAGCTGAAACAGTTGTGACGCTCGGCTTGAGATGCCACGCCAACGCCTGGTTTGGGGCTTCCACGCTCCACGGCGGCGCCTGCGTCGGGTAGACGCGCGTGGTGACGGAACGTCCTGCGCTGGTGAACAGTTCAAGAACCGATCCGTCCAGCAGCACTCGGACTGCGGGCCGGTCCGCGGTCCGGTCGTAGGGAGCACAAATCACCGCGGGGCTCGGGTCAGCGCGGTGATCCGTGCTGGCGTGCGCCCGGTCGACGGTGAGGGTGTCTGCATCGACGTCGACCGTGATGTCGAGGTATTCGGCATCGGAGAAGCGCAGCCGGATGCAGCCAGTGATGGCGACGGGCAGCACGATTTCGGCTTGCGCGCCGATGCGAGCACCGTTTGCAGCCTGCGAGCTGCCGACGCGAAGGGCGTCGATTGCGGGGTGGGGTTCGGTGCCGAGTCGACCGTTCGTGATCCACGCCCGGCGCGGTAGAGAGATCGCGCCGGACCAGCCTGCTTGCTCGGTCCACTGCTCGGTTCGGCCTTCGGTGACCCATCCGAAGAGCACCGGCCCCCACGAGCTGGTCCGCATCACGGAAGCTGCGTAGAAGTGCTGCCCTTCATCGACTTTGAACGGCGAAGGAGACACGGCCAGCGGGATGGCGACCACCTCGCCCGGGCCGTCGGCGTGGGACCAGGACGCCACGATCGCGATGTCGATGCCGTCGACGGTGAGAATCTGTGGGCACTCCCACCCTTCGCCGGTATCGATGCCGTTGACCGTGTCGCGTGCCATCGACACCAGATCGCCCGCGTGGCTCCAGCTGATGCCGTCGACGGATCGGTAGTGGCGGACGGACGCGGTGTGATTCCTGGCCGCCGCGCCGACCGCCATCGACCAGCCGTCGTCGGTCTGCCAGACGAATGGGTCGCGGAACATGGTGATCGCTTCGTCCACGGAAGGGTCGGCGACGACCTGCACGGGGGCGCCGTAGGTGTTGCCGCCGTCGGTGGATTCCGCGAGGAGGACCGACTGGAACGGACTGTGATCGACTTTGCCGGAGTAGTAGGCGCGGACGGTGCCGTTGTGCAGGACCGTGTTACCAGACCACGCGCCGCCGGAGTCGGCGCCACCGGGGACGGGGACGATCGCCGGCCGGTGGAGCGTCCAGTGCACGAGGTCGTCGCTGGTGGCGTGGCCCCACTCGACAGGGATCTCGAGGTCCACCCGCGGCCGGGACTGGAAGTACAGGTGCGCCTGCCCGCCGATGTCGATGGGGCCGTTCGGATCGTTGACGTACCCACGAGGGAGTCGGACGTGGAACTGCGGAAGGAGGTGGTCTGCTGCGGTCACGGCGGGTGCGGCTTCCTGGGGTGCTGGTGGCAGGGCGTGGAGGTCGGTCATCGGGACGACCCCGCGGTGACGCCTTCGATGAAGTACCGCTGCGCGAAGATGAACAGCAGCACGCTCGGAATCATGGTCAGCACGACGCCTGCGAGGACGACTGAGATCGATCCGGTGCCGAGGTTCCCCTGCAGGCCGACGAGCCCGAGCGGCAGGGTGAAGGTGTCCTGCTGGTTGAGGAAGATCAGCGGCCGGTAGTACTCGGCCCAGAAGCCGGAGAAGTTGAGAATCGCCAGCGTCGCGATCGCCGGGCTGGCCATCCGCGAGTACACGTGCCAGAACACCCCGAACTGGCTCGCGCCGTCGATGCGGGCCGCCTCCCCGAGCTCCTTGGGCATCTGCATGAAGTACTGGCGCATGAGGAACGTCCCGAATGCGCTGCCGAGCGCGGGGACGATCAGGGACGCGATGGAACCGGTCAGCCCCAAGTCCTTCAGGATGACGAACACGGGGATGATGATCGTCTGGATCGGCACCATCATCGTGGCGAGGAAGATGCCGAAGATGGTGTTCTTCCCGGGGAAGCTGATCATCGCGAAGGCGTACCCGGACAAGGTGCAGGTGATGGTCTGTCCGACGACGATGAGCAACGTCACGAGAACGCTGTTGACGAAGAACTGCCCGATCGGGATCTGGTTGAACACCGCCGCGTAGTTGCCGAAGTCCCACGAGAGCGGGATCCACTGCGGCGGGTTCTGGAACGACTCCGCCGGGGTGCGCAGCGAGGTGGTCAGCGTCCAGAGCAGTGGCCCAAGGGCGAACACGGCGGCGATGATCAGGATGATCATCCCCAGGATGCTTCCCACCTTGGCGACGGGCTTGCGGCGCCGAACGATGTGGCTTACGGCCGGCTGCGCGACGGTTTCCGGGGCGTGCAACGGGTTGAGGGTGTCAGTGGTCGTCATTGGTAGAACACCAGCTTTCGTGCGGCGATGAACTGGATCCCGGTGATGATGCCGATGATGACCAGCAGCAGGATCGCGATGGCCGAGGCAAACCCGAACTGCAGGTTCTGGAAGCCGGCCTGGTACATGGAGATCGTCGCGGTCGTCGTCGCGGTGCCGGGGCCGCCCTTGGTCATGATGAACGGCTGGTCGAACAGCTGCATCGCGTTGATCATCGCGATCACGGTCGCGAACAGGATCGTGGGGCTGATGAGCGGGATCTTGATCCGGAACAGAGTCCGCCAGGGGCCGGCACCGTCGATCGCTGCAGCTTCCTGCACGTCGACGGGCACCGCGAGCAGTGCGGCGACGAAGAGCACGAAGGTGAAGCCGACCTGCTGCCAAACCACCACCATCACGACCGTGACCTTCGCCCAGAAGGGATCGTTCAGCCAGTGCGCCCCGGGGAGCCCGATCTCGTTCAGGTAGTAGTTGATGAGGCCGAACTTGGTGTCGAAGATGTAGCCCATGAAGATCGACACGGCGGCGGTTGAAGCCAACAGCGGCAGGTAGAACGACGTGCGGAAGAACACGCGGGTGGCGTTGCGCTTCCGGTTGTTCGCCAGCACCGCCAGGAGCAGGCCGAGCGAGATCTGCAGCACGACGATGGCGATCGCGAGGGCGACGGTCACACCGAACGACGCTAGGACCGGCCCGTCGGTGAAGAGCCGCTTGTAGTTGTCGAACCCGACCCACTTGGGGCTGCTGATGACGTCCCACGAGGTGAACGAGAGCCCGAGGGAAGCGAGGATGGGGATGAAGGTGAACACGGCGACGAAGATCACCGCGAGCCCGATCATCAGGAACCCGAACGTGGACTCACGTCGGCGGGCACGCTTGGCCGCCGGCCGGCGGGCTGCGACCTTGGCCGCCCGCCGGATGGGTGTTTCTGTTGCTGCTGTCATCACGAAGCCTGCGAGGCTGCCTTCTCGATGTCTGCCTGGAGGCCGTCGAGCGCCTTCTTGGCGTTCCCGGACGAGATCGCCTGGGTGGTGCGCTGGTTGAGGGCGGTCGCGAGGGCGTTGTAGTACGGCGGTGCGGAGATGGGCACCGAGTTGTCGAGCTGGTCGTAGAACACCGACCAGTGCTCCGGCCCGGTTGTCTTGTACCGCTCGGCGGTCATCAGCGACTTCTGTGCCGGTGTAGTGACGTTGCCGGGCCAAAGGGCGTCGAAGCTCTCCGGCTGCACCATGACCTTGATGACCTCGAACGCGAGTTCCTTGTTCTTGGAAGAGTTGAAGATGCCGTAGCCGCCGGCGCCGAAGAGCGACTTGTTGCTCTTCCACGTGGGGAACTCGACGACATCGAAGCTGCCGTTCTTCATCCCGGCGTTGTGGAGGCCACCGGCCCAGAAGCCGCCACCGATGGTCATACCGATCCGTCCGGATGCCATCAGACCCTGCAGCGTGGCGCCACCGCCAACGTCGGGCGACGGGGACGCACCGGACTTCTGCAGGTCGATGACGTACTGCAGCGCCTCGATGGCGGCATCCGAGTTCGCCGTGGGGTCGCCCCACTTCCAGCCGCCCTTGCGTCCGGAGACACCGATCGGGTTGTCGGAGAAGGCCTTGCTGTTCCACAGCCAGTCGCCGCCGGAGTACTTGCCCTCCTCGAGCAGGTTCCCGTCGTTGGCGTAGAGGAACGAGGTCCAGCTGCCCCAGAGGCGAACGACCCAGTCGAAGGCGTAGGTGCCGCCGCCGACCTTTGCGATGCTCTCAGCCGAGGAGTGGAAGTCGTCCATCGACCACTTGCTCGTCGGGCGGGACAGGCCGGCCTTGTCGAACAGGTCGGTGGAGTAGAACATGCTGCCCGCGTTGAAGCTGTCGGGCAGCGTGTAGAGGTGCCCCTGGTACATCGTCGACTCGAGCAGCGCCGGGTGGGCCCCGGTGAAGTAGGTGTGCAGGTCCGAGAGGTTCTTCGTGACGTAGTCGTCGAGCGGGGTGAGGAGGTTCTTCGACGCCAGCAGCTGCTGCCCCTCGGTTGCCACGCTGACGATGTCTGGCACGTCACCCGAGGCGATCTGCGTGAGGACCTTCGCGAGGAAGTCGTTCCAGTCAGTCCCGTTAATCGCCGTGACCTGCAGGCTCGCCTTCTTGTCGAGCTGTTTGATCTTCGGCTCGATGGCTTTCTGCAGGGCCGTCGCTGCGCTCTGCTCACCGAAGTAAAGCATCTTCACCGTGCCGGAGGTGCTGCCTCCGCCGCCGGTGGTTGAGCAAGCAGCCAGCGATCCGATGCCGGCCAGCGCGAGGCCTGCGCCACCGAACTTGAACAGCGTGCGCCGGTCGATCGGGGTGCTGAATCCGTTCGCCATGGGTCGCTCCTCTCTGAGCGATCGTGACCCCGCTAGGTCGGGGCCAATACGTATTTGCACGGCGAGCGTACACAGCATGCAGAGCGGACGCAATACGTATTTGCTTCTGGCATGATGATGGCAACGGAGGAGGCTCAATGGCGAACCGCAAGCGCACAACGCAGTCACAGCGCGTCACCATGAAGGACGTCGCGCGCCACGCTGGCGTGTCCCAGCCGACGGTGTCGTTCGTCCTTAACGATCGCCGGGACGTTTCAATCGCTGCTGAGACGCGCACTCGTGTCCTCGAGGCCGCGAAGGAGCTGAACTTCCAGCCCAACCGGGCGGCGCAGTCGCTGCGATCGAATCGGTCCTACACAGTTGGTGTGATCGCCGACCGGCTTGTCTCCCAGCCCTACGCGGGTCACATCGTGCTCGGCGTGCAGCAGGCCGTGCAGGAGGCCGGGTACGTGTGCTTCGTGGTCGAGACCGCGCAGACGTCCGACGGAGGCAAAGCGGCCGTCGAGAACCTCGTCCAGCAAGGAGTCGCCGGCCTGGTCTACGCAGCGCCCGGGCCCGAGTACGTCACCCCGGTTGCCGGACTCGACGCGGTCCCAACGGTCTTCGTCAACTGCTTCCCACCCGAGGACGCACCCGCAGTCACCGTGCTCGCCGACGAGTACCAGGGCGGGTACGACGCCGCCGCCGCCGTCTTCGCAGCCGGCCACACCACCGTCGCCTTCCTCGGCGGCCCTGAGGACGACTACGCCTGCCAAGAACGAAAGCGCGGACTCGACCGCGCCGCCGCCGACGCGGGCATCCCGTCGACACAGATCAGCATCACGTTCGGCACCTTCCAGGTGGGATCCGGCTATGACCTCGCGGTAGAGGCCCTCGACGACGTGGTCATCCGTCCGACGGCGATCATCTGCGGCAACGACCGCATGGCGGTCGGCGCGCTGATGGCGGCTCAGGCACTGGGAATGCGATGCCCGGAGGACATCAGCATCGTCGGCTTCGACGACCAACCCGACCTCGCCGACCAGATGCACCCACCGCTCACCACCGTCGCGCTGCCGCACCAGCAGATGGGCTTTGAAGCCGGAACTCTGCTGCTAGCGGAGGCGGAACAGCCCGGCCGACACCTCGTGCCCTGCGAATACGTCGCCCGCAGCTCGCTTGCGGCCCCACGACCCGAAGGAACTTGAATGACGCTCCCGTCCAGCACCCATTTCCAGCCCCCGAACGGCTACGTCGGCGACGTCATCCCGTTTGAACACGAAGGCACCGCGTGGTTGTTCTACCTGCTCGACGAACGGCCGGACGCTCCGCCGCTCAAGCGAGCAACGGGCATGCCCTGGGCGGTCGTGACCACAACCGACTTCGTCACCTTCACCGACAAGGGCGTCGTACTGCCCTCCGGTGGCCCCGACGCGAGCGACTTTGACTGCTACACCGGCAGCGTTGTTCGTGATGAGGAGGGAACGCTGCACTTGTTCTACACGGGGCACAATCCCCGTATCAAGACCGGACCCGATGGCGGCTTCAAGGACGCGCAGGTTGTCGCGCACGCGACGTCATCCGGTGATCTGACCGACTGGACCAAGCATCCCGAGTGGGACTTCCCCGCACTCGCTGGCTACTCCCCCGAAGACTGGCGAGACCCTTTCGTCTTCCGTCCCAATGCCGACCGGCCCTGGCAGATGCTCCTCGCCACTCGGCGACCGGACGAGCCGTATCGGCGTTCCGGCGTCGTGGCACGGCTCGAGTCCGATGACCTCGTCACGTGGCGGGATGCCGAGCCGATCTGGGAACCGCACCGCTTCATCACGCAGGAGTGCCCTGACGTATTCCAGTGGGATGAGTGGTGGTACCTGGTGTACTCGGAGTTCTCCGACGCATTCTGCACCCGCTACCGCATCGCGAAGTCACCGGACGGCCCATGGTTCGCGCCAGCTGATGACACCGTCGACGGCCGAGCCTTCTACGCCGCGAAGACCGTCGCGCTCGGCGACCGCCGGTACTTTGTCGGGTGGATCGCGTCGAAGGAGGACCGGCGTGATGGCGGCGCGTGGCAGTGGGCCGGCACCATGGCGACGCTGCAGGCCCACCAGCGCGCCGACGGGACGTTGCGGTTCGACCTTCCAGAGGGCATTAAAGCCGCGTACACGAACGAGGTCGACATCACGGCGCGCCTCGAACCGGTCAACGATCCTGCCGCAGCGGTGGGTGCTGGCGCAACGACCCGATACGCGGCTTGGATCGGGCCGGAACTCCCGTCCGAGGCGCTGGTGGCCGTGGACCTCACGCTCGACGCGGACACCAGGTCGGTTGGGGTGCTCCTGCGCACCAGCGACGATGGCGAACAGGGGTACGCACTCCGCCTCGAGCCGGATCGGAACCGGCTCGTGTTGGACCGTTGGCCGCGCGGCAGCACCGGTGGGGAGCAGTGGCAGATCCTCGGCGACGTTCCGCACGCCGTCGAGCTCGAGCGCCCTGTAAAGCTTGCGGCCGGCGCGCATCACCTCGAGGTGCACTTGGACGGGGACGTCTGTGTCGCCGTCGTCGACGGGGCCGTCGCGTTGAGCGCGCGCCTCTACGATCGCCCCGCGGGGCGCGTCGGTGTCTTCGTGCAGGACGGCGTGTTCACTCTTGATCGTCTGACGGTCAGTACTCGCTAGCGCCAGCATCGACGAAGTGCGCCTGCACCGCATCACGGGGCAGGCGCACTTCGTTCGTTGCGTTACTTCCAGATCGACTTGAGGGTCCAGGCTCGGAGGTCAGGCATGAACTCGACCACCACGCTCGGAGGTCAATCGGTTTCCGAGACAGCGGGACCGCGCGAAGGAGCCGAGATTCTGCCTGGGTTCGACGCGTCTCAGATAGGTGGTCCGAAATAGGTTCCGGTGACGGTGCGGCGGATTCTGATGGTCGACGCAACAGATGGTCGATTTGGGGCTGGATTCAGGGTAGCTGGAGGGCTGTGTTGCGGCGCTTCTCGGCGTTGAATCGTTGGGTTGGAGTGTCGTAGTCGAGGCGCTTTCGCGGGCGGTTGTTGAGATCATTCATCACCGCGGCGACGTGGCTGGGGCTGTGGAGAGCAAGGTTGGTGCCCTTGGGGAAGTACTGCCGGAGGAGTCCGTTGAAGTTCTCGTTCGCGCCGCGCTGCCAGGGGCTGGAACGGTCGGCGAAGAACACGGGGACGCCGGTCGTGGCGGTGAGTTGTTCGTGGGCGGCCATCTCGACGCCCTGGTCCCAGGTCAGCGACCGTTTCAGGTGCTTGGGGATCGCGGCGAACGCTTCCGTGATCGCGGCGTTGACGCTGCGCGCGGTGTGATCGTTCGGGAGGTTCAGGACGATGCCGTAGTGGGTGGTGCGTTCGCGGAGGGTGGCCATCGCGGACACTGAGCCGACACCGACGATGAGGTCGCCTTCCCAGTGGCCGGCGGTCTGCTTGTCGGCTGCGTCGGCGGGACGCTCGGTGATGCTGGCCATGTTCCGGATCCGGGATCCTCGACCGATGGGGTTGTTCCACCTGGTGCGTCGGACTCGACGTCCGGTGCGGAGTTTGCCCGTGTAGCGCTTGTGCAGGCCAGCATCGTCCCGGAGGAGCAGGGCTCGGTAGATGGTCTCGTGGCAGATGCGCATGGTCGGGTCGGTGGGATAGGTCTTTCGCAACCAGCCACTGATCTCCTCCGGTGACCAGAACCGGTTCAGCTTCCGCTGCACCAGCCGCCGAAGAGCGGCATCGGCGACGAGGCGGTGCGGTTTCGGACGAGCGCGTTGGCGCCTGGCGTCATCGTCAGCAAGGTGCGGCAAGTAGTCCCCGCTTCCCGTCCGGTGCCGACGGAGCTCGCGACTGATCGTCGAGGGGTGCCGGCCCAGACGGACGCTGATCTGGCGTATCGAGAGCCCCAGTCGGCGTAGGTCGGCGATCTCGAGCCGTTCCCGCAGCGCCAGGTAACGTCCCGACGACGCCGGCTCGATAGGGCTCGCTGGCGGGATGCGGTAGCCGGCTCGTTGGCGAATCAGGTTGCCAGAGCGTCGAGACATGCCAAGCAGTCTGCAGGCGTCGATGTTGCTCATGCCCTGCCGCATCAGCTGCCAGTACTCGTCCTCAACGTCACGGGCCTTTCGCCCTCGCCGCGACGTCGTCCGTGACAGCTCAGCAACGCGCGCCGAAGCAGCCAACGCCTTGCGCAGCGCGGCGGTGGCGGCGCTCTGGTTACGGCGGATCCGGCTCTGCCGTTCCCGTTCAAGCAAGTCAGCGCGCTTCCCGCTCAGCCGAAGCGTGACGGCGACAGACGCGACGGACCTTCCCTCCCGGAGCTCGTCGAATCGACGTCGGACGAGCCGGTAGCCGGTCGCGCGGCCCAGCCCGGATTCCACCGCGGCATCTTCGACAGATGCACCCGCGTGAAACGCCGACCAGAACCGCTCCTCGACGCTCAGCTCGACGCGCAGATGATGCCTGCCGTCGAGGTTCAGACGCGCTTCCCACGAGGCCACGCGACTGCTCGTCACACCGACGACGGTCAACGCTGCTGCAGGGTCAGAACCGGAACGGCGCAGCTGCAGATACCGCTCGCGCAGGAACCGGTACCCGGTCCCCTTGCCGATGCCAGCGATTCGGGCGGAAGGTTTGAGACCGCGCCCCTCCCGGATCAGGGCGAGGAACCGGACAGCTTGCGGAGACGACAGGGACAAGTACAAGGGCAACACCTCGGAGGAAGGTGTTGCGTCGATCAAGTGAATCCGGGGAGCCCCATGCGTACGACCCCACGACAGCCACCGAAACGAAGAAGCCCACCGAGATCCTCGGTGGGCTTCTTCGTCGTGGCGACTCAGGACGATGTCCGAGCCGGCCGTTCGGTCGGGCTGACAGGATTTGAACCTGCGACCCCTTGACCCCCAGTCAAGTGCGCTACCAAGCTGCGCCACAGCCCGCGAGTTCCGGAGAACTCAGGATCCCTGAGGACCCTCGCCCACGTCCGACCGGAGCGCGAGCGACCGGTCCAGCATAGCGGACGTCAGACCCCCTCCGCGCCACGGCGAGTCGGACCGGACGAGCGTCCGGAGCCGCCCTGACGACCCGAGCGACACCGTCACCCCGGCCGCACCACTTCACGCCGCGCCGCCAACGACGGCAACCCGAGCCCGACGAGCAGCCCCCCGGCCCCGTCCGCCGCCAGGTCCCCGATGGTGTCGTCGTACCCGACGAAGATCGCCGAGTCGACGAAGTTGTGTCCGAGCCACTCCCCCATCTCCCACGCCGCCCCGATCGCGAGCCCGGCGCACAGCCCGAGGACCGCGACGACCACCCGGCGCTCCCCGTCCGGCGCCGGCACCGCGCGCAGGTCGGCACCGATGACGTACAACACCGCGGCGAGCAGCCCGGTGAGCACGACGTGCATGAACTTGTCCCACAGGAACACGCTCGTGTACCACTCGAGCACGCTCGACCACCCCGCGAGGAGCACGAGCACGCACACTGCCAGGTCGAACGCCGGTCGCAGTCCGAGCATCCGTGGCACCACGACCCCGAGCAACGACAGTGCCATCACCGGCAGCGCGGTTCCGCCCCACCCGATGCTCGCGACGACCAGGCTGACGAGCGTCAGGGCACGCACGACGTCGGCCACGAGGAACCGCGGCCGCAGGAACGTCGGCCCGAGCGCCCGGATCACGACGCCCACCGCACGACCGCGTGTACGGCCGCGTGGTCGGAGGGCCACACCCCGCCCGGCCGCCGGTTCGACACGGCCACCCGGTCGACGGTCGCGTCCGGCGTCACCAGGACGCCGTCGATCCGCCGGCCGCCGACACGCGGACTCCCGTAGTGCGGGTACGTCCCGTACGGCGCACCCACCTGCCAGGAGGCCCGCCCCCAGCTGTCGACGACGCCAGCGTCCGCCAGTGCTCGCCATGGTGCGGACCCCGCCGGGCTGTTCCAGTCGGCCATCACGACAGCGGGCAGGCCGCGCTGTCGCACGATCCGGCCGAGGAGCTCGGCGGACCGCAGTCGAGCCCACGGCGATGCGACGTCGAGGTGGGTCGCGATCGCCAGGAACCGGACGCCGGTCGCGCGGTCGTCGACGACGGCGCCGACGGCGTGCCGCGGGAAGGACGTGGCCCACGAACGCGAGCCCGGACGGTTCGGCCTGCGGGACAGCGCCCAGGTGCGCTGCTCGACGACGTCGAGCCGCGAGCGGTCCAGGAAGAGCCCGACCTGCTCCCCACCGCCGCGCGCGCCGCGCCCGACCAGGACGGGCTCCCAACCCGACCCGAGGCCGGCCGTGAGGTCGTCTGCCTGCGTGGGGAGGGCCTCCTGGACGGCGAGGACGGTGGGTGCTTCGGACGTGACGAGCGCGGTGATGGCATCACGGCGACGCTCCCATGCGTCCTGGTGTGCGGACGGTCTCGGCACGCGGCGGCGCACGTTGAGGGTCATGCAGTGGACCTCGGGCGACCGGACGGCTCCGATGAGCGGGTGGTCGTCGGGGTGGTGGGGCATGCCTCCCTTCTACGAGACGACACCCGTCGGATTCCCAGGGACCTCTCCGCGTGGCTCGTAGGGTGGCCCGATGCGTTCTCGTTCCACCCCTCGTGTCCTCGTCGCGATCGCCGTCTCCGGACTGCTGCTCGGAGCCGCCGGGTGCACCTCGAGCGGCCCGGACACGAGCCGCCCGACGCTCGTGAAGGCCACGGCGGAGACGGTCACGGTCGCCGGTGCCTCCGACGCCGCAGCACGGTCGGTGCGGGTCAGCAAGGCGCTCTTCGCGAGTGCTCCCGGCGCGATCGTCGCGGCGGCCGGTGATGCCGACGCGATCTCCGACGCAGCGAAGGCCGCGGCGAGCGCCCACGTCCCAGTGCTGCTGACCGCGAAGGGCGCCGAGGCCGGCGCGGCCGTCGCCGGCGAGCTCGACCGGCTCGGTGCCGACTGGTACCAGGCCGAGGGCGACGTGTCGGTCGACACCGACGTCGAACAGCGGAAGGTGCCCGACGGTGGCGACGCGCCGGAGTCGACCCGGGCCTCCCGGCAGGCGACCGTGGTGGTGGCGGACGCGAGCGCGGACGCTGCGGCCGTGGCGACCGCCAAGGCCGCTGGTGCGAAGGTGGTGGCCATGCCCGAGGGCGTGACCGACCCGGCCGCCGCGCCCGACGCGGTGACGGCGCTGCACGAGCGGAAGCAGCACCAGACGGTCCTGGTCGGCAGGGCGTTCGGTGCGCTGCCGGACCCGGAGTGGACGGTGCGGGCGGCCGAGGGCGGCTTCCAGCTCGCGCACGGCGGCCAGCGCCCGTTCGACGGACACCGCTACGTCGCGCTGTACGGGGCTCCCGGGGCGCCGGCGCTCGGGGTCCTCGGCGAGCAGGGGCCGGAGGCCACCGTCCAGCGTGCCGAGCAGGTCGCGAAGCCGTACGGGCCGGAGTCGGACGAACCCGTGACGCCCGCGATGGAGGTCATCGCGACCGTCGCCGCGGGTGACGCCGGGGCAGACGGCGACTACTCGACCGAGCTGCCGGTGTCGACGCTCGAGCCCTACGTCGATGCCGCGCACGACGCCGACATGCCCGTGATCATCGACCTGCAGCCGGGCCGCTCGGACTTCTTGTCGCAGGCCAAGAAGTACGAGTCGCTGCTGAAGAAGCCCGGGGTCTGGCTCGCCCTCGACCCGGAGTGGCGGCTGACGAAGGACCAGGTGCCGCTGCAGCAGATCGGCAGCGTGTCGGCGTCCGAGGTGAACGAGGTGTCCTCGTGGCTCGCGTCGCTCGTCAAGAAGGAAGGGCTGCCGCCGAAGGCCCTCGTGCTGCACCAGTTCCGGCTCTCGATGATCCAAGACCGGTCGGCGCTGAAGACGCACCCGGAGCTCGACATGCTCGTGCACGTCGATGGGCAGGGGTCGCAGCCGGACAAGCAAGCGACGTGGAAGGCGCTGCACGAGGGCGCTCCGGAGGGCCTGCACTGGGGTTGGAAGAACTTCTACGACGAGGACACGCCCATGCTGACGCCCGGGCAGACGATGGCGGACGTGCAGCCGACGCCGTCGTTGGTCACGTACCAGTAGCGGCTCGCCTGTCAGCGTTGTCCACAGACGGGCGCGCCCCGCTCAGCGGCGACGCGAAGCGTTGCGCGGGGCGCGCCGACCGAGCCTGCGAGGGAGGGGGCGCGTTTCGTCGGTTGCTCCTGACAGCATGGGGGCATGGACACCCCCACCGCCGCTCCGTCTGTCGTCTCGCCGTCTGCGGACATCGCCGCCGAGGCACAGCAGGCGCTCGCTGCGCTCACGGGGCGCCCCGACGCGGTCTTCCACCCCGGCCAGCTCGAGGCGATCTCGGCCCTGGTCGAGCACCGGCAGCGCGCCCTGGTCGTGCAGCGCACCGGGTGGGGCAAGTCCGCCGTGTACTTCCTCGCGACGCTGCTGCTCCGGCGCCGTGGTGGTGGCCCGACCGTCCTGGTCTCGCCGCTGCTCGCCCTGATGCGTGACCAGGTGGCGGCAGCTGCCCGCGCGGGGGTCCGTGCGGTGTCGATCAACTCGGCGAACGCACACGAGTGGGGCGAGACCCAGGCGGCGCTCGCCCGTGACGAGGTCGACGTGCTCCTCGTCTCCCCCGAGCGCCTGAACAACCCGAAGTTCCGCGACGAGCAGATGCCGACCCTGATCGCCCGGATGGGCATGCTCGTGGTCGACGAGGCGCACTGCATCTCGGACTGGGGCCACGACTTCCGACCGGACTACCGGCGGTTGGCCGAACTCATCCGCTCGCTCCCTCATGGCGTGCCCGTCCTGGCGACCACCGCGACGGCGAACGAGCGCGTGGTCGAGGACGTCGCCGAGCAGCTCACCGCCGGCCCGGCCGACCCGGTCTTCACGATCCGCGGGTCGCTCGCCCGGGCGTCCCTGCGGCTCGGTGTGCTGACGCTGCCCGACGCCCGGCAGCGGCTCGGCTGGCTGCTCGCGCACCTCGGCGACCTGCCCGGCAGCGGCATCATCTACACGCTCACGGTCTCGGCTGCCGAGGACATCGCTCGACTGCTGCGCGACAACGGGTACGCCGTCCGGGCCTACACGGGGCGCACCGACACCGACGAGCGGGAGCAGCTCGAGCAGCAGCTCAAGGGCAACGAGCTGAAGGCCCTCGTCGCCACGAGTGCGCTCGGCATGGGGTTCGACAAGCCGGACCTCGGGTTCGTCGTGCACGTGGGCGCGCCTTCGTCGCCCGTCGCCTACTACCAGCAGATCGGTCGTGCGGGTCGTGCCACCGACAACGCCGACGTGCTGCTGCTGCCCGGTCGTGAGGACCGTGAGATCTGGCAGTACTTCGCCAGCGCGTCCATGCCGACCGAGGCCCGGGCCTCCGCGGTGCTCGGCGCCCTGTCCACCGACACCGCGATGTCGACGGTCGCGCTCGAGGGCCTGGTCGACATCAAGCGCTCCACCCTCGAACTCCTGCTCAAGGTGCTCGACGTCGACGGAGCGGTTCGACGCGTCACCGGCGGCTGGGTCTCCACCGGGCAGCCGTGGCAGTACGACGCCCCGCGGTACGAACGGGTCGCTGCGGCACGTTCTGCCGAGGCCGCGTCGATGCTCGACTACGAGTCCACCTCGGCCTGCCGCATGCAGCTGTTGCAGCAGGACCTCGACGACCCGTCCGCGGAGCTCTGCGGTCGGTGCGACAACTGCGCCGGGGCGTGGTTCCCGACCGCGGTCTCCGACTCGGACTCGTCCGGTGCGGCTGCCGCGCTCGACAAGGTCGGTGTCGAGATCGCCCCGCGTGCCCAGTGGCCGTCGGGCATGTCGTCGCTCGGCGTCTCAGTACGGGGCAAGATCGGCGCCGACGAGCTCGTGCAGCCCGGCCGCGCGGTGGCTCGTCTCACCGACCTCGGCTGGGGTGGGCCGCTCCGTGCGCTGTTCTCGCCGTCGACGCCCGACGCTCCGATCTCCCGCGAGCTCGTCGACGGCTGTGTCCGGGCGCTCAAGGACTGGCCGTGGGAGACCCGGCCGACCGGGGTCGTGGCGATGTCCTCGCGGTCGCGGCCGCAGCTCGTGGGGTCGCTCGCCCAGGCGCTGTCGACGATCGGGCGGCTGCAGTTCCTCGGCACGCTCGACCGGAACGGCGGCACACCCCGCGGCGACGGTGCGACGAACAGCGCGTACCGGTTGTCCGGCGTGTGGGACACGTTCCAGGTCGGGCCTTCGCTCGCCGAAGCACTGCAGTCGCACGACGGCCCGGTGCTGCTCGTCGACGACCTGGTCGACAGCCGGTGGACGATGACCGTCGCGGGCCGCGAACTCCGGCGTGCCGGGGCCGCCGCCGTGCTGCCCTTCGCGCTGGCCACGGTCGCCTAGCGCTGCGCGCGCGTACTGACTCGGAACGACTTCCTCGACGTCGTACGACATCGACAGTGTCGTTCGGCGTCGGCGTCGGCGTCGGCGTCCGGCGCGGGCGGGCGGGGCTAGCGGCGGGCGGGCTTGGGGAACGTGGCGCGCATGTGGTCGGTGGTGAGCACGTCGCCGATGCCGATCATGAGCAGCGAGAACACGATCTGCTCGATCACCATCCAGAACGGGTACAGCCCGGGGATCGCCGCCACGATGAGTGTCACGATCGGGAAGATCCGGCTGAACAACCGCACTCGCTGGTACGCCCAGTAGTACCCGAGCTGTGCCCGCCACGCGAACACGTAGAGCGTCAGGGTGATGAGCAGCACGACCGTCGCCCGGAACCACACCGCCCACGGCACGGTCTCCCCCGCGCGCGTCAGCAGCACGGCCACGACGATGGCAGCGAGTCCGACGATCGTCTCCGCGACGAGCAGCCACCGGATCCACCGGAAGGAACGCACGGTGTCGGGGTGCTCGAGCATGTCCTGACGGATGACGTACCCGCCCTGGCGACCTCCGGCCAGCCGGTCGAGCCGCAGCCGGCACCACAGGCGGTCGGCGAGGCCACCGAGTCCGTCGTTGCGCTGCGTCACCAGTACATCGTGCCGCATCGAGCGACCGCCGGCGTACCGCGCGGGTACCGACGCCGACCCCGAACGACGTCATCAAGGTCGCACGACGTCGACGATGTCGTTCCGGATCGGCGGAGGACTACCAGGGCCAGCCGGCTCAGTCGCTCGGCACCAGCGCCGCGCCACCCAGCACGGTGCCGGTCGCCGCATCGAGCAGGACGAGGGAGCGGACCTCGTCGGGCAGGGTCCACGGGTCGCTCAGCACGACGGTCAGCCCTTCCTCGACGCCGGCGGCCTGGAAGACGTCGAAGGACTCCCCGGCCGGCGTCCACTCCGGGTCCTTCCCACCGGTGACCGTCCCACCGGACAACACGACGTCGACCGGGCCCGTCGTTCCCGTCTTCAGGTGCGAGATGTCCACCGCGAGGGTGGCGTCACCCGTGTTCCCCGCGATGTGGACGTGGCCAGAGGCAGCGGCGCCGTCGATGCCGACGATGTCCCCGGAGACCGGCGGGACACGGCGCCACCACGGCTCGATCGGCGACGAATCGACGGGCTGCACGGCCGGGGACGCCTCGGGCAGGGGTACGCCGAGGCCGTTCGAGGGTCGCAGCCCCTCCGTCGGCGACTGCGCGGGTTCAGGCGCGGCACGGTCGGAGCGGGTGACGGTGTCGTCCTCGGACGGTGCGTGCGAGACCGTCCAGAGTGACACCGAGCCGACGACGACCACGGCGACGAGGACGCCCACCAGGGCGAGCCGACGTCGATCCGTTCCCCACCGCCCGATGCGCACGCTCCCATGATGCCGCGCGGACGCCGCGGACGCGCTCCGGGCCTCCCGGCCGAACGCGAACGCACAACGCGCCCCGTGCAGACGGGACGCGTTGTGTGTGACGGAGCTGCGACTCAGCGCTTCCGGCGCTCGCGCACGCGCATGTTGACGTTGATCGGGGTGCCGGAGAAGCCCCAGACCTCGCGGAGTCGACGGGTGATGAACCGTCGGTACTGCGGGTCGAGGAACGCCGACGTGAAGAGCACGAAGGTCGGCGGCTGGCTCGACGCCTGGGTCCCGAACAGGATGCGGGGCTGCTTGCCGCCGCGCACGGGGTGGGGGTGCTCCTGGACGAGCTCGGCGATGAAGGCGTTGACCTTGCCCGTCGGGATCCGGGTGTCCCACGACGCGAGGGCGGTCTCGAGCGCCGGCACGAGCTTCTCGAGGTGACGGCCGGTGCGGGCGGAGATGTTCACGCGCGGGGCCCAGGCGACGTGCGCCAGGTCCTGCTCGATCTCACGCTCGAGGTAGCGGCGCCGTTCGTCGTCGAGCAGGTCCCACTTGTTGTAGGCCAGGACGAGCGCACGACCCGACTCGAGCACCAGGTCGATGATGCGCAGGTCCTGCACGGAGACGGGCTCGGTGACGTCGAGGACGACGACGGCGACCTCGGCCTTCTCCAGCGCCGCGGTGGTGCGGAGCGAGGCGTAGAAGTCGGCGCCCTGCTGCATGTGGACGCGCTTCCGGATGCCGGCGGTGTCGACGAAGCGCCACACCTTGCCGCCGAGCTCGATCTGCTCGTCCACCGGGTCGCGGGTGGTGCCGGCGATGTCGTTCACGACGACGCGCTCTTCACCGGCGGCCTTGTTGAGCAGCGAGCTCTTGCCGACGTTCGGACGGCCGAGGATGGCGACGCGGCGGGGGCCACCGACCTCCTGCTTGGCGACGGCCGAGGTGTCGGGCAGCGTCTTGATGATGAGGTCGAGCAGGTCCGCGACGCCACGGCCGTGCAGCGCCGACACCGGGTGCGGCTCGCCGAGCCCCAGGTTCCAGAGCTCGTAGGCGTCGAGTTCACGGCGCTCGTCGTCGGCCTTGTTCGCGACGACGATGACGGGGCGGTCGGTGCCGCGGAGCATCTTGACGACGTGCTCGTCGGTGGCGGTGATCCCGACCGTGACGTCGACGACGAACAGCACGGCGTCGGCCAGGTCGATCGCGACCTCGGCCTGCGCGGCGACCGAGGCGTTGATGCCCTCGGCGCCGGGCTCCCAGCCGCCGGTGTCGACGAGCGTGAAGCGCTTGTCGTTCCAGTCGGCCTTGTAGCTGACGCGGTCACGCGTGACGCCGGGGACGTCCTGCACGACGGCCTCACGACGACCGAGGATGCGGTTGACGAGCGCGGACTTGCCGACGTTCGGGCGGCCGACGATCGCGAGCACCGGGTAGGCGGGCAGGTAGTGGACGCCGTCCTCGCCGACCTGACCCGCCTCGAGCAGGGCGAGGTCCTCGTCCTCGAGGTCGTACTCCTCGAGTCCGGCGCGGAGCGCGGTCGCCCGCTGCTCGGCCTCGGCCTCGTCGAGCCCGGCGAGCCGCTCGCCGAGGGCGTCGTCGTACTGGGGGAAGTCGTCGTTGTCCGGGTTGTCCAACTGAGCCATGGTGGGTTCCTCGCGAGCGGCCGGAGCCGCGGTGTCGGTGGCCGTTCCCGGCCGGGCCGGAGATCCGGCCGTGGTGTGACCAGGCGGCCGAGGCCGTCCGGTCGTGCGTCAGTGCGTGGCCGCGCGGGCCAGGTCGACGACCGCCTGCACGGTCTGGTCGAAGTCGAGGTCGGTGGAGTCGAGCGTCGTGACGCCGTCTGCGGCGTTCATGAAGTCGACGACCTTCGCGTCCGCCGCGTCTCGACGAGCGAGTGCGGCGGAGGTCTCTGCGGCCGACTGGGTCGTGACCTCCGCCGAGCGCCGGGCCATTCTAACGGACTCGTCGGCCGTCAGCAGGATCCGGACCTCGGCGTCGGGTGCGACCACCGTGGTGATGTCCCGACCCTCGGTGATGATGCCCGGTGCGTCGGTTTTCCGCATGACGTTCCGGAACAGCTGCACGAGGCGGTGTCGGACGTCGGGGAGCTTCGCGATGTGGGCCACCGCGCCCGTCACGTCCGGGGTGCGGATCGCGTCGGTGACGTCGGTCTCCCCCACGCGCACGTAGTAGTCGTCGGGGTCGGTGCCGATGGCGTAGTCGAAGGTGTCCCAGCTCGCCAGGATCGCCGCCGCGTCGTCGAGGTCGACCCGCTGCTGCAGGGCGTGCCAGGCGAGGGCGCGGTAGGCGGCACCGGTGTCCTGGTAGCCGTAGCCGAGGGCTCGGGCGGCCGCGCGGGAGACGCTCGACTTGCCGCTGCCCGCGGGGCCGTCGACCGCGATGACGATCTTCGCGACGTAGGCGCCGTCGGTGAGACCGGCCGGTACCGGGGCGCTCGTCGAACCGGGCTCGCCACCGGGCTCGCCGAGGCCGCCGGCCGGACCGCCGAGCGGGCCGCCGTCCGCGCCACCGCGAGCGCCGTCACCGGGCGTCGGGGTCGGCAGACCGGAGTCCGGACCGTCCGGCCCGCCGGTGACGCCGGAGTCGCCGATCACGCCGGAGTCGTTCGTCGCTGCGTTCGTGTCGTTCAGGCCCATGCTGCTGCGATCCTCCATCCGCGACCCTCGAGTTCCTCGACGAGTCGCTGTTCCTGCTCGGGCAGGACCGACACCTCGACGATGCCGATCTGCGCGCCCGGTGAGTGCTCGAGGCGCATGTCCTCGAGGTTGATGCCGATCTCCCCGATGAACGTCAGGAGCGCGGCGATCTGCCCTGGGGTGTCGTCGACGAGGACGACCACCTGGGCGAAGCGCTTGGTGGTGCCGTGCTTGCCGGGCAGCCGTTCGACACCACGGTTGCCGGCGGCGATGGTCTCGGCCAGGGTGCGCGGTGCCCCGGCGGCGGCGGGGTCGTCGAGCGCCCCGATCACGCCGCTCAGCTCGTCGCGCAGGTCGGACAGCACCCGCCGGACGTTGGCCGCGTTCGCGCCGATGATCTGCACCCACAGGCCGGGGTCGCTCGCGGCGACACGGGTGACGTCGCGGACGCCACCGCCCGCCAGGCCGAGGGAGCCGTCGGGGGCGTCACGCAGCCGCGAGGCCATCAGCGTCGACACGAGCTGCGGCACGTGCGAGACGTAGGCCACGGCCAGGTCGTGCGACGCCGGGTCCATCGGCACGACGGTCGCGCCGACATCGAGCGCCAGGTCCTCGACCACGGCGGCGCGCTGGTAGCTGATGGCGTCGTGACCGGCGATCACCCAGGGGCTGCCGACGAACAGATCCGCGCGGGCGGCGCTCGGCCCGCTGCGTTCCCGTCCGGCCATCGGGTGCGACCCGATGTAGCGGGTGACGTCGGCACCGGCCGCCACGAGCTCGGCCAACGGTCCGGCCTTGACGCTCGCGACGTCGGTCACGATGGCATCCGGGTACGCCGACAGTTCGCGGGCGACGACCGTCGCCACGACGTCCGGCG
This sequence comes from Curtobacterium sp. RIT-PI-V, assembly GCF_025642935.1. Lineage (NCBI taxonomy): Bacteria > Bacillati > Actinomycetota > Actinomycetes > Micrococcales > Microbacteriaceae > Curtobacterium > Curtobacterium sp. RIT-PI-V. Next base: position 82,567 of record NZ_JANZKM010000005.1, read on the forward strand.
GGACCGCCACCACCACGAGTTCGGGCTGGTCGCCGGGTTCGGGCCGGCGGCCGGCCCCGTAGTCGACGGCGAGCGCCAGCGCACCGGGCGAGACGTCGTCGAGGACGACGTCGACCCCCTTCTCGCGCAGCGCCAGACCGATCGAGGTGCCGAGGAGCCCGGTGCCGACGACCCGCACCGGGCCGCGCACGCGGCGGTCGATGTCGGGCGGGGTCAGGTCGGTCACCGGGCAAGCCTACCGACCGACACCCGGGCGTCGGTCGACGCCCGGATGTTAGTCACGGCCCGTGTGTCGGTCAGGGCCCGAGGGTCGGTCGCAGGCCGGTCGCAGGCCGGTCGCAGCCGGTCGCGGTCAGTCCGCGGTCTCGTCGTCCCACTCGTCGTCGTCGCCCTGGTCGAGGGCGACGTCGCGGTCGTCACGAGCGGAGGGCTTCGCGTCGCGGACGGTGCCGAGCAGCTTGCCGACCTCGACCGTGCCCAGCTCACGCATCTTGCCCGGCGGCAGGCTGCCGAGGTGCAGCGGCCCGAACGAGCGGCGGACGAGTTCGAGGACCGGGTGGTCGACGGCCTCGAGCATGCGACGGACGATCCGGTTGCGGCCGGAGTGCAGCGTGATCTCGACGAGCGACTCACCCCGCGAGGACTCTAGCAACCGCACCTTGTCGGCCTTGATCGGACCGTCCTCGAGCTCGACGCCCTCGGTCAGACGCTGCACCACGGCGGGGTTCACGTTGCCGTGCACCTTCGCGATGTAGGTCTTCTGCACCCCGAACGACGGGTGCGCCAGCACGTGCGCCAGGTCGCCGTCGTTCGTCAGGACGAGCAGCCCGGAGGTCTCGGTGTCCAGGCGGCCGACGTTGAACAGGCGCTCCTCGTAGCGGTCCACGAACTCGGTCAGGTCGCGGCGACCGCGCTCGTCCTGCAGGCTCGAGACGACACCGGTCGGCTTGTTCAGCACGATGTACCGCCGCGAGGAGTCGATCTGCACCGGCACACCGTCCACCGAGATCGCGTCCGTCGCGGGGTCGACACGACGCCCGAGGGCGTCCACCACCTGCCCGTTGACCGTCACGCGGCCCTCGACGATCAGGTTCTCCGCGACGCGGCGAGATGCCACGCCCGCAGCGGCGATCACCTTCTGCAGGCGCTCCCCCTCTGCCTGGAGGCCCGGCTCGGCCCCGGCAGACGTCGTCCCGTCCGCCGCGTCCCAGTCCTCGATGATCGGCCGTTCGGGCGTGCCCTCCACCGGGGCGCCGTGGCTGTCGCGCTCACCGCTCGGCTTCGGCGTGGTGCGGCTGTTGGCGGTGTTGCCACCCTTGCCGGGGCGGTCGCTGTTGCGGACGCTCGTGGTGCCGCCGACGTAGCGGCGGCCGTTGTGCCACACGCGGCTCTGCTGGCCGTCGGGGCCGCGGCGGTCGTCACGGTTGTCGCGGGGCGCCGAGCTGCGGTCGTCGCGGCCGCGGTACCCACCACGGTCATCACGGTTGTCGCGGGGTGCCGAGCTGCGGTCGTCGCGGCCGCGGTACCCACCACGGTCGTCACGCGGAGCGGAGCTGCCCCGGTAGCCACCACGGTCATCGCGCGGAGCAGAGCTGCGGTCATCGCGCCCACGGTAGCCACCACGGTCGTCACGCGGAGCCGAGTTGCCGCGGTAGCCACCACGGTCATCGCGTGGCGCGGAGCTGCGGTCATCGCGCCCACGGTAGCCACCACGGTCGTCACGCGGAGCCGAGTTGCCGCGGTAGCCACCACGGTCATCGCGTGGCGCGGAGCTGCGGTCGTCGCGACCCCGGTAGCCACCACGGTCGTCACGCGGAGCCGAGCTGCGGTCGTCGCGCCCACGGTAGCCACCGCGATCGTCACGCGGCGCGGAGTTCCCGCGGTAGCCACCACGGTCATCGCGCGGAGCAGAGCTGCGGTCATCGCGCCCACGGTAGCCACCACGGTCGTCACGCGGAGCCGAGTTCCCGCGGTAGCCACCACGGTCGCCGCCGCCGGCGCGGTCATCGCGCCCGCGGTAGCCACCACGATCATCGCGCGGAGCCGAGTTGCCCCGGTACCCGCCACGGTCGTCACGCGGAGCCGAGCTGCGGTCGTCACGACCGCGGTAGCCACCACGGTCATCACGCGGAGCCGAGCTGCGGTCGTCACGACCCCGGTAGCCACCACGGTCATCACGCGGAGCCGAGTTCCCCCGGTACCCACCACGGTCGTCGCGCGGCGGGTAGCCGCCACGACGGTCGTCGTCACGCGGCGGGCGTGCGCCCCCGCGGTCGTCGCGACCGTACCCGCCGGAGCGGCCACCGGCACTGGAGCCGGCCCCGCCGCGGCCGGGAGCCGAACGCCCGGGGCGATCCGGGCCTCCTGAGCGTCCGTTGCGGTCGTCTCGGTCTCGGGGCGCGCCGCGCCCCCGGTCGTCAAACCCGGCCATCGGGGATCCCTTCGTTCTGCCCGAAGCCGTCCGCACCGTCGTCCAGGAGGGGCGAGATGAGCGGCAGCTCGTCGAGCGAGTTGATGCCGAGCTGCTGCAGGAGCAGATCGGACGTGACGTAGTTGATGGCGCCGGTCTCGGAGTCGGTGAAGGACTCCTCGATGAGACCGCGCGCGACCAGCGTTCGGACGACGCCGTCGACGTTGACGGCGCGGATCGACGCGATCTGGGATCGCGTGATCGGTTGTTTGTAGGCGACGACCGCGAGGGTCTCGAGCGCGGCCTGCGACAGGCGCGAGGGACGCTCGGCCTCGACGAACTGCTCGACGACGGCGTCCAGGTCCTGGCGGACGTAGAAGCGCCAGCCGCCGCCGACCTCGCGGAGTTCGAACCCGCGGCGGGTGGTGCCGTCGACGCCGTCGAAGTCCGCGACGAGGCGTTCGACGGCCTGGCGGACGGCCGGGACGGGGGCGTTCACGGCGGTGCCGAGCGCGACGAGCGACTGGGGCTCGTCCGCGATCATCAGGATCGCCTCGATCTGGCGGTCGATCGGGATCGCCGGGTGTGCCTGCGGGCCGTGGTCCTGCTCGGCGCGCGCGTGGATCTCGTGCTCGATCGCGCGGGCATCGGCCATCTCGTCGGCGCCGCCGGGTTCGGCGCTGGACGTGTCGTGCACGTCATCCGTCATAGTCGGCTCCCAGGTTGGCGAGGCTCTCGTCGGACCAGTCCTCGGCGGTCCATCGGAGCGTGAGTTCCCCGAGCGGCTCGAGTTGTTCGAACGAGATCGATGCGTTCCGGTACAGCTCCAGGATCGCGAGGAAGCGAGCCACCACGATACCCGTCTGGTCGACGCCCGCGACCAGTTCGCGGAACGAGACGCCCTCGCCGTCGCGTGTCCGCAGGATCGAGACGACGATCGCGGCCTGCTCGCGGATGCTGATGAGCGGCGCGTGGAGGTGGTCGAGGCCGACGGTCGGGATCTCCCGCGGGGCGAACGCCAGCGCTGCCAGCGCGGCGAAGTCCTGCACCGAGAGCGTCCACACGAGCTCGGGCGTGCGGGCGCGGAACCGCTCCTCGAGCCGGACGCTCCGGACGTGCCGACGCGACTCCACACCCCAGCGTTCGCCGAACCAGTCGGCGGCCTGCTTGAACGCCCGGTACTGCAGCAGCCGCGCGAACAGCAGGTCGCGGGCCTCGAGCAGGGCGACGTCCTCTGCGTCGACGAGCTCGCCCTGCGGCAGCAGCCCGACGATCTTCAGGTCGAGCAGCGTCGCGGCGACGACGAGGAACTCGCTCGCCTCGTCGAGTTCGTCCGCCGACTCGGCCTGACGCACGTACTGGATGAACTCCCCCGTGACCACGCCGAGCGAGACCTCGGTGATGTCGAGCTCGTGCTTCGTGATGAGCGACAGCAGGAGGTCGAACGGGCCGTCGAAGTTGGTGAGCCGGACCCGGAACCCCGACTCAGGCGACGGCGCCACGCTGGACGAGCTCTCGTGCGAGCTGCCGGTAGGCGTGGGCGGCGGCGTGGTCGGGCGCCGTCTGCGTGATCGGTCGAGCGGAGACCGTGGCGTCCGGGAACTTCACGGTGCGCCCGATGACGGTGTCGAGGACCCGGTCGTCGAAGGTGTCGACGACGCGCTCCATGACCTCGCGCGAGTGCAGGGTGCGCGAGTCGTACATGGTCGGCAGGATGCCGTCGAGCGTCAGCGCCGGGTTGAGGCGGTCGCGCACCTTGTCGATCGTCTCGATGAGCAGGGCGACACCGCGCAGGGCGAAGAACTCGCACTCGAGCGGGATCAGCACACCGTGTGCCGCGGTCAGGGCGTTGACGGTGAGCAGGCCGAGCGACGGCTGGCAGTCGACCAGGATCACGTCGTAGTCGTTCGCGACCTTGCGCAGCACGCTCGCCAGGATCTGCTCACGGGCGACCTCGTTGACCAGGTGCACCTCGGCCGCGGACAGGTCGATGTTCGCCGGGATCACGTCGAGCCCGGGGGTGTTCGTCGGCTGGATGACCTGGATCGGGTCCTTCACGGCGCCCATGAGCAGGTCGTAGACGGTGTGGATGTCGTGCGTGCGGACGCCGAGGCCCGCGGAGAGCGCACCCTGCGGGTCGAAGTCGACGGCCAGGACCTTGCGGCCGTACTCCGCCAGTGCTGCTCCGAGGTTGATCGCCGTGGTGGTCTTCCCGACGCCGCCCTTCTGGTTGCAGAGGGCGATGATGCGCGCGGGGCCGGTGCTGTCGAGTTCCTCGGGCACGGGGAACTCCCGGACAGGACGACCCGTCGGACCGATGGAGGTCGCGCCGGTGGGGTTGGTCGTCGGGTTCGTGCTCACCCGGCCATCGTACCGGCGACGTCGGCCGGCCCGGGGCCGCACCGCCGCGCGCGGCCGGGTCTGCGTTGCGCGTGGCAGGGCGGACGCGGCTCAGGCTGCCCGCAGGGCCACGCGCATGCTGTCGACGCGTTCGGCGATGACGGCGTCCGTCGACCACCGCTGCTGCAGGCGTCCGACGAGCTCGCCGACCTGCTCACGGTCGAGCCCCGGGTGCAACGCCAGTCCGACGGTCAGCTCCGGGCCGGCGAAACGTCCGACCGGGTCACCGGGGGCCAGTTCGACACGGGCGACGCTGCGCTCCCCCACGACCGAGTCGGCGAACGCCTGGGCGACCTCGGGGTCCTCGAAGCACGGGGTCCACGGCAGGTCCTGACCGAGCGCCCACACCGCAGGACGGCGGAGCACGAACTCGGTGACCGACTTCGGGTCGAGCACGACGAGCTGCGTCTCCTCGCTCGCCGCGGCCATCGCCACCCGGCGTGACTCCACGGGCACGGGCCGGGCATCGGCGTCCCAGGTGTGCATGGCGTCGACCGAGGTGAACGCGGGCATCACGCTCCGCCCGTCGGGCCCTGCGACCGTGACGATCGAGAGCTCCTGGGTCTTGTCCACGACCTTGCCGGCAGCGGTCTCGCCGAGGTCGCCGGCCTCGGCGATGAGCGGGATGAGCAGGCGGGCGGAGCGCAGTGCCTCGACGACCGCCGCCTGCGATCCGCCGGCGGCCACGCCCGCGATCGCCGCGGTCAGCGCGGGATCGGCCAGTCCGTCGTCGTCGGCGAAGGCGGTGTCGTGGTGGTCGAACGTGCGGCCTTCCCACGTGAAGCCGGCCGAGTCCGCCGCGCCACCCGGGGTGTGCGCGTCGTCGGGACCGGTTGCCGCGTCCGGACCGGTTCCGCGCCCGTTGGAGATCCCCGCCACGCCGCTACTCCGAGGCGATGTCGAGTGCGGCCGGCAGCGTGAACGCCCCGGAGTACAGCGCCTTGCCGATGATCGCGCCCTCGAGCCCGAACGGCACGAGCTCGCGCAGCGCCCGCAGGTCGTCGAGCGTCGAGATCCCACCAGAGGCCACGACGGGCTGGTCGGTCCGGTCGCACACCTGGCGCAGCAGCTCGACGTTCGGGCCCTGCAGCGTGCCGTCCTTCGTGACGTCGGTGACGACGTAGCGGGCGCACCCCGCGGCCTCGAGCCGGTCGAGCACCTCCCACAGGTCGCCGGCGTCCTCGGTCCAGCCGCGGCTGGCGAGGGTCGTTCCACGCACGTCGAGCCCGACCGCGATCTGCTCGCCGTACTCGCCGATCACCCGAGCGGCCCAGTCCGGGTTCTCGAGCGCCGCCGTGCCGAGGTTGACCCGTGCGGCCCCCGTGGCCAGCGCGGCTTCGAGCGAGGCATCGTCGCGGATGCCGCCCGACAGCTCCACGGAGACGCCGTCGACCTCGCGGATCGCGTGCGCGATCACCTTGCGGTTGTCGCCCCGCCCGAAGGCCGCGTCGAGGTCCACCAGGTGGATCCACTCCGCGCCCTGGTCGCGCCAGGTGCGCGCGGCGGCGACGGGGTCGCCGTAGCCGGTCTCGCTCCCCGCCTCGCCCTGGGTCAGCCGGACGGCCTGGCCGTCGACGACGTCGACGGCGGGCAGCAGGACGAGGGGCGAAGTGTCGGTGAGGTCGGTCATGGTCCTGTCGGTTTCGTCACGGTGGAGAAGGTGCGGTGGAGGAGGTGCGGGATTCGGCCTGGAGGCCCGTGGCGCGTCCGGCGGCGCAGTCGCGCCCGTCACGGGCCGGGTTCAGAGCGAGCGCACCCAGTTGGTCAGCAGGCGGATGCCCGGCTCGCCGGACTTCTCGGGGTGGAACTGGGTCGCGGTGAGCGGCCCGTTCTCGACCGCGGCGATGAACCGCTGCCCGTGTTCGGCCCACGTCAGGCCGGGAGCGCGGAACGGACCGTAGGCGTCGAGCGGGAAGTCGGTCACGCCGTACGAGTGCACGAAGTAGAACCGCTCGTCGTGCAGTCCGTCGAACAGCACGGAGTCCTCTGGCGCCTGGACGGTGTTCCAGCCCATGTGCGGCAGGACCTCGGCCTGGAGCTGCTCGACGGTGCCGGGCCACTGCCCGAGCCCGTCGACGTCGGCTCCGCGCTCGATGCCGCGGGAGAACAGCACCTGCATGCCCACGCAGATGCCGAGCACCGGACGGCCGCCGGCCAGACGGTGGTCGACGATCTCGCCGCCCTGGACGCCCTCGAGCTGGTCGATGACCGCGGCGAACGCCCCGACCCCGGGCACGAGCAGGCCGTCGGCACGCAGCGCCGCCTGCTTGTCGGAGGTCAGCGTGACCTCGGCTCCGGCGCGCTCGAGTGCCTTGGCGGCGGAGTGGACGTTGCCCGACCCGTAGTCGAGGACGACGACGTTCGGCTTCGCGGTCACAGTGCGCCCTTGGTGGAGGGGATGCCGTCGACGCGCGGGTCGAGCTCGACCGCCTTGCGCATCGCACGCGCGAACGCCTTGAACTCGGCTTCGGCGATGTGGTGTGGGTCGCGGCCACCGAGCACCCTGACGTGCACGGTGATGCCCGCGTTGAACGTGATCGCCTCGAACACGTGGCGGATCATCGACCCGGTGAAGTGACCGCCGATGCGGTGGAACTCGAACCCTTCGGGCTCACCCGAGTGCACGAGGAACGGACGCCCGGAGACGTCGACGACCGCCTGGGCCAGCGCTTCGTCGAGGGGCACGAGGGCGTCGCCGTAGCGGCCGATGCCGGAGCGGTCACCGAGGGCCTGCTTGAGGGCCTGTCCGAGCACGATGCCGGTGTCCTCGACCGTGTGGTGCACGTCGATGTCGGTGTCACCGGTCGAGCGCACGCGCAGGTCGATGAGCGAGTGCTTGCTGAACGCGGTCAGCATGTGGTCGAAGAACGGCACGCTCGTCGAGATGTCGGACGAGCCGGTGCCGTCGAGGTCGAGCTCGAGTTCGACGCTCGATTCGCTCGTGCTGCGGCTGATCGAGGCGGTACGGGCGGTCATGCCCCAACCCTAACCGGCGGCTGCTCGGCGGCGACCTGCCGCATGGCGTCGAGGAACGCGGTGGTCTCCTCTTCGGTGCCGGCACTCACCCGCAGGTGGTTCGGGATCCCGAGGTCGCGCACGATGACGTCCCGCTCGAGCAGCGACTCGAACGCGGCGTGCGGGTCGGCGACCCCACCGAACAGGACGAAGTTCGACCAGGTCTCGTACGTCCGGTAGCCCATGGCCTGCAGCTCGGTCACCATCCGGTCACGCTGCAGCTTGATGTCGTCGACCATCGCGAGCATCTCGGGCGCGTGGCGCAGTGCCGCGACCGCGGCCGCCTGCGTCAGGACGGACAGGTGGTACGGCAGCCGCACGAGCCGGACGGCGTCGATCACGGCGGGGTGTGCCGCCATGTAGCCGACCCGTGCACCGGCGAACGCGAACGCCTTGCTCATGGTCCGGGAGACCACGAGTCGCTCACGCCCGGGCAGCAGCGTGAGGGCGCTCGGCACGTCGGCCGGCATGAACTCGGCGTAGGCCTCGTCCACCATCACGATGCCGTTGGTCGCGGCGTACGCGGCCTCGATCGTCTCGATCGGCAACGGTGTGCCCGTGGGGTTGTTCGGCCCGCACAAGAACACGATGTCCGGCCGGTGTTGCTCGATCGCCGCCACGACGGTCTCGGGCGAGATGCGGTACTCGTCGTCGCGCTGCGCCGGGATCCAAGCCGTGCCGGTGCCGGACGCCAAGATCGAGTGCATCGAGTAGGTGGGCGGGAACCCGAGGACGGAACGCCCCGGACCGCCGAAGGCCTGCAACAGTTGCTGGAGGACCTCGTTCGAGCCGTTCGCCGCCCACAGCTGCTCTGCCGACAGACCGTGCCCGAGGTACCCGGCCAGCGACTCGCGCAGCTCTGTGAACTCGCGGTCCGGGTAGCGGTTGACCGTCGCGAGCGCCTGTCGGATCGAGGCGACGATGTCGTCGGCCACGTCGTCCGGCACGGGATGCGTGTTCTCGTTGACGTTCAGCTGAACGCGCACGTGCTTCTGCGGAGCGCCGTACGGGCTCTGACCGCGGAGGTCGTCTCGGATCGGGAGGTCTTCGAGCGTGAATGCCACCGATCCATCGTAGGCCGCTGTGACCACCGGACGACCAGCCGTCCGGACGGGACTGCCGTCGACCACGTCCGGCAGCTACTGGCCGGAGGTGTACTTCGTCGGGATGGCGATCTGCTCGCCGGCCTGCAGCCCGGAGCCGTCGAGGGCGTTGAGGCTGATGACGTCCTGCACGAAGTCGCGCGGGTCGGCGTTCGGCGCGGTGTCCTCGGCCAGCTGCCAGAGCGTCTCGCCCGGCTGGATCGTGACCGTGTCGAACTGCGTCCGGGCGCCACCAGCGGCGGCGTCACCGGCGGATGCTTGCCCGCCGTTCAGGACGAAGAAGGCGACGACGATGAGGAGGGGGAGCGCGGCGAGCGTCGTGAAGACGATACGGCCGCGGCGCGTCAGGCGCAGGCGGACGCGCGCGGCGGGGGCCGCGGTGCGCTGGATGTCAGCGATGGCGATGGTGCTCATGTCGTTCTTGCCTTCCCGTTCGGGTGAACCGAAGTCGTGTACCGAACATAGTTTCGAATCAGACGACGCACAAGTCCTGGGAGAGGATTTCTGCGGGGTTTTCTTGCGACACGCTCGAACAGGTGTTTGTCCGGGGTTGACCGGTCGGATACTGTTTCGATCGACTGGGACAAGTCAAACGGGGACCACCGACATTCCCGCCACGGCCGCTCAGCACCGACGAAAGCGAGACGACGTGGTGGACGAACTGCGGGGCCAGAAGCCGCTGACCGCGAAGCAGCAGACGATCCTCGACGCCATCCGCGCGTCCATCGCCTCGCGGGGCTACCCGCCGAGCATGCGTGAGATCGGCGACGCGGCCGGGCTCTCCTCGCTGTCGAGCGTGTCCCACCAACTCGGCCAGCTCGAGCTCGGCGGCTGGATCCGCCGCGACCCGAACCGTCCGCGTGCGCTCGAGGTCCTGGTCGACGAGCCCACCCCGGACGTCACCGGTCCCGACGTCGACGCCACCACGCTCGTGCCCCTGGTCGGCCGGATCGCCGCCGGTGTCCCGATCACGGCGGAGCAGCACGTCGACGAGATCGTCCCGCTCCCCCGGCAGCTCGTCGGTACCGGCGACCTCTTCATGCTCAAGGTCGTCGGCGAGTCGATGATCGACGCCGCGATCTGCGACGGCGACTGGGTGGTCGTCCGCTCGCAGCAGACCGCCGAGAACGGTGACATCGTCGCCGCCATGCTCGACGAAGAAGCCACCGTCAAGGTCTTCCGCCAGCGTGACGGCCACACGTGGCTGCTCCCCCGCAACACCGCGTTCGAGCCGATCCTCGGCGACGCGGCGTCGGTGCTCGGCAAGGTCGTCGCGGTCCTCCGCTCCCTGTGAAGCACGCCGGGCACTGACCGGCGCACGACAACAATCGGCTCGAACCACGAGATCTCGTGGTTCGAGCCGATTCTGGTCATGCGGCGTTGGACGGAACCGCGGCCGGACCGGACCCGCGCGACGGACGCGGGGCGGGCCTCCCGGCCGTCAATCGGTGCCGACCGTCATGACGTGACGGGAGCGACCACGTACGGATCGAGCTCCGCGACCTGGCGCTGGAAGACACGCACGCGCAGGCGGGTGCCGTCCTCGACGTAGTCGACGGAGTCGACCGCGCCGGCGTCGTGCAGCGTGGAGACGAGGTCACCGCGGTCGTAGGGCACGACCACCGTGAGCTCGACGTCGGGCTCCGGCAGGCGCTCCTCGATGGTGCGGAGGAGCTCCGGGATGCCCTCGCCCGTGCGGGCCGACACGAAGACGGCGTCCGACGCGAGCCCGATCAGGACCAGGCGCTGTGCGTCGTCGATCAGGTCGGCCTTGTTGAACACGACGATCTCGGGGATGTCGTGCGCGCCGACGTCGCCGATGACCTCGCGCACGGTCGCGAGCTGCGCCCCGGGGTCGGGGTGCGAGCCGTCGACCACGTGCACGATGACGTCGGCCTCGCCGACCTCCTCGAGGGTGGAGCGGAAGGCCTCGACCAGCTGGTGCGGCAGGTTCCGGACGAAGCCGACCGTGTCCACGAAGGTGAACTCGCGGCCCTTCGTGCTCTCGGTCCGGCGGACCGTGGCGTCCAGCGTCGCGAACAGCTGGTTCTGCACCAGCACCCCGGCGCTCGTCAGACGGTTCAGGAGCGAGGACTTGCCCGCGTTCGTGTAGCCGGCGATCGCGACGCTCGGCACCTCGTTGCGGTGGCGGTCGGCGCGCTTCGCCTCGCGCGCGGGGCGGAACCCGGCGATCTGGCGGCGGAGCTTCGACATGCGGGTGTGGATGCGACGTCGGTCGAGCTCGATCTTCGTCTCACCGGGACCACGCGAACCCATACCCGCACCGCCGGAGACCTGACCACCGGCCTGCCGGGACATCGAGTCACCCCAGCCGCGCAGTCGGGGCAGCAGGTACTGGAGCTGCGCGAGCTCGACCTGGGCCTTGCCCTCTCGGGTCTTCGCGTGCTGGCTGAAGATGTCGAGGATCACGGCCGTGCGGTCGATGACCTTGACCTTCACGACGTCCTCGAGCGCACGGCGCTGCGACGGGGCGAGCTCGGTGTCCGCGATCACCGTGTCGGCGCCGGTGGCCTTGACGACCATCGCGAGTTCTTCCGCCTTGCCCTTGCCGAGGTAGGTCGCCGGGTCCGGGTTCGGTCGACGCTGGAGGAGTCCGTCGAGGACCACCGCGCCGGCCGTCTCGGCCAGGGCGGACAGCTCCCGCAGGGAGTTCTCGGCGTCCTGCGCGTCACCGTGCGGGTACACGCCGATCAGGACGACCTGCTCGAGCCGCAGCTGGCGGTACTCGACCTCGGTGACGTCCTCGAGCTCGGTGGAGAGGCCGGCGACGCGGCGCAGGGCCGCCCGGTCCTCACGGTCGTACTGGTCGCCGTCGCCGTCCCACCCGTGCTCGTCGACCGAGCGGGTCTGGATCGCCTGGGCGGGGGCGAAGATGGACGATGCTGCGCGGCGGTCGGCGTTGCGCAACACCCGTTCGACGACACCGTCTGCGCTGTCGTCGTTGGTCTGGTCGTTCTGCTGATGGGTATCCGTCATCCTGTCCACAGGGTACCTCCGGCGGGCCTCGGACACACCGGGTTCCCGCTACGGTTCATCCATGGCGAACGACCACTACTTCTCCGCGAACCCGTCATCGGACACCCGCGAACGCCAGATCGACGTCACCCTCGCCGGCCGGTCGCTCACGCTGACCACGGCAGCAGGGGTCTTCAGCCCGGATGGCCTGGACCGCGGCACCCGCGTGCTGCTCGGTTCCGTCCCGCCGCCCGCGCACGACGGCGCCCTGCTCGACGTCGGATGCGGCTGGGGCCCGATCGCGATCACGATGGCGCTGCACTCCCCCGACGCCTCGGTGTGGGGCGTCGACGTCAACGAACGGGTGCTCGGGCTCGCTCGGACCAACGCCGAGGCCGCCGGTGCTTCGAACGTCACCATCGCCCTGCCCGACGACGTCCCGGACGACCTGCGGTTCCGGACGATCTGGTCGAACCCGCCGATCCGCGTCGGCAAGGACGAACTCCACGAGATCCTGCTGACGTGGCTGCCCCGGCTCGAGGTCGAGGGCGACGCCTGGCTCGTGGTGTCGAAGGACCTCGGGGGTGACTCGTTGCAGAAGTGGCTCGTCGGTGCGCTCGGGGCCGGGTTCCACGTCGCACGGGCGTCCACCGACAAGGGGTTCCGCGTCATCCGCGTGCACCGGACCGCGTAAGCAGGCGGCGCACGGCGCGCACCGCGTCGCGCCGCGCCGGTCCAGCTTCGTGAGCAGAAATGGTCGAGTCGCCGCAGGGCACCCGACCATTTCTGCTCACGAAACGACGCGCGCCGCCCCAGCGGGGCGCGGCGCCCCGCCCCCGGCGCCCCGCCCAGCGTCAGACCGTCAAGTCCCCGGAGAACACGAGCTCGGCCGGCCCGGACAGCGAGACGTGCTCGCCGTCCTCCGCCGCGAACATCCGCACCGTCACCACGCCGCCCGGCACCCGCACGCGCCAGGTGTCCGGCGCACCAGAGCCGACCCAGTACCGCGTCGCGAGCGCAGCAGCCACCGCACCGGTGCCGCACGACAGCGTCTCGCCACTGCCCCGCTCGTGCACCCGCATCGTGATCTCGCCGACGCCGTCGTTGATGAGCGGGTCACCGGGCAGCACGAACTCGACGTTGGCACCGTGCTCGGGCGCCGGGTCGAGCACGGGCAGGAAGGTCAGGTCGAGGTCGGCGAGTTCGTCCTCGGTCGCGACGGCGACGACGACGTGCGGGTTGCCGACGTCGATGCCGACGCCTGGCCGGGCGCCGTCGAGGTTCTTGGCGCGCACCATGACGTCGTCGGAGCCGCCGCCCTCGATGCCCAGACCCCACCGGCCGAGGTCGGCAGCGAAGCCGTTCGTGGTCCGCTGGATGTCGACCAGGCCCTTGCGGCTGCCGACGGTCAGGGTCTCGCCGGGTGCGAGCTCGACCAGGCCGGACTCGGTCAGGTACCGCGCGAACACCCGGATCCCGTTGCCGCACATCTCGGCGATCGTGCCGTCGGCGTTGTGGTAGTCCATGAACCACGTCGCGGCGGGTTCGACGGCCACCAGGGCACGTCCTTCGGGGATCGCTTCGGACCGCACCGCACGGATCACGCCGTCGCCGCCCACACCGAAGCGTCGGTCCGCGATCGCACGGACCCGCTCGGGGGTCAGATCGACGGTGGCGTCGGGGTCGGCGAACAGGACGAAGTCGTTGCCGGTCCCCTGGCCCTTGGTGAAGTGCAGCTCGGTCACGGGACGATCCTACGGGCCAGTTCCGACAGGTCCCCGCGGTCGGCTCCGGTGACGTCGAGGGTCTCGGCGTCGGCGTATCGACGGAACCACGACACCTGCCGGCGGGCGTACTTGCGCGTCGCGATGCCGGTCGCCTCGACCGCCGCCTCGGTCGTCGACGTCCCCCGCAGCACGTCGAGCGCCTGCGAGTACCCGATCGCGGCCCGCGCGGTCTTCCCGTCTTCGATGCCCTGCTCGCGCAGCGCCGCCGCTTCGTCGACGAGCCCGGCAGCGAACATGCCCGCCGCACGCGCGTGCAGCGCCGCGACCAGCTGCTCACGATCCCGTCGAAGGTGCAGGATCCGGGACGGTCGCCAGACGCGGGGCGCGGACGGGAGGCTCGGGGTCACGACCTCGGATCGGCTCGCGATCTCGAGTGCCCGGATCAACCGCCGTGGGTTGCGTGCATCGATCGTCGCTGCGGCCGCCGGGTCCATGCGGCGGAGCCGCTCGAGCAGGATGCCCGGACCGAGCTCGTCGTGCTCGCGCTCGAGCTGCGCGCGGAGTTCCGGGTCGGTGCCGGGGAACGCCAGGTCGAACAGGACGGAGGACACGTAGAGACCACTGCCGCCGACGAGCACGGCGACACCGCCGTCGGCGCGGATGCGGTCCACGTCGGCTCGGGCGGCCACCTGGTAGGCGGCGACGCTCGCCTCGTCGGTGACCTCGAGCACGTCGAGTTGGTGGTGCGGGATGCCGTGCCGTTCGTCGAGCGGGAGCTTCGCGGTGCCGATGTCCATGCCGCGGTACAGCTGCATCGCATCGGCGTTGACGATCTCGGCGTTCCGGCCGGCGGCGCGGAGGCGTTCGGCGATCGCGATCCCGAGGTCGGACTTGCCCGTCCCCGTCGCCCCGACGACGGCGATCACCTCGTCCACCCCGAGGGAGGCGTCAGCGCCCGACACGGAGCGTGGGCAGCCCGAGCGACACCGGACGCGGACCGTCGCCGGGCGCCGCCGGGGTCGGCACGCCGCAGCTCTCGGCCTCGGCGCGGTCCCAGGCGTCGCCCGCCCGGGTGCGCCGGATGCGCAGCGGAGCGTCGTCGTCGGCGATCAGGAAGTGCGGAGCTGCTCGGGTGATCTCGACCGTCACGACGTCGCCGGGTCGCGGGACCGCGGAGCCCTCCGGCACGGCGAAGTGCACGAGCCGCGAGTCCTCGGCGCGTCCGGACAACCGGCGGGTCGCGTCGTCCTTCCGTCCCTCGCCCGTCGCGACGAGGACCTCGACGCTCCGGCCGACCTGCGCGGCGTTCTCTTCAGCGGTGATGCGTTCCTGCAGCGCGACGAGCCGATCGTACCGCTCCTGCACGACGTGCTTCGGCAGCTGGTCGTCCATCGTCGCCGCCGGGGTGCCGGGGCGGATCGAGTACTGGAACGTGAAGGCGCTGGCGAACCGTGCCTGCTCGACGACGCGGAGGGTGTCCGCGAAGTCCTCTTCCGTCTCGCCGGGGAAACCGACGATGATGTCGGTCGAGATCGCCGCGTTCGGGATCTTCGCGCGCACCCGGTCGAGGATGCCGAGGAATCGCTCGCTGCGGTAGCTCCTGCGCATGGCCTTGAGGACTCGGTCGGACCCGGACTGCAACGGCATGTGCAGCTGCGGCATGACGTTCGGGGTCTCGGCCATGGCGTCGATGACGTCGTCGGTGAATGCCGCCGGGTGCGGACTCGTGAAGCGGATGCGCTCGAGGCCGTCGATGGTGCCGGCCGCGCGCAGCAGCTTGCCGAACGCCTGACGGTCGCCGAACTCGACCCCGTACGAGTTCACGTTCTGCCCGAGCAGCGTGACCTCGATCGCGCCGTCGTCGACGAGCGCCTGGATCTCGGCGAGGACGTCACCCGGGCGGCGGTCCTTCTCCTTGCCGCGGAGCGACGGGACGATGCAGAACGTGCATGTGTTGTTGCACCCGACCGAGATCGACACCCACCCGCTGTGGGTCGAGTCCCGCTTGGTCGGCAGCGTCGACGGGAACACGTCGAGCGCCTCGAGGATCTCGATCTGCGCCTCGTCGTTGTGCCGCGCACGTTCGAGCAGCGTCGGCAACGAGCCCATGTTGTGCGTGCCGAAGACCACGTCTACCCAAGGCGCCTTCTCGAGGATGACGTTCTTGTCCTTCTGCGCCAGGCACCCTCCGACGGCGATCTGCATGCCGGGGTGGTCGCGCTTGATGCCCGCCAGCTGCCCGAGGTTGCCGTACAGACGGTTGTCGGCGTTCTCGCGCACCGCACAGGTGTTCATCACGACGACGTCGGCCTGCTCGCCGTCCGCAGCCGTGTAGCCCGCCGCCTGCAGCGACCCGCTCAGCCGCTCGGAGTCGTGCACGTTCATCTGGCACCCGTAGGTGCGGACTTCGTAGGTGCGCTGGCGCGCTGCGACGGTGGCCATGGTCGTCCCAGTGTAGGTCGGGGCGACTACTCGAAGCGCACGGTCCCGCGGCCCGTCGGAGGCCGACGTCCGCCGCCGTCGAGGGCCCGCTGGACGGCGATCCGCACCACGCCCGAGCCGTAGCCCTTGCGCATCAGGAACCCCGACAGCCGACGCTCGGCGGTCGCACGGTCGAGCCCGCGCATCTGCGGCGCACGCTTGTCGGCGAGCTCCTGGGCCCGGATGAACTCGTCGTCCTCGTCGTCCGCGGCTTCGTCGAGCGCAGTGTCGATCGCGATCTGGTCGATGCCACGACGACGCAGCTCGGTGACCACGCCCTGCCGCCCCAGACCCTTGCGGGCGTGCAGGCGGTCCACCAGGTCGGTGGCGAGGGCGACGTCGTCGAGCAGCCCGACACGGGTGAGTCGTTCGATCTCGTGCTCGACCACGTCGGGGTCGAGGTCCTGCTGGGCGAGCAGTGTCCGCATCTCGGACTCGCTCATGCCCTTGCGGCCGAGCGCCCGCATGCTGAGCCGCTCGGCGTCGGCGCGCTGCTCGTCCAGGGGGCGCGGAGCGTCCGCAGGGTCGAGTTCTTCGCCACCGGCGATCGAGAAGACCGACGCCGTCGTGGCGTCTGCCCCGTCGTCGTCGTAGCCGTCCTGCTCGGCCCGCGTGCTCCGACCGGAACCGTCGCCGATGACCGGCGAGACCCAGTCGGCCTGTGCACGCGGCCCCCGGATCGGCAGTGGGACGGGGGTGTCCGCATCGTCCTCGAGCACGGGCTCCGGAACGCTGGGCACTGTCGGCTCGGGTTCGGGGGTGGGCTCCGCAGTTGCCGGGGCCCGACGACGGGACCTCGCACCGAACAGGTCGGTCACCGGTGCGAGGCCGTCGTCGTCGTGGTCGGTGCTCACGCTCCCTTGCGCTCCGCGAGCTTCGGCGCGATCGACTCGACCGGGGCCTCTTCCGCCTTGGCGCCACCGACGCCGAGCTTGGCGAGGATCTTGCCCTCGATCTCAGCAGCCGTCTCGGGGTTCTGGATCAGGAAGGAACGCGAGTTCTCCTTGCCCTGCCCGAGCTGGTCGCCGTCGTAGGTGTACCAGGCACCCGACTTCTTGACGATGCCGTGGTCGACACCGAAGTCGAGCAGCGAGCCTTCGCGCGAGATGCCGACGCCGTACAGGATGTCGAACTCGGCCTGCTTGAAGGGCGGCGCCATCTTGTTCTTGACGACCTTGACACGCGTGCGGTTGCCCACCGCGTCGGTGCCGCTCTTCAGCGTCTCGATGCGACGGATGTCGAGGCGGACGGACGCGTAGAACTTCAGTGCCTTACCGCCCGAGGTGGTCTCCGGGGAACCGAAGAACACACCGATCTTCTCGCGCAACTGGTTGATGAAGATCATCGTGGTCTGCGTCTGGTTCAGCCCACCGGCGAGCTTGCGCAGCGCCTGGGACATGAGGCGGGCCTGCAGACCGACGTGGGAGTCACCCATCTCGCCCTCGATCTCGGCGCGCGGCACCAGTGCTGCGACCGAGTCGATCACGATGAGATCGATCGAGCCCGAGCGAACGAGCATGTCCGCGATCTCGAGCGCCTGCTCGGCGGTGTCCGGCTGCGACACGAGCAGGGCGTCGATGTCGACACCGAGCTTCTTGGCGTACTCCGGGTCGAGCGCGTGCTCGGCGTCGATGAAGGCCGCGATGCCACCGGCACGCTGGGCGTTGGCGATGGCGTGGATGGTGAGGGTCGTCTTACCCGAGGACTCCGGGCCGTAGATCTCGACGATGCGGCCGCGGGGCAGTCCCCCGATGCCGAGCGCGACGTCGAGCGCCACCGACCCCGTCTGGATGACGTTGACGGGTGCGCGTTCGTCCGAACCGAGGCGCATGATCGCACCCTTGCCGAACTGCCTGTCGATCTGTGCGAGTGCGGTCTCGAGGGCCTTTTCGCGGTCTGCCGGTGATGGCATGGGGTGCTCCTTCGTGCTCGTGTTCGGCCGCCTGTAGGCTGTCGCGTCCACGCCGGCCGGTGGTGCAAGGCCGATGGTTCTGCGACAAGGCTTCGGGCTGTTCCCGATGTCCATCAACCTATGGCTGGCCACCGACATCACTGCCGACGGTCACGCGATCTGTGGATGGAACACCCGGGCGACGCCGCTGTGGAGGAACGTACCACCGATCGAACACCCGTTCGAGCAACACGCCGAACACAGTTTCGGGCGGCGGCGGTGGCGCGACGGAGCGCTGCCGCCTCAGTTCTGCGGCTCGGCCAAGCCCTTGCCGTGCCGCCGGTCGAGCGGGACGTCCTGCGAGTCGCAGAGGGCATCCCACACCCGACGGGCGTCGATGCCGGCGGCGAGGGCGTCCACGGCCGAGCGGCCACCGAGGTCCTCGAGCACGACGTCACGGCTGACCACGGACCCGTAGGCCTCGCCGAACACCTGGTCGACGGCACGCCAGAACTCACTCACCCGCATCCGACAAGCCTAAAGCGTCTCCGAACGCAGAACGCCCCCGCCGGGAGGTTCCGGCGGGGGCGTTCAGTGCGAGGCGCTCAGCGCACTGCGAGGTCGTTGTCGAACTCGGCGACGAGGTCGTCCGGGAGCGTGTCGGGGACGGGAGTGAGTCCTTCGACGATCGCGAGGCGGTCGCCCACCTCGCGCATGATCGTGGAGATGGGGGTGTCCAGCGCGTCCGCGACGGACGCGAGGATCTCCGAGCTGGCCTCTTTCTGACCACGCTCGACCTCACTGAGGTACCCGAGAGCCACACTGGCCTTGGACGCGACCTGACGGAGGGTCCGGCCCTTCTGCAAGCGGAAGTCCCGAAGCACATCGCCGATTTCCTGACGAACGAGAACCATGAGAACTCCTCCTCTCTGTCGTCTCCGCGCCCGCCCGATCCGGAGGATCGAGTTCGGGTTCAGCAACAGTAGCGTTGCCGGTTCGAGCATGCTAACCAGGCTGGCTGCCGTCCTGCTGGAGATTGCGTGAGATGTAACCCAGTGGAAACGAGACCTATTCCCGGCCCCGGACCACGGACGACATCCGTGTCAGGAGTTCGGAGACGGTGGCCGTCCGGATTGCCTGGCGGCCCCCGTCGAGGTGCAGTTCCCAGGCGGTGGCGCCGTCCGCCGATGCGATCCCGATGAAGACGGTACCGACCGGCTTGCCGTCCTGCGGATCGGGCCCGGCCACGCCGGTCGTGCTGATCCCCCACGTCGCCGGCTCACCGTCGACGGACAGCGCGGTGCGGACACCGACCGCCATCTGCCGCGCGACCTCGGGATCGACGGCCCCGTTGGCGGCCAGCAACGCCGACGACACCCCGAGCACGGTGTGCTTGACGGGCGTCGCGTAGGCCACGACTCCCCCGCGCACCACGGCGCTCGCCCCCGGAACACCGACGAGCGTCGACACCACCAACCCGCCGGTGAGCGACTCCGCCACGGCGACGGTCGCACCGCGACGCGTCAGGTCGGCGACCAGGTCCTGCGCGATCGCGTCGACCGTGTCGACAGGGCCGGGAGGCACGGCGCCGGTCGCGTCGTCGGCCTGCGTCACGCGGTGGTCCGGTTGTGCTTCCAAGCCTGGTACAGGTAGTCGATGCCGCTGAGCACGGTCGCCAGGAAGGCGGCGCTCATCAGCACCACGTTGACCCAGTGCGCCCAGTCACCGACGAGCTCCCACCACGGGAAGAGTGCCGACGTCAGGGCGACGGCCTGCAGCACGGTCTTGATCTTGCCGCCGCGACTGGCCGGGATCACCCGGTCCGACAGCACTGCGAAGCGGAACACCGTGATGCCGATCTCGCGCACCATGATGAGCACGGTCACGTACCAGGGCAGCTCGGCCAGGATCGACAGGGCGACGAGCGCGCCGCCGATCAGGACCTTGTCGGCGATCGGGTCGACGAGCTTGCCGAAGTCGGTCACCAGGTTCTGCCGCCGGGCGATGATGCCGTCGGCGCTGTCGGTCACGATCGCGACGACGAACACGATGGCCGCCCAGATGCGCAACGGGCCGTCGTCGCCGGCGTCGGCGAGGAGCAGCACGAAGAACAGCGGCGCCATGAGGATGCGCACCACGGTGATGATGTTCGCGACGTTCGCCGTCGATGCGGGGCCGGGACCCTTGCGGAGCAGTCGCCCGCGCCAGGGGAACTTCGCGCCGTGTGTCGTGTCCGTGCCGTCCGAGGCGGTCATCGCCTTCACTCCCTGCCCGTCAGTCCCCACGCGTCCTCATCGGGCTCGTCGTGCACTTCATCGTACCCGCGGGTCATGTCGCCCACGGGGTCGGCGCCGTAGCGGTCGCCGTCGTCACTCGGGCCGGGCACGGGGGCCACAGGCGCCGGAGCAGCCGGTGGTTCCTCGCCGCGGAGCTTCGCGAGCACCGCGGGTAGCTGGTCGGTGGTGACGAGCACGTCGCGGGCCTTCGAGCCCTCGGACGGCCCGACGATGTCGCGGGACTCCATCAGGTCCATCAGGCGACCGGCCTTGGCGAAGCCGACCCGGAGCTTGCGCTGCAGCATCGAGGTCGAGCCGAACTGCGTCGAGACGACCTGTTCGACCGCCGCGAGCAGCAGTTCGAGGTCGTCGCCGATGTCGGCGTCGATCTCCTTGCGCTCGACCACGGCCTGGACGTCTTGCCGGTACTCGGGCTGGGCCTGGCGGGTGACGTGCTGGACGACCTCGGCGACCTCGCCCTCCTGCACCCACGCTCCCTGCACGCGCAGGGACTTCGACGACCCCATCGGCAGGAACAGCGCGTCGCCCTGGCCGATGAGCTTGTCCGCGCCGGGCTGGTCGAGGATGACGCGGGAGTCCGTCACGCTCGTCACCGCGAAGGCGATGCGGGACGGCACGTTCGCCTTGATCAGGCCGGTGATGACGTCCACCGACGGGCGCTGCGTCGCGAGCACGAGGTGGATACCGGCGGCACGGGCGAGCTGGGTGATGCGGACGATCGACTCCTCGACGTCGCGCGGGGCGACGAGCATGAGGTCCGCGAGCTCGTCGACGACGACGAGCAGGTACGGGTACGGCTTGAGCTTGCGCTCGCTGCCCGCGGGCAGGACGATCTCGTTGTTCTCGATCGCCTTGTTGAAGTCGTCGACGTGGCGGAACCCGAACGACGCCAGGTCGTCGTACCGCATGTCCATCTCCTTCACGACCCACTGCAGCGCTTCGGCTGCCTTCTTCGGGTTCGTGATGATGGGCGTGATGAGGTGCGGGACACCGGCGTAGATCGAGAGCTCGACGCGCTTCGGGTCGACGAGGACCATGCGGACCTCGGACGGCTTCGCGCGCATGAGCAGCGACGTGATCATCGAGTTGATGAAGACCGACTTGCCGGAACCGGTCGAACCGGCGACGAGTAGGTGCGGCATCTTCGCCAGGTTCGCGACGACGAAGCCGCCCTCGACGTCCTTGCCGACGCCGATCGTCATCGGGTGCTTCGACTTCCGCGCCGCGTTCGACCGCAGCACGTCGCCGAGGGACACGATCTCTCGGTCGGAGTTCGGGATCTCGACGCCGATGGCGCTCTTGCCCGGGATCGGCGAGAGGATCCGGACCTCGTTGGACGCCACCGCGTAGGACAGGTTCTTCGACAGTGCCGTGACGCGCTCGACCTTGACGCCCGGGCCGAGCTCGATCTCGTAGCGGGTGACCGTCGGGCCGCGGGAGAACCCGGTGACCTTCGCGTCGACCTTGAACTCCGTCAGGACACCGGTGATGGCGGCGACGATGTCGTCGTTCGCCTGGCTGCGGGCGACCGAGGGGGTGCCGGAACTCAGGGTGGTGGCGGCCGGCAGGCGGTACGGCTTCGAGGGGTCGTCGTCGGTCGCCGCAGCGGAGAGTTCCTCGGGCTCGTCGACGACGGGGTCCTCGACGAGGGGGGCCGCGACCACCTCGGGCACCGCGGGGCGGATCGCCGCGGTCGGCTCCGGACGCGCGGGGACATCGGTGCCGAAGTCCCGCAGGGCCTGCTCGGCGACCTGCAGGTCCTGTTCGACGGAGTCGTTGAGGTTGACCGAGGCGGGTTCGGCCGGTGTCAGGTCCACGAGACCGGCAGCAGCGCCCGCGTTGGGGTTGACCACCGGGCCAGCGGGTGCAGCCGCCGCGGCGGGCGGGGCCGTCGGCGCGACACCGGTGGCCGGGGGCAGGACGGGACTGTCGTACGCCGGGTCCTCTTCGCGCCCGGACTTGTTCCGCCGCCACCACGGCACGTCGCCGCCGGCGTCACCGTCGACAGCAGCCTGCTCCTCGCCGAAGCCGAGGTCGTCGAACAGCTGGAAGTCGGTGTCGCCCTTCTTGCCGCGCTTGGCCGTCTTTGTGCGGGTGGCGGGCGCCGCTGCTGCCGCTTCGACCTCGGGTTCGGCGGCCGGGGCAGGGGCGCCGAACAGGTACGCGTACAGCTCGTGCAGCCGACGGCCGACCTTGTTCGGCGGCGTCTTGGTGATGATGAAGAGGGAGAGCACGAGCAGCACGATCGCCACCGGGACCGCGACCCACGCGGTCGCGATCGTGACGAGCCAGCCGATCACGACCCAGCCGAGCACACCGCCGGCCGCAGCCAGGGCGGGCATGCCGTCCGCTGCGCTCGGCTGCCCGCCGAAGACGTGGCAGAGCGAGGCGATCGCGACGAGCAGGATCCCGAGGCCGATGCCGATCCGGGTGTTGTCGTGCACCGAGGCCGGGTGCCGGAACAGCCATCCGGCGAAGACGATCATGATCACCGGCAGGGCGAACGCCAGCCGGCCGAACAGCCCGCCGAACGTGTACGCGTCGAGTGCGACCGACACGCCGTTCGTCGGGTTGAGCCACTCGACGACCGCACCGGCGATGGCCAGCACGAACAGCAGGAACGGGAACCCGTCACGCCGCTGGTCCTTCTCGAGGGACTCCTTGCCGAGCAGTCGGAACATCGCGCCGACGCCGTGCGCCATCGCGAGCCAGAACGTCACGAGCGGGTTCTGCTCGCGGAACACCGGGGTCGGTGCCGCCTGCGGCAGCTTCTTCGTCGTGGCCTGGGTGCGCGACGAACCGCGCGTCCCGTTCCCACGGGACGACGTGGACGCGCGCGAGCGCGTGGTCGACTTGGTGCCTCCGGCCATGGGCAGAACCCTAATCCCCTCCCAGGACAAACCAAGGGAGGCCCGCCGCAGCATCCGTGACGGACGCTGGACGGGCCTCCCGGTCGACCGCGATGAACGCGACTGACGCGACGGACGCGCTACGCCTCGATGACCACCGGGACGATCATCGGACGACGGCGGTGCTTGGTGTTGACCCAGCGGCCGACCGTGCGGCGGACGACCTGCGCGAACGCGTGCGAGTCGCGCGTGCCGTTGGCGGCCGCCTCGGCGATCGCCTTGGCGATCTGCGGACGGACGTCGTCGAACACGGAGTCGTCCTCGGCGAAGCCGCGCGACTGGATCTCCGGGCCGATGACGCACTGGCCGGTGGTGAAGTCCACCGCGGCGAAGACCGAGATGAAGCCCTCTTCGGACAGCACGCGGCGGTCCTTGAGGTCGGCGTCGGTGATCTCGCCCACGGTCGAGCCGTCGACGTACACGTAGCCGATGTCGAGCTGCCCGGCGACCGTCGCGACGCCGTCCTTCAGGTCGACGACGATACCGTCCTGCCCGAGGATCACGTTGCGCGGCGGCACACCCGTCTGGATCGCCAGGTCGGCGTTCGCGTAGAGGTGACGGTGTTCGCCGTGCACGGGCAGGACGTTGCGCGGGCGCAGGATGTTGTAGCAGTAGAGCAGTTCGCCGGCCGAGGCGTGTCCGGAGACGTGCACCTTGGCGTTGCCCTTGTGCACGACCTTCGCGCCGAGCTTCGTCAGCCCGTCGATGACGCGGTACACGGCGTTCTCGTTGCCCGGGATCAGCGACGAGGCGAGGATGACGGTGTCGCCCTCGCCGATCTCGATCTGGTGCTCGAGGTTCGCCATGCGCGCGAGCACGGCCATCGGCTCGCCCTGCGACCCCGTCGACATGTAGACGATCTGGTCGTCGGGGACGTTCTTCGCCTTCTTGGTGTCGATGAGGACGTTCTCGGGCACGCGGAGGTAGCCGAGGTCGGCGGCGATGGTCATGTTGCGGATCATCGAGCGCCCCATGAACGCGACCTTGCGGTTCGCGGCCGCGGCGGCGTCGAGGACCTGCTGCACACGGTGCACGTGCGACGAGAAGCTCGCCACGACGACCTTCTTGCGGGCGCGCGTGATGATGTTCTCGAGCACCGGGCCGATGTCGCGCTCAGGGGCGGTGAAGCCGGGCACGTCGGCGTTCGTGGAGTCCGGCAGGAACAGGTCGACGCCCTGCTCCCCCAGACGCGCGAACGCACGGAGGTCGGTGATGCGGTCGTCCAGCGGGAGCTGGTCCATCTTGAAGTCGCCCGTGTGCAGGACACGACCGGCGGGGGTCGTGATCGAGACGGCGAGGGCGTCCGGGATGGAGTGGTTCACGGCCACGAACTCGAGGTGGAACGGGCCGAGCTGCTCGGTCTGGTCCTCGGCCACGACGAGCGTGTACGGCTTGATCCGGTGTTCCTTGAGCTTGGCCTCGACGAGCGCGAGGGTCAGCGTGGAGCCGATCAGCGGGATGTCGTCGCGGAGCTTCAGCAGGTACGGGACGGCACCGATGTGGTCCTCGTGGCCGTGCGTGAGCACGACACCGAGGACGTCGTCGAGACGGTCACGGATCGGCGCGAAGTCCGGCAGGATCAGGTCGACCCCGGGCTGGTGCTCCTCGGGGAAGAGCACGCCGGCGTCGACGATGAGCAGCTTGCCCTCGTACTCGTAGACGGTCATGTTGCGACCGATCTCGCCGAGTCCCCCGATGGGGATGACGCGGAGGGTTCCGGGTTCGAGCGGCTGCGGTGTGGAGACTTGTGTGGGCATTCGGTCCTACGGATTCAGGCGACGCGCGAGGAGCGCGCCGCGGTGTTCGCTAGCGGGTGGTGCCTGGCACCTTTGGCAGAGCGCCGCCGGCCGCAGCGTTGCGGTCGGGGCGGAAGTTCGAGAAGTCGGCGCCGGGCACGTCGCGCACGGCTTCGAGCGAGGTCTCGATGGCGTACGCCTCGGAGTCCTCGGGGCCGACGAGCGGCAGACGGACGCGCGGGCTGCCGATGCGGCCGAGCCCGTGCAGGATGTACTTCGCCGCGACGGTGCCGGGCACGTGGGTCATCACGGCGCGGACGAGTGGCTCGACGCGCTTGTGCTCGGCGGTGGCGGTCGCCAGGTCGCCGCGGTTCACGGCGTCGATGATGGTGCGGTACGGCGTGCTCGTGATGTTCGCGGTGACGCCGATCAGGCCCGTCGCGCCGATCGACAGGTGCGGGAGCACGTTGGTGTCGTCGCCGGAGAAGTACATGAGGTCGGTGTTGTTGAGCACGCGGGACACCTCGGCGAAGTCGCCCTTGGCGTCCTTCACGGCGAGGATGTTCGGGTGGTGCGACGCCCGCACGATCGTCTCGTACGTGATCGGGATGCCGGTGCGCCCCGGGATGTCGTACAGGATCACCGGCAGGTCGGTGGCGTCGGCGATCATCCGGAAGTGGGTGAGCACGCCCGACTGGGTCGGCTTGTTGTAGTACGGCGTGACGATCATCACGCCGTCCGCGCCGGCCTTCTCGCTCTGCTTGTACAGGTGGATCGCGTGCGCGGTCTCGTTCGACCCGCCACCCGTGATGATCTTCGCGCGGCCCGCGGCGACGGACTTGCCGACCTCGACCAGACGGAGCTTCTCGGGGTCGGTCAGCGTGCTGGTCTCGCCCGTGGTGCCGGTGACGACGATGCCGTCGGCGCCGGCGGTGATGCAGTCGTCGATGTGCTGCTCGACGCCGGGCCAGTCGACCTCGCCGTCGGCCGTGAACGGGGTCACGAGGGCGACGAGGACCTGACCGAAGGGATTCTCACGCGGGGACACGGGCACCAGCGTACCGGGGATGCGCGCGATGGCCGCCGTCCGGGTGGACGGTCGCCTGCCTGCGGCGCGGACGGGAGGCCCGGATCACGTCCGTCCCGCCGCTCACGCCCGGGTCCCGGCCCGCGTCGCGCCCCGCCACGGCCGTCGCGCCCCGACTCACTGGGGCGCGACGCCCGCGAGCGGGCGCGAGCACAGGCGCGACGCCCGCGAGCACGGGGCACCGCGAGCCGCTGTCGTTCAGGACGCGCTGCGGCGCCACTCGAGGAAGCGGTAGCGGGTCCCCGTGCGGGACACCTGCCACGGGCCCTCGTCGGTGAGCGTCCAGCCGGCCGCCGCGCCGAGCGTCGGTGCGACGGTGTCGCCGGGCACGTCGACGTCGATGACGGTCTCGGACACCCGGTCGGCACGGTCCAGCGCTGCGGCGTAGACCTGGCCGCCGCCGATGACCCAGACGGGGCGCTCGGCACCGTCGGCACCGTCGAGCGCGGTCGCGAGGTCGTGCACCACCTCGGCCCCGTCGACGGTCCAGGACGCGTCACGGGTGAGCACCACGTTGCGCCGACCGGGCAACGGGCGGAAGCGCTCCGGCAGGGACTCCCAGGTGCGACGGCCCATGAGCACCGTGCCGTCGCCGGTGACCTGCTTGAAGTGCGCGAGGTCCTCGGGCACGTGCCAGGGCATGCCGCCGTCGGCCCCGATGACCCCGTCGGTCGACCGGGCCCAGACCATGCCGATCATCAGACGGCGACCGCGGCCTTGATCGCCGGGTGGTGGTGGTAGCCGACGACGGTGAAGTCCTCGTACTCGTAGTCGTCGATCGAGTCGCGCGGCGCGAGCTCGAGCGTCGGCAGGGCGTACGCCGTGCGGGACAGCTGCTCCTCGACCTGCTCGACGTGGTTGTCGTAGACGTGGCAGTCGCCGCCGGTCCAGACGAAGTCGCCGACCTCGAGTCCGGTCTGCGCGGCGATCATGTGGGTCAGCAGGGCGTACGACGCGATGTTGAACGGGACACCGAGGAACATGTCGGCGCTGCGCTGGTAGAGCTGGCACGAGAGCTTGCCGTCGTTGACGTAGAACTGGAAGAACGCGTGACACGGGGCGAGCGCCATGTCCGGGATGTCGGCGACGTTCCACGCCGAGACGATGAGCCGGCGGCTGTCGGGGTTCGTGCGGATCTGGTCGATGACCTGGGCGATCTGGTCGACGTGCTCGCCGGACGGGGTCGGCCACGAGCGCCACTGCACGCCGTAGACGGGGCCGAGGTCGCCGTCCTCGTCCGCCCACTCGTTCCAGATCCGGACACCGTGCTCCTGCAGCCAGGTGGCGTTGCCGTCGCCGCGCAGGAACCAGAGCAGCTCGTACGCGATCGACTTGAAGTGCACGCGCTTCGTGGACACGAGCGGGAAGCCCTTCGACAGGTCGTAGCGGAGCTGCGCGCCGAACAGGCTGCGGGTCCCGGTGCCGGTGCGGTCACCCTTCGGCGTGCCCTCGGTGAGGACCCGGCGGAGCAGGTCCTCGTACGGGGTCGGCACGGTGGGGTCGGGCTGCACGGTCTCGCTGTCGCTCACACACAGAAGCCTACGTCGGGTGAGTAGCGTGGCACGCATGGCAGACAAGGCGGAACAGCCGCTCTCGATCCTGATCGCCGGCGCGTCCGGTTTCATCGGCACCCCGCTCGTCCGCGCGTTGCGCGAGGCGGGCCACCACGTGACCACGCTCGTCCGACGCGAGCCGCACACGGCCACCGAGTTCCGGTGGGCCCCGGGTCGCCGGCCGCTCGACCCGGCCATCGTCGACGGTGCCGACGTGGTGATCAACCTGGCGGGGGCGAACATCGGCAAGCTGCCCTGGACCGCGAAGTACCGCGAGGAGATCCGGCGC
Source organism: Curtobacterium sp. RIT-PI-V (assembly GCF_025642935.1). Taxonomy (NCBI): domain Bacteria; kingdom Bacillati; phylum Actinomycetota; class Actinomycetes; order Micrococcales; family Microbacteriaceae; genus Curtobacterium; species Curtobacterium sp. RIT-PI-V. The sequence goes on from NZ_JANZKM010000005.1 coordinate 110,441, forward strand.
TCCCGCGTCGACGCGACCGACACCCTGGTCGAGGCCATGCGGCACGCCAGCACTCCCCCGGCGCTGTTCCTGTCCGGATCGGCGTCCGGCGTGTACGGCGACCGCCCGGCGGACGTCCTGCAGGACGACGCGGCGCCCGGCACCGGGTTCCTCGCCGACGTCTGCACCGCGTGGGAATCCGCGGCGAACGCTGCCCCGGACGGCGTCCGTGTGGTGACCCTGCGCACGGGCATCGTGATCGGCGAGGGCGGCGGCGCGCTCGCACCCCTCATCCCGCTCACCCGGGCGGGGCTCGGCGGGCGCCTCGGCACCGGCGGGCAGCACTGGCCGTGGATCGCGCTCGAGGACGAGGTCGGTGCGATCGTGCACCTGGCGACGAGCCCGTCGGCGTCCGGCGTCAGCGGGCCGGTGAACCTCGCCGGTCCGGAAGCCGTCGTCGCCGACCGCATCACGAAGCGCGTCGCCGAGGACCTGCACCGGCCGTACCTGTTCCGGATCCCGGAGTTCGCACTGCGCCTGGCGCTCCAGGACGCCGCCGACGAGATGCTGCTGTCGAGTCAGCGGATGGTGCCGACGAAGCTGCTCGAGTCCGGCTACGCGTTCCGGTACACGCGTGCGGTGGACGCGGTCGACGCGGTCCTCTGACCAGGTCTCAGGCGCTCGACCGCGACAGGGCCGTCCGCATCGCGGCACGAGCACGCTTGCGGTCCCCGGCTGCGTCGTAGACGACCCCGAGCCGGTACCAGGCACGCCAGTCCGCCGGGTCCTGCTCGACGGCGGCCTTGTACTGCGGGAAGAGCTCGTCGGCGGCCTCGCGCGTCGGACGGCCGGACGGACGCACGGGCACGACGTCCTCCGGTGCACCACCCTCGGCCTCGAGCCGGGAGCCGAGCCGGGTGATCCGGATGCCGAAGCGGAACTCGAGCACGAGCAGCAGCGCCCCGATCGCCGCGACGACGAACAGGGCGACGCCGATGCCGATCCCGATCGGGATGCCGGTGGCGATGAACGCCACGGCCCGCTGCCCGACGAGCACGATGTAGAGCGCCAACAGCAGGGTCATCAGCGCTGCGCCCCAGAACGGCGACCGGATCGCGCGGCCGGCCCGCGCTGCACGTCCCACCGGGTCAGCCGATGCCGAGGACGCTGCCGAGCCCCACGGTGAGCCCGCGGGCGGATCCGAGGGCGGACAGCGCTGCACGGATCCCGGCGACGTAGGCGACGTCGTCGTTGGTGTCGTGCCGGATCGTCAGGGTCTCGCCGGGGCCGCTGAGCAGGACGTCCTGCACGGCCTTCACCCCGGGCAGCCGGAGCGAGTGGATCGGTACGCTCGCCACCTGCTGGCCGCGGGCGCGCTGGTCGACGTGCGGGGCCTCGACCGGGCCGACGTCGCGACGGGCCTCGGCGATGAGCTCGGCGGTGCGGACCGCGGTGCCGGACGGCGAGTCGATCTTGCCGGCGTGGTGCGTCTCGACGATCTCGGCGGAGGGGAACCACGGCGCCGCGATGGTGGCCAGGTGGGTGCCGAGCACCGACCCGATCGAGAAGTTCGGGACCACGAGGACACCCTGGTCGGGACGCTCCTGCAGAGCGGTGCGGAGCTTCGCGAGACGGTCGGCGGACCATCCGGACGTGCCGACGAGGACGTTCGCCCCGCTCGACAGCGCGTTCTCGACGATCGCGGGGCTGAGCGCCGGCACCGTCACGTCCACGACGAGCGCGGCACCGCCGAACACCGACGGCGGCGCTTCGTGGGCACCGTCCTTCGACGACAGGCGGGCGACGAGCTCGAACTCCGGGAGTTCCTCGACGACGGAGGCCACGAGGCCCCCGAGACGACCGGTGGCGCCGACGACGGCGACGGGAGTGACCATGCGGTCCATCCTAGGATCGACGCATGTCAGTCGAGGTCAGGACCGTGCCGGCCGATCTGCCCGAGGTCGACGTCCTGCTCGACGCGTACCTCGACGAGCGCGAGGCGACGTTCCCCAGTGCGCAGGGCGCGTACGCGCGCAAGCGCACCCCGGCGGCCGAGTTCACGCCGCCGAACGGGGTCTTCGCGGTGGCGTACGACGGCGGGGTCGCGGTCGGCTGCGGCGGCCTGCGGCGGATCCCCGACGACGGCGACGACGTCCGGTTCGAGGTCAAGCACGTCTTCGTCACCCCAGCGGGCCGGGGGAAGGGCGTGGCGACGGCGCTGATGGACGCGCTCGAACGGGAAGGCGCCGCGCTGGGCGCGACGGCCATCGTGCTGGACACGAACGACTCGCTCGTCGCCGCAGGCGCGATGTACCGCAGCCGGGGCTACGAGCGCGTCGCGCCGTTCAACGACAACCCGAATGCAACCGCCTGGTACCGCAAGCCGGTCTCCCGCTAGACGGGTTGGTCGACCGGCAGCCCGGTGCGGAGTTCCACCGGCAGGTGGGCCAGGTCGTTCAGGGCGACCACCTCGGCAGGCTTCGCGGAACGGATCCGGATGATCGTGAGCGCGGTGTGCGCGACGTTCGTGCCCATCCACCGCCACTCGGGTGCCTGGAACGCCTCGCGCACGAACCAGCCGATCACGGCGTTGTGGGTGATGAGCAGGTCGTGCCGATCCTCGCGCGCTGGGGTGAACCACTCGGAGACGGCGTCGCCCATCTGCGCCTGGCCGGCGATGATCTCCTCTTCCGTGACGCCGCCGTACCAGCCCTGGTAGGCGTGCGGCATGTCCGGGGTCGGGCCGGAGGGGACGCAGTCGAACAGCAGCGTCGAGGGTTCGGGCTGGATCGACGGCAGGCGCTGCGCGAGGAACGCGGCGGTCTCGCTGGGGGCCTCCAACGGGGAGTGGTACACGCCGTCGAACGGCAGCCCGCCGAGCCGGTCGGCGACGAGCATCGCCTGGCGCTTGCCGCGTTCCGACAGCTTGCCGTCGCGGAGGCCGTGCTCGGCGTCCTGGTGTTCGCCGTGCCGGACGAGGTACAGGTAGTGCGACATGTCCGTGCTCAGCTGCCCATCCGGATCGCTGCGGCGAGCTCGTCCTGCTGCACCGCCCCGACCACCGACGTGATCGTCGGGCGGGTCAGGAGGTCGCGGGCGAGTTCGAGCACGCCGTCGGTGGTGACCCGGTCGACACGCTCCAGTGCGGTCGCCAGGTCGGTGTACTCGCCGGTGCCGAGCTCGGACCGGCCGAGGCGGGTCATCCGGGCGTCGGAGTCCTCGAGCGAGAGCGTCAGGGCGCCTTCGATCTGACCCTTCGCGCGGCGGAGCTCGTCGTCGGTGATGCCGTCGTCCACCATGCGGCGGAACTCGGCGTCGATGATCTCGATGACCCCGGGGACGTTGTCGGGCGCACAGCCCGCGTAGACGCCGAAGGCGCCGTTGTCGAGGTAGGCGGGCGCGAAGGACGACACCGCGTAGGCGAGACCGCGTCGCTCGCGGACCTCTTGGAACAGCCGGGAGCTCATGCCCCCGCCGAGCACGGCGTTCAGGACGCTGAGGGACGGCCGGCGGTCGTCGCGCAGGTCGAGTCCTTGCGAGCCGCGCAGCATGCTGACCTGCTCCGTCGGACGGTGGACCACCGACAGCTTGGGCTCGATGGGGTCGGCGACGGTCTGCGGCGTGCGGCGCGCGAGCGGCTCGGCGTGCGGGGCGTCGTGGAACACGGCGGCGACCGCGTCGCAGAACCGGTCGTGGTCGACGGCACCGGCGGCGGTCACGACGATGCCGTTCGGTGCGTAGTGCTCGCGGTAGTGGGCCAGGACCTCGTCCCGTTGGACCGCGCGGATGCTGTCCGGGGTCCCGCCGATCGGGCGACCGAGCGGGTGACCGCCGAAGGCCGCGGCGAAGAACGCTTCACCTGCGACGTCAGCCGGGTCGTCGGCGGCCATCGCGAGTTCTTCGAGGATGACGCCGCGCTCGACGGCGAACGCCTCGGGGTCGAGCACCGAGCCGGTCACCATGTCCCCGATGACCTGCACGGCCATCGGGACGTCGGCGTCCCGCACCCGTGCGTAGTAGCAGGTGTACTCCTTGGCCGTCGCGGCGTTGTGCTCGCCGCCGACCGAGTCGAACGCGATCGCGATGTCGAGCGCCGACCGGGTCTCGGTGCCCTTGAACAGCAGGTGCTCGAGGAAGTGGGTCGATCCGAACTGGCCGTCGCGTTCGTCGCGCGAACCGACGCCGACCCAGAACCCGATGCTCGTCGAAGCGGCACCGGGCACGGCTTCGGTCAGCACACGGACACCCGACGGCAGCACGGTGCGGCGGACGAAGGCTCCTCCGGACGTCAGGAAGGACGTGTCCGGGGCCCCGAGCGGCAGTGGCACTGGCTGGTTCATCGCAGACGAGCCTACTGATGCTCCGGAGCCCACCGCCCAGTTTCAACAGGCCCGCGGACTGTCACTCGAAGAGGGGTACAGAAATTGCGGACAGACCGACTCGTCTGTCTGTCCTCCTTGTGGTACAGTCGTTCACACCGGATCGAAAGCCCCCCTAAGTTCCGATCCGGTGGCTCGGGACATCAGTCCTCGCGGCCACGAGTCCCCCCACTCGTCCGCGGAGCCGATGAACCAAGGAGCCACGCTGTGACGGTCGATTCCCCCCAACCGGCCGTCCAGCGTCTCCTCGGTCCGAGCACGAACCTCGCGTCGCCGGACGGGTCGAGCGTCCCCCCGACTCCCCGCTCCGGCGGCGCGAAGGTCCGCATCCTCGAGACGGCCACGCGACTCTTCTACGAAGAGGGCATCCACAGCGTCGGCGTCGACCGCCTCATCTCCGAGGCGAGCGTCACGAAGGCGACGTTCTACAAGCACTACGGGTCGAAGGACAACCTGATCCTCGCCTACATCCGCACGCAGCACGAGCGGGTGCAGGAACGGATGGAACAGCTCGTCACCGACGCCGGCTCCCCCGCCGCAGCGGTCCGCGCGTGGGTCGCCGCCCTCGCCGACGAGGTCAACGACCCCGACTTCCGCGGGTGCGCGTTCCTCAACGCCGCCGCCGAGTACCACGACCCCCGCGATCCCGTGCGCGAGGTGGTCGCCACCCACCGCGACTGGTACACCGACCGGCTCGCCACCCTGCTGCAGGAGTCCGGCCACCAGCTGCCCGGCGACGGCGCCGACGAGCTCATGCTCGCGCGCGACGGTGCGATGGCCGGTGCCTACGCCGGCGACGCCATCGCGGCGACGGCCGCGCTCGGTCGCGTCGTCGACCGCGTCCTCGCCGCCTGACGCTCGGCTGCCGCCGACGCACGGGAGCCGCCGACGCGGAACGACATCACCGCTGTCGTACGACGTCGGCTTTGTCGCTCCACCGCGGCCGCAACAGTTGCGGGCGCGCACGAACGACAGCCTCGACGTCGTACGACGTCGACCTCGTCGCGTCAGCCGTCGGCGCCAGCCCGGCGCGACCGCCTGAGGGACGGGAGGCCCGCGCCGGCCTGGCACCGTGCCTCCCGTCCGCACCCGCGCACCCGCGCACCCCGCGCGACCTTCCGCGCACCGAGCGCAGACCGAGGCTGCGGGTGTTGGCTGGGGACATGGCCAACGACCCCAACTGGAACCTCCCCGAGGTCCCCTCGTTCACCCTGACCAGCCCCGACTTCACCGACGGCGGCGCCCTGCCGACCTCGGCGCGCGGCACCGACGTGGGCGGTGAGGACCGCTCCCCCGCACTCGAGTGGTCCGGCGCTCCCGAGGGCACGAAGAGCTTCGTCCTCACCGTGTACGACCCCGACGCCCCGACCGGCTCGGGCTTCTGGCACTGGAGCCTGACCGACATCCCGGGCGCGGCGACCTCGCTGCCCGCCGGCGCTGGCACCGACGACGCCCTGCTGCCGGCCGAGGCACTCCGTCGCCGCAACGAGTTCGGCACCGACACGTTCCTCGGCGCCGCTCCGCCCGCCGGCCACGGCGTGCACCGCTACTTCTTCACGCTGAGCGCCCTCGACGTGCCGCTGCTCGAGGCGCCGGCCGACGCGACCCCCGCGGTCGTCGGGTTCGTGCTGCGCGAGCACCTGCTCGGCCGCGCGCAGCTCGTCGGCACGCAGGAGACCGCCGCCGCCTGATCGCGCGCCCGGCGCCGGTCCGAGTCTCGCGCTCGGCGACACTTCTCGCGCTCCGGCGCCCGAGAAGTGTCGCTCAGGCCGAGACTCGGGCCAGCGCTAGATCCGCAACGACGAACGGCCGCCGCCCCGGAAGGGACGACGGCCGTTCGTGTGCCAGGGGTGGATCAGACGGTGGCGTCCGTCGACTCCTCGCGGGCACCGCTGGAGTCGGTGTCCGACTCCTCGGCGACGACCGGCGCGAGCGACAGCTTGCCGCGGTCGTCCACCTTGGTGACCTCGACCAGGACCTTCTGGCCGACGCCAAGGACGTCCTCGACGTTCTCCACACGCTTGCCACCGGCGAGCTTGCGCACCTCGGAGACGTGGAGCAGACCGTCACGGCCCGGGAGCAGCGACACGAAGGCGCCGAACGTGGCGATCTTCACGACGGTGCCGAGGAACTGGTCCCCGATCTCCGGGTTGGTCGGGTTCGCGATCGCGTTGACCGACGCACGGGCGGCCTCGGCCGACGGTCCGTCGACGGCACCGATGTAGACGGTGCCGTTGTCCTCGATCGAGATGTCGGCACCGGTCTCGTCCTGGATGCCGTTGATCGTCTTGCCCTTCGGGCCGATCAGCTCGCCGATCTTGTCGACGGGGATCTGCACCGAGATGACGCGAGGAGCGGTGTCCGCCATCTCGTCGGGGGCGTCGATCGCCTCGTTCAGCACACCGAGGATGGCCGAGCGGGCCTCCTTGGCCTGCTTCAGCGCCGCGTCGAGCACCGTCGACGGGATGCCGTCGAGCTTGGTGTCGAGCTGGATCGCGGTGACGAACTCCGAGGTACCGGCGACCTTGAAGTCCATGTCGCCGAGGGCGTCTTCCGCACCGAGGATGTCGGTCAGCGCCGCGTAGCGGGTCTGGCCGTCGACGGTGTCGGACACCAGGCCCATCGCGATGCCCGCGACCGGGGCCTTGAGGGGCACACCGGCGTTGAGCAGCGAGAGGGTCGAGGCGCAGACGGAACCCATCGAGGTCGAGCCGTTGGAGCTGAGCGCCTCGGAGACCTGACGGATGGCGTACGGGAACTCCTCGCGCGTCGGCAGCACCGGCACGAGGGCGCGCTCGGCGAGGAAGCCGTGCCCGATCTCGCGACGCTTCGGCGAACCCACACGGCCGGTCTCACCGGTCGAGTAGGGCGGGAAGTTGTAGTGGTGCAGGTAGCGCTTCTTCGTGACGGGCGACAGCGAGTCGATCTGCTGCTCCATCTTGAGCATGTTCAGCGTGGTGACGCCGAGGATCTGCGTCTCGCCGCGCTGGAAGATCGCCGAACCGTGGACGCGCGGGATCACGGCGACCTCGGCGTCGAGCGGACGGATGTCGGCGAGGCCGCGACCGTCCATGCGGACCTGCTCGGTCAGGATGCGGCCGCGGACGACCTTCTTCGTGACCGACTTGTAGGCGGCACTGACCTGCGAGTTGGCGACCTCGGGCAGTTCGCCCGCCGACACCTTCGACGCGATGGCCTCCTTGACGCGCGACTTGAGTGCGTCGTCGGCGTCCTGGCGCTCGGTCTTGGCGGCGATCTTGTAGACGTCGCCGAGCTCGGAGAGCGCGAGGGCCTCGACGGCCGAGTAGACCTCGGGCGCGTACGGCGGGAAGACCGGGTAGTCCTGGATCTCCTTGGCGGACTGCGCGGCGAGCTTCGCCTGGGCGTCGACGAGGGACTTGAGGAACGGCTTGGCCGCCTCGAGACCCTGCGCGACGACGGCCTCGTCGGGCTTGGTGGCGCCGCCCTGGATGAGCTCCCAGCTGTGCTCGGTGGCCTCGGCCTCGACCATCATGATGGCGACGTCCTCGTTGCCCGCCTCGTCGGTGACGACACGGCCGGCGACCGTGAGGTCGAAGACGGCGTCGGCGAGCTGCGATGCCTTCGGGAACGCGACCCACTGGTCACCGATGAGCGCGAGGCGCACACCGGCGATCGGGCCGGAGAACGGCAGACCGGAGATCTGCGTCGACGCGGACGCGGCGTTGATGGCCAGCGCGTCGTAGAACTCGTCCGGAGCGATGCTCAGGACGGTGATGACGATCTGGACCTCGTTGCGCAGGCCGTCGACGAACGACGGGCGCAGCGGCCGGTCGATGAGTCGGCAGACCAGGATGGCCTCGGTCGACGGGCGGCCTTCGCGGCGGAAGAACGAGCCGGGGATCTTGCCGGCGGCGTAGGAGCGCTCCTCGACGTCGACGGTCAGCGGGAAGAAGTCGAAGCCTTCACGCGGGTGCTTGCCGGCGCTGGTGGCCGAGAGGAGCATCGTTTCCTCGTCGAGGTACGCGGCGACCGCGCCCTGCGCCTGCTGTGCGAGCCGACCGGTCTCGAACCGGACGGTGCGCTTGCCGTACTTGCCGTTGTCGATGACGGCTTCGGCGAACTTGATCTCGGGACCCTCCAAAAGGGTGCCTCCTTGATGTGTGTTCGGCAGGCCGTGGCGACGGCACTCGATGGTGCGTGCGCGCCGATCGTTCCGGACGCATGTCTGGCCAGCAGTAGAAGCACTCGGGAAACCGTTCCGGCCCGCGAGCCACCACCGATGACCAGCTCCGTGCCCGGCCTGCGCAGTGTTGTGTCGAACATCCGGGGAAACGGTCCTCGGACACGATGGACTTTACCAGTCCACAGGGAATCGGCGGCGCGGCTCGCTGACGGCCGGGCGAGCCTCGGTAGCCTGCTGCCATGCGTCTCACCCCCTCGCGGGGCGTGCTCGTCGCGGCCGCCGTGGTCGTCGGCGCGCTCGTCGCCCCGGTCCTCACCGCTGTCCCGGCGTCCGCGACGGAGTACCCGACCTGGCAGGACGTGCAGCAGGCCAAGGGGAACGAGACCGCCAAGCGCGCCGAGGTCACCAAGGTGCAGGCCGCGCTGCAGTCGGCGCAGGACGAGGCGGCGGCGAAGTCGCAGGCCGCGCTGACGGCCTCGTCGAAGGCGGACGCGGCCGAGGCGGAGTTGGCGGAGGCCACCCAGGCCGCCACGAGCCTCCAGGCCCAGGCGCAGCACGCGACGGAGACGGCGGACCGGGCCCAGGCGCGTGCCGGCCAACTGGCGGCGAACCTGTACCGCGACGGCAGCACGAACCAGATGACCACCCGGATCGCGACCTCGGGGAAGCCCGACCAGCTGCTCTACCAGCTGGGCGCGCTCGACCAGCTGTCGTCCACGTGGTCCGGCGTGATGGACGAGGCGTTCGTCGCGGCCGGCACGGCATCGTCACTGCACGAGCAGGCCGAACGCGCCGAGACCGAGCGCGCGACGCGTGCGCAGGCGGCCGAGGAACGATCCGCGGCGGCGAAGTCCGCCGAGTCCGTGGCGAACGCCGCGGTCGAGTCGACCGAGCAGCACAGCGACGAGCTGTACGCGCAGCTGGCGTCGCTCCGGGACACCACCGCCAAGCAGGCCGCCGGGTACGAGCTCGGGCAGAAGGTCGCGGCGCAGAAGGCCGAACAGCAGCGCAAGCGCGCGGCGGCCGCCGCGGCCCAGGCGGCAGCAGCCTCGGCGAGCGTCGACACCGGCAGCGGCGGCAGCAGCAGCAGCGCCAGCGGCGGCTCGGGCACCAGTTACCCGAGCACCGGCGGGGTCGTCGTGGACCCCGCGGCCGCGCAGGCCTACGCCAGGAGTGCTCTGGGGTCGTACGGCTGGGGCGACGACCAGTTCTCCTGCCTGGTGTCGCTCTGGACGCAGGAGTCCGGCTGGCGGGCGAACGCGCTGAACGCCTCGAGCGGGGCCTACGGCATCCCGCAGTCGCTGCCCGCCGACAAGATGTCGGCGGCCGGGGCGGACTGGCGGACGAACGCGAACACCCAGATCAACTGGGGACTCGCCTACATCAAGAGCGCGTACGGGTCGCCGTGCGGTGCGTGGGGCCACGAGATGAGCGTCAACCCGCACTGGTACTGAGAACCCCGGCTCACCGCGCCACCAGCCGCAACGCCTGCAGCGGACACATGGCCACGGCGTCCGCAGCGGCGGCGCGTTCGTCCGGCCACACCGGGACGTCGCGGGTGCCGCCGCCGTCCCGCGCGATCGGGTAGCCCCACTCGTCGCGCGCCAGCCGCTCGGCGAAGAGTTCGGTGCACAGGCCGCGTCCCCGACAGCGGGTCCAGTCGACGTGCAGGGCGACGGAGCTGCCGGCGGTGGCGCCGCCCGGTACGCCGCTCACTTTCGTCCCCCGACCAGGCACGCGCCGCGCAGGTGCGCCTGCACGTCGTCGTGGAACACGTCCAGCGCACTCCGCACCATCCGTGCGACGCCGTCCGGATGGTGGCAGGCCCCGCGTCCGTCGACGAGGGCGGCGACCCGTCGGACCTCGCCGGCCAGGTCCCCCGACCGACGCCCGGAGGCCAGGTCCGCGACCACGTCGGCGATCCGCGGCAACCCGTTCACGCACGGCCCGCAGCGGCCGGCGGACGCCCCGGCGAGCGCTGCGGCGAGGCCTGCGGTGACCCCGACCGGGCAGGTCCGGTCGTCGAGCACGGCCAGCACGCCCGCCCCGGGCGCCGCACCCCACGGTGCGAGCCCGTCGACGTCGAAGGGCGCGTCGAGCGCTGCGGCCGGCACCCAGGTGCCGCCCCACCCGCCGAGCAGGACGGCTCGCGTCCGTCGCGGGTCGGCCGCCGGCAGCCGGGAGGCCCCCAGCAGCTGCCCGAGCGGCGCACCCCCGGCGGTCTCCAGCACCACGGCACCACCCGGGTCGGTCACGTCGCTGACCGTCACGAGACGGGTGCCGGGAGCACTCGCGCTGCCGACGCTCCGCGCCCAGGCCGCCCCGTACCGTGCGACGAGTGCCGCCTGAGCGAGGGTCTCGACGTTCGACACGAGGGTCGGGTGACCGCTCGGTCCACGGTCGGCGAGCCGCACGACACGGTCCTCCGGAAGGCCTCGTCCTCCGACGACGGCCGAAGCGAGCGCCGTGGCCTGCCCGGCGACGAAGCTGGTGTGCGGCAGGGCCCGGACCTCGATGGCGACCGGGTCGGTGCCGGCGCCGCGCTGGCCGTCGGTGCCGGTGCCGCGCCGGCCGTCGGTGCGTTCGGCCAGTGCCTGCCGGACCCGGTCGGCGAGCCGTGCACTCGTGGCGACCACGGCCTCGGTCGCACCGATCGCCTGCGCCACGACGACGATGCCGTCGAGCACCAGGTGCGGTGCGCGTTCGAGCAGGACGGCGTCCTTGCGGCTGGCGGGCTCCCCCTCGGCGCCGTTGGCGATGACGATCGGGGCGCCGCGGCCGCCGCGACGGGTGCGGGCCGCCACGGCGTCGAGCTTGCGGGCGAGCGGGAACCCTGCGCCGCCGCGGCCGTCGACGCCGGCGAGACCGATCTCGTCGATGATCCCGGGTCCCACGTGCGGCAGCGACCCATGCGTGCGGAGGTGGGCGTCGAGTCCGGGGCCGGGGGCGGCGAGGAGTCGCTGCGCGCCGGTCGGTGGTGACACGGTGAGCGGGTGGGTCAGGGTCATCGGAGGGCCTCCATCGGCTGCGGCTCGATCGGGCGCGGGCGTCCCGTCGGTGGGGAACGGAACTCGGTGACGCGTGCGGAGCAGCGCCAGGCCACGGCGCCGAGGACGGCGGCGGCGCAGACCCCGGCGACCACCAGGAACCAGGCGGACGTGCCGTCGGTCCCGGTGCCGATCGCGTGCGCCATCGCGACCGGCCACATGGCGTAGGCGGCCCAGTGCACGGCGCGGAACACCCGCGGACCGATCACCCGGCGGAGCATCCCCGTGACGACGAGCACCACGAGCAGGTCCACCGCGAGGGTGCCGAGCCCGAGCCAGAACCAGCGGTACGCACCGACGAACGGCACGACGGTGTCCAGCAGGCGGAGTTCGGCCTCGGTGTCGAGCAGCAGCGTCACCACGTGCACGGCGACGAACACGGTGGACGCCAGGGCGACGTCCCGGTGCACGAGCTGCACGCCGAACCGCGGCAGGCCGGGGAGCGGTCGTCCGCCGCGGGTCACGATGCCGAGCAGGACCGTCAGGGTCAGGAGCACGACGGCGGCGACGCCCGTGCCTCGGCCGATCACCCAGAGCGCGGTGTCCATCAGGCGGCGTCCGCCCGGTCGACGTGGTCGACCTGGTCGTCGGGCCAGCCGCCGAGTCGCAGCACCGAGCCGTCGGCCGCGACGAGCCGGGCCGCACGGCCGCTCTGCCGGAGCCACTCCACGGCGCCGTGCGCCCGGACGACAGCGGCGGTGGTCATCGTGTTGGCGGTGGTGCACGAGGGGGCGACGACCGTCACCGACCGCCACACCGGTTCGGCGGGCAGGCCCCACCGCGGATCGAGGATGTGGTGCCGCGCGGTCCCGTCCTGCTCCCAGCGGCGCTTCTGCGTGCTCGAGGTCGCGACGGACCACCCGGAGGCGATGCGGACGTGGTCGACGGGATCGTCCGCCAGGTCCTGCACGCGCACCTGCCAGCCGCCGGAGGGGTCCGGGCCGGCCGTGGCGACGTCCCCGCCGAGCGAGACGAGGGCACCGACGCCGAGCCGCGCGGTGATGCTCGCGGCCGCCATGTCGGCGGCGGCGGCCTTCGCCGTGGCGCCGAGGTCGAGCGTGACGCCCTCGGGGACCCGCAGGAACGTGCCGGACAGCAGGATCCGCTGCCACGCCGGGCGGTCGTCGAGCGATCGGGCCACGGCGTCGGGTGACGCAACCGGTGGTGCGTCGGCGAACGCGGCGTCGTACCCGAGGGAGACCATGCGCCGTCCGAGCGTCGGGTCGACGTCCCCGTCGGACAGCCGTGCGGCGTCGACGGCCTGGTGCACGAGCGTCGCCAGCAGGGGCGAGACCTCGGTGCCGCGCACCAGGTCCTCGGCGCGGGCCACGAGTTCGGAATCGGCGCGGAACCGGCTGCACGCGGCGTCGACGGCGGCCGTGACGTCGCGGACGCAGGACTCGGCGGCGGCGAGGTGGCGGCGGTCGCGGTGGTCGAGGACGACCCGGGCGGTGGTGGTCCAGAGGTCCCACTCGGCGGTGGCGCGCACGGTCACGACCCCGTCGTCGTCGTGTCGGACGACCCACCGGTGGTGCCCTGCGAGACGCCGGTGTCACTGCTGCTCGTGCCGCTGTCGGTCGACGTGTCGGTCGACGTGTCGTTCGACGACGAGGAGGACGAGGACCCGGAGTCGGTGGTGGCGTCGCCCGACGTCCCGGTACCCGAACCGGAGTCCGTCGTCGTGCTCGTGCTCGTGCTCGTGGACGTGTCGGTCGTCGTCGTGCTGGCCTGCTCGTGCCCGAACCACAGCCCGGCACCCGTGACCGTCGCGACCGCGAGTCCGCCCAGGCTCACGAGCGCACTCGTCACCCGTGCGGATCGCTTGCCGTTGCCTCTGGTGTCCATCGGTCCTCCTCGTCGTCATGACGAGGTTCCCGAGCCCACCGATGAGTGAGCCGCCAGCCGGCCGCACTCCGACCCCACGAACCCTGTGGTCCGCCTAAGAGCGCGTCACGGGGTCAGCGATCGGGATCAGTGGCCGAGGCCACCGAGCAGGCTCGCGAAGTCCGCGGTCGCGGGGAGCGCGTCGGCTTCCTGCGGGGTCCGCCGGGAGGCCCGGATTGCCCACGCCAGGTCCGCTCCGGCCCGGCGGATGCGTCCGTCCAGGGCCGCGGCGTCGCCGTCGCTCCCCCAGTCGTCGGTCGCGGCGAACACGCCGGTCGGCACCACCGCTGTGCGGAGGTACGCGAAGACCGGACGCAGGGCGTGGTCGATGGCGAGCGAGTGCCGCGAGGTCCCGCCCGTTGCGCCGAGCAGGACGGGCAGGTCGACGAGCGCGTCCTTGTCGAGGACGTCGAGGAAGGACTTCGCGAGACCGCTGACGCCGGCCGTGAAGATCGGCGTGACGAACACGACGGCGTCGGCTTCGACCACCGCGGCGATGGCGGCGGACAGCGCGGGCGCCGCGAAGCCGGTGAGCATCGCGTCGGTGATCTCGTGCGCGAGCGGCCGGAGCTCGACGTGCAGGACGTGCGCGGGCGTTCCCTCGGCGACGAGCGCGGCGACGGCGGCCTCGCCCAGGCGGTCGGCGAGCAGGCGGGTGGAGCTGGGCTCGGAGAGTCCGGCGGAGACGACGGCGATGGTGGTCATGGTGGTTCCCGACTTTCGATGCGTTTGCATGAACATCGTACCGAACCGTGTGCCGCGCGCAACCATTCCCGCAGAACGGAGAACGCCCCGGTCCTCGCGAGGAGGACCGGGGCGTTCGGTCAAGCCGTGAGGCGTCGACCAGCGGCTCGTACCTTATCGGCGCAGGCCGAGGCGCTCGATGAGCGCACGGTAGCGGGCGATGTCGACGTCGGAGAGGTAACCGAGGAGACGGCGACGCTGACCGACCATGAGCAGCAGACCACGACGCGAGTGGTGGTCGTGCTTGTGCTCCTTGAGGTGCTCGTTCAGGTCGTTGATACGACGCGTCAGAACGGCGACCTGGACCTCGGGGGAACCGGTGTCGCCCGGGTGGGTCGCGTACTCTTCGATGATCTCCTGCTTGACCTTCGCGTCAAGTGCCATGCGTAGATCCCCTTTCAGTCCGTTGCGCGGTGCCCGTGCCTGATGCACGAGCGCTCTTTGTCCGCGGCCGTTCGACGGCAACCGCGCAAGACTACCAGAGTCCTAGGCGGTCCTGGGGCGCAGGCGACGACGACGCGGGGCCGGCAGCAGGCTGCGGACGAGTCCGACGAGGGTCGCGCCGAGCAGACCGCCGAGGCCGTTCGACAGCACGTCGCGGGGGTCGGCGACGCGGTAGGGCAGGTAGGTGGCCTGCGCGAACTCGATGCCGGTCGACAGGGCGACCGCGACCAGGGCCCCGAGGATCCACCAGCGCCGAGGCAGCCAGAGTGCGGCGAGCATGCCGACCGGCACGAACATCGCGATGTTGGCCAGGAACTCGGTGCGCTCGTACGTGAACCAGGCACCGTGCGGCAGCTGCTGCACCCAGGCGATCGCGTGCAGCACGAACGAGTTCTGTGCCGAGGTGAACACCTGCGGGGTCAGCGTCATCCGCCAGATCACCCAGGCGTACGCCGCGGTCACGGCGAGGAGGAGGAGTCGACGGAACATCCCGCCAGTCTGTGGCACCGCCCTGCACGCCCGCTGGAGCGCTCCTGGCAGAACCCGTCGGCTGACCTGGACGAACACCCCGGCGTCCTGGTCAGGACTCCCCCGCACCTGTCAGCATGGGTGCGAACAGGGAGGACCGCCGGATGCCGGAGCACCAGGGGAAGCGTGCGCCCGCGCGACGTCAGTGGCTGTGGATCACGGCCGCGGTCGTCGGCGTCGCGGCGGTCGTCACGACGCTCGTGGTCGTCGTACCGCACGGCAGCGAGCCGGATGCCGACGCGCCGACGAGCGGACGGGACGTCGTGACGCGGAAGACCGTGGAGCAGGCGTTCCCCGGCGGCCTCGCGCACCAGCCGTCCGCGGTCAACCAGCCGGGCATCCGCGAGCGCCAGGCCCGCGCCGCCGGCCACGACGACACCGCGGCGCAGATCGCCCGCATCGCCGACCAGCCGATCGCGACCTGGCTCACGGACGCCTCGCGGTCCGAGACGCGCGCGACGATCCGCACCGTCGTCCGGAACGCCGAGCAGCAGCGGGCCACCCCGGTCTTCGTCCTGTACACCGTGCCGGACCGCGACTGCGGCAGCTACTCGAAGGGCGGCACGACCGACGACGCCTACCTGCCGTGGGTCCGCTCCGCCGTCCGCGCGATGGCCGGCTCGAAGGCCGTCGTGCTCGTCGAACCGGACGCGATCGCACAGATCCAGAACTGCGAGCGCCTCCGCGACTCCCGGCTCCCCCTGCTCCGCGAGGCCGTGGACGCGTTGACCGGGCACGGACTGACGGTGTACCTCGACGGCGGCAACGAGAACCGCGTCCCGACCGCGACGATGGCCGACTGGCTGCGTCGGGCGGGTGTCGACGAGGTGCAGGGCTTCTTCACGAACGTGTCGAACTTCTACCGCGTCGACCAGGAACGCGCCTACGCCGACGAACTCGCCGACGCGATCGGTGGTGATCCGCACTTCGTCATCGACGTGTCCCGCAACGGTCAGGGCTGGCGCGGGACCTGGTGCAACCCCGAAGGTGCGGGCCTCGGCCAGGATCCGCACGTCACCGGTGGATCGAGCCGGCTCGACGCCCTGCTCTGGGTCAAGACGCCGGGGCTCAGCGACGGCACGTGCAACGGCGGACCGGCCGCCGGGCAGTGGTGGGAGTCGTACGCGCTCGGCCTGGTCGAGAACCGCACGCGCGACTGACCCACGGTCGGGGTGTCGGTGCCCGGTGGTTGCATGAGCGCATGACCCCGACCGACAGCCGGCGCTCCGTCGTCCCGCCCTACCTGCTCCACGCCGTGGCCCAGGCGGCCGAGTACCCCCGGGCGGCCTCGGCCGCGCGCACCGCCCTGGCTTCGCTCGAGCTCGTGCAGACCCCGAAGCACCAGCACCTGGCCGCCCCGCGCGGCGTCAGCGGCACGGTCGACCGGTCGCCCCAGCGCACGATCGCCGATGCCCGTGGCACGACGACCCTGCCCGGCACGGTCGTCCGGAGCGAGGGCGACCCCGACACGGGCGACGCGGCCGTCGACGAGGCGTACGCGGGCCTCGGCGCGACCCACGCCTTCTGGCTCGACGTCTTCGGCCGGGTGTCGATCGACGGCGCCGGACTCCCCCTCGACGCCACGGTCCACTTCGGGCAGGACTACGACAACGCCTACTGGGACGGCAGCCGGATGGTGTTCGGCGACGGCGACGACGAGGTCTTCCGGCGTTTCACGATCGCGCTCGACGTCATCGGGCACGAACTGGCGCACGGCGTCACGCAGTACACCGCCGATCTCACCTACCAGGGGCAGTCCGGGGCGCTCAACGAGTCGATCAGCGACGTGTTCGGCTCCCTCGTCGCCCAGTACGCGGCCGGGCAGACCGCCGAGCAGGCGAGCTGGCTCATCGGCGAGGGGCTCTTCACGGATGCCGTGCACGGCGACGCCCTGCGCTCGATGCGGTCACCCGGCACCGCCTACGACGACCCGGTGCTCGGCAAGGACCCCCAGCCCGCGACGATGGCCGGCTTCGTCGTCACGACCGACGACGCCGGTGGGGTGCACACGAACTCCGGCATCCCGAACCACGCGTTCTTCCTGGCGGCGACCGCGATCGGCGGGTACGCCTGGCAGGGCGCCGGTGCCGTGTGGTGGGACGCCCTGACCTCGGACGCCGTCACCGCCTCGATCGACTTCGCCGGCTTCGCCGCCGTGACGATCGACGCCGCTGGGGCCCGGTTCGGCGCCGAGTCCGCGGAGCACACCGCGGTGCAGGACGCCTGGCGGACGGTGGGCGTCCTCGACTGAGCACGTCGTCCGGCGTACGGTCGGGAGCATGCGCATCGAGGTCCGTCGTTCCGGGGGCTTCGCCGGTACCACGCGGCACTGGCGGGTCGACACCGACACGAGCGCCGACCCCGCGGCGTGGTCCGAGGTCGTCGACGCGCTCCCCCGGACCCCCGCGACCGCCTCGGCCGGGCCGCCGGTCCCCGACGACTTCACGTGGACGATCACCGTCGAGCGCACGACCGTGACGATCCCGGGTCGCCGCCTCGACGGCGCGTGGGCCGACCTCGTCGCGCGCGTCCGCTCTGCAGGCGACCCGTCCTGAGGCGGGACGCCCGCGCCGGACGCGCCACGGGCCTCCCGTCCGCGCCGCGCCACCGTACCGCCGCGGATCGTGAGCAGGAATGGTCGCGTCCGCGCTGCCGACCCGACCGCTTCTGCTCACGAAGTGGCCGCGCAAGCGCGCGACCCGCGGGTCAGGCGACGTCGATGACCGTCAGGCGCCGCGTCGGACGGGTCATCGCGACGTAGACCGCGGCCGCCGGGCGCGCAGCGTCGCCTCCGACGCGGTCGGGGTCGACGAGCAGCACGCCGTCGAACTCGAGGCCCTTGGCGTCCGCCCCGGTCAGCACCGTGAGCGACCCGGCGTGCGGCGAGGCGAGCCCGCGCACGTCGGCCTCGGTGCGGGCGAGGCGCTGCCGGACGGCATCGACCTCGGACTCCGGGACGATCACGCCGATGGTGCCGGCACCGATCCGCGACCGTTCGGCGTCGGCGACCGACACGACCGTGTCGAGCAGGTCGGCACGGGCGACGCGGACGCGCTCGACGGGGTCGCCGTCGCGCACGGCCTCGTTGCGGGTGACGGTCAGGCCGGCACCGTCGGCGAAGACGCCGGCGGCCTCGACGATCGACCGCGGGGTGCGGTAGTTGACGGTGAGCTGCTCGATGCGGTGGTCGAGCGGTACGAGCGGCGCCCGGCCGCGGCGTCGGCGGGCCAGCGCCCCGAGCACGTCGTCCCAGGTGCGTGCGGCGCCGGGCGAGGATCCCTGCGCCATGTCGCCGACGATCGTGAAGGACCGCAGCGGGTTGCGGCGTGCGAGCACGCGCCACTGCATCGGCGAGAGCTCCTGCGCCTCGTCGACCACGATGTGCCCGTAGGTCCACTCGCGGTCGTCGGCGGCGCGCTCCGCGGTCGAGCGGGGGTCACCGCCCTCGGCGAACGAGCCGGCCACCTGTTCGGCGGTGACGATGCCCTCGACGCCCATGTTCTCGATCGCCTGCCGCGCGTTCTCGATGTCGCGGTTCCGGCTGGCCTTCGCCGCGCGCTTGGCGGCGCCACCGGTCGGGTCGAACGGTCCGAGCAGTTCGGCGGCCTCGTCGAGCAGGGGGACGTCCTCGACCGTCCAGGCACCACCGCGTGCGCGCTGCAGCAGGGCACGGCGCTCCGGGGTCCAGTCCGGGGTCAGCGAGGCGAGCCAGTTCGGACGGGCGTACAGGTCCTCGAGGAACTTCCCCGGGGGCAGCGGCAACCACGCGGTGTTGAGCAGCACCCGGGCGTCGTACGAGCTCCGGATGTCCTCGCGCAGGACCTTCTCGTCGGCTTCGTCCACCGTCGTCCCACGCTCGCGCAGCTGTTCGGCGAGCAGCCGGGTCATCGCGTCGAGCGCGAGCTTGTTGAACGTCACGCGCGCGGCGTTGTGGGGCTTGCCGCGGTCCTGTGCACGCTTCATCGCGTCGGCCACGAGCTGCGGCGGCACCACGAGCCGCTCGCCCTCGACGTCGAGCGTCACCGACTCGGTCGGCACGACCTGGCGGGACCGCACGGCGCGGCGCAGGAGTGCAGCCGTCTGCGCAGCACCCTTCACGGCGGCCACGTCGCGGGGGTCGTGCGTCGTCGCGTGCACACCCGGGTAGAGCGAACCGAGCGAGGCCATCACGACGCCGGTCTCGCCGAGCGACGGCAGGACCTGTTCGATGTAGGTGAGGAACGCCGGCGACGGGCCGACCATCAGGACGCCGGAGCCCCGCAGCCGCTCGCGGTACGAGTACAGCAGGTAGGCGGCGCGGTGCAGCGCCACGGCGGTCTTGCCGGTGCCGGGCCCGCCCTGCACGATCAGGACGCCCTCGAGCGGGGAACGGATGATGCGGTCCTGCTCGCCCTGGATGGTGGCGACGATGTCGGTCATCCGGCCCGTGCGCTCGGCGGTCACCGCGGCCAGCAGCGCCCCCTCGCCCTGCAGGTGGGTGCGCTCGTCGTCGTAGAGCGAGGCGTCGAACACCTCGTCCTCGACGCCGACGACCCGACGGCCCTCGAGCGACAGGTGGCGACGCGACCGCATCCCCATCGGGTGCGCCGCGGTGGCCTGGTAGAACGCGCTGGCACCGGGCACACGCCAGTCGAGCAGCAGCGGGCGGTGGTCGGCGTCACGGAGGCCCACGCGGCCGATGTACCGGAAGGCGTCCTCGGAGCTGTCGGGCTCGGAGACCTCGAGCCGGCCGAAGACCAGACGGTCCCCCACGCGCTCGAGCGTCGCCACGGTGTCTTCGTAGAGTCGGGCGTACGCGTCGCGCTCGCTGCGGCTCTGGTGGTTCCCGCCGACCGCCTGACGACGGGTCTCGGCGAGACGCTGCTCGGCCTCGGCGGTCAGCTCGTCGAGACGGCGGAAGAGGCCGTCCACGTAGCCGCGCTCGCGGTCGATCTCGGTCGGTTCGGACACACGCAACCCTTCGGGAAGAGGGGAATCCAGTGTACTGCCCGCTGGAGCCCCGCAGTTCCCGAAGGGTCGTCGGTCACATCTCTTCGTGCGTGTCCGGGTCCGCGTCCCAGAGCCGGCCGCGCTCGAGGCCGGAGATGGCCTGCACCTCGGCGTCGGTCAGCTCGAAGCCGAACACGTCGAGGTTCTCGCGCTGCCGGGAGGAGTCGGCCGACTTCGGCACCGGCACGGCGCCGAGCTGGACGTGCCACCGCAGGACGACCTGGCCGGGGGTCACGTCGTGGGCCGCTGCGGCGTCGGTGATCGGCTGCTCGGTGAGGAGCTCCGACCGGACCGCGAGCGGGCTCCAGCTCTCGGTCACGATGCCGAGCTCCTGGTGCACCTTCCGCAGTTCCGCCTGTGGGAAGTACGGGTGCAGTTCGACCTGGTTCACGGCCGGGGCGACACCGGTCGCGTCGATGATGCGACGCAGGTGCTCCGGGGTGAAGTTCGAGACGCCGATCGAGCGGACCTTGCCGCTGTCGCGCAGGTCGACGAACGCCTTCCACGTGTCGACGAACCTGTCCACCGACGGGTTCGGCCAGTGGATCAGGTACAGGTCGACGTGGTCGAGCCCCAGGTTGCCCAGGGTCTCGTCGATCGAACGGTGCGCCTCGTCGTAGCCGTGGTGGCGGCCGGGGAGCTTCGACGTGACGACGAGGTCCTCACGCGCGACGTCGGACTCGCGGACGGCGCGGCCGACGGCGTCCTCGTTGCCGTAGTTCAGTGCGGTGTCGAGCAGCCGGTAGCCGCTCGCGATCGCGGTGCCGACCGCGGCCGCACCCTCGTCACCGTTCAAGCCGTAGGTGCCGAGGCCGAGCTCCGGGAACCGGTGGCCGTCGTTCAGCTCGATGGTCGGGGCACCGACCTGCATCAGCGCACCCCGAGCAGGTCGATCACGAAGATCAGGGTCTTGCCGGACAGGAAGTGGCCACCACCGGCGGGACCGTAGGCGAGCTCCGGCGGGACGACGAGCTTGCGGCGACCGCCGACCTTCATGCCGGGGATGCCCTCCTGCCAACCGCGCACGAGCGCCGCGAGCGGGAAGTCGATGGGCTCACCGCGGTTCCACGAGCTGTCGAACTCCTCGCCGGTCTCGTACTCGACGCCGGCGTAGTGCACCTTGACGGTCGACCCGGCGCTCGCGACGTCGCCGTCACCCTCGACGATGTCGGTGATGACGAGATCGGTGGGGGCCGGGCCCTCGGGCGCGTCGAACTCGGGCTTGCTGTTGAGGTCAGTCATGCGATCCAGTCAACCAGAGCGCGGCAACGGCAGACGCAACGGCCACACAGGCCGCAGAATGGTTCCACCGTGACACGACCCACTCCCGCACCGCCGCGCCGCCGCCTGCTCGCCGACCTCACCCCGCTCCGCCGATCCCCCGCCTTCGCGCGGCTCTGGGCGGGCACCGCCATCGCCGGGATCGGCACGCAGATGACCACGGTCGCGGTCGGGCTCGAGGTGTACGAGATCACGCACTCCACCTTCGCCGTGGCGCTCGTGGGGGTCATCGCCCTGCTGCCGATGGTGGTCGCCGGTCTGTACGGCGGCATGCTCGCCGACGCCTTCGACCGCCGTACCGTCGCGCTCGTGTCGTCGATCATCGCCTGGGTCGCGGTCGCCCTCATCGCCACCCACTCGTGGCTCGGGCTGCACAGCGTCGCACTGCTCTACGTCCTGGCGACCGTGAACGCCGTCGCCGCGACCGTCAGCAACGCCTCGCGCTCGGCGATCGTCCCGCGACTCGTCGGCACCGACCTGCTGCCCGCGGCGAGCGCCCTGGGCGGCATCGCCTCCGGGTTCCAGGTCACCGTCGGACCGGCCGTCGCCGGTGTCCTCATCGCGAGCGTCGGGTTCGCGCCGACCTACACGATCGACGTCGTCCTGTTCACGTTCGCGTTCCTCGGGGTGTTCACGCTGCCGCGGATGGCGGCCGACCACGGTGCCCTCCGCCCGGGGCTGAGCTCCCTGGTCGAGGGCGCGCGGTTCCTGCGGAGGTCGCGCAACATCACCATGACGTTCGTGCTCGACATCGTCGCGATGACGTTCGGCCAGCCCCGCGTCCTGTTCCCCGCGATCGGGGCGCTCGTGATCGGCGGCGGATCGATCACCGTCGGCACGCTCACGGCCGCCTACGCGATCGGCGCCCTGCTGTCGAGCGTCTTCTCCGGGCCGCTCGGGCACGTGCGCCGCCAGGGCGAGGCGGTCGGCTGGGCCATCACGGCGTACGGCGGCGCGATCGCGGCGTTCGGCGTCGTCATCGCGTTCGCGCACGTGCTCGGCGGACGCTCGGGCGAGTCGTTCTCGGTCGGGATCCTGCCCGCGCTCGGGTTGGCGGCGCTGTTCCTGGCGGCGGCCGGCGGTGCGGACAACGTCAGCTCGGTGTTCCGGAACACGATCCTGCAGGCGGCGTCGCCGGACGGCATGCGCGGCCGGCTGCAGGGCATCTTCATCGTCGTGGTCACCGGTGGGCCGCGGCTCGGAGACCTCTACGCGGGTCTGGTCGTCGCGGCCGGCATCGCGTACCCGCCGATCATCGGCGGCGTGCTCATCGTGGCGCTCGTCGCGCTGCTCCTCCGCCTGGTCCCCTCCTTCCGCCGGTACGACGCCCTGCACCCCCACGCCAACTGACCCGCCGAGACTCGGGCCCACTGCGCCGAGTCTCGGCCTGAGCGACAGTCCTCGGCCCGCGGAGCGCGTGACCTGTCGCTCAGCCCGAGTCTCGGCAGCGGCCGCCGGACGCGACCAAGGGCCGGCCTGGAGGCGCGTGGCGGCGCCGCCCCGCGCCTCCAGGCCGTCACGTGTCGGGTACCGTACAACGCATGCCGGACAGCGCATCGCGCGATCTCCAGCGGACGGGAGTCCGCGCCGTCGTCCGGCGCACCTACCACTCGGTCATCCGGCACCGCGTCGTCGACGCGGCGGCGTCGTTGACGTTCTTCGCGCTGCTGACCGTGTTCCCCACCGCGCTGACCGTGGTGTCCGCACTGTCGATCGTCGACCGCAAGGGCGACAGCCTGGCCGACATCATCGGCGTGCTCGGGTTCATCCTTCGGCCGGAGACGGCGGAGCACCTCGAGACCCCGCTGCGTCAGCTGCTGACACTCGACAACCCGTGGCTCGGGTTCGCGACCGGCGTCGTGCTGACGCTGTGGTCGCTGTCCGGGTACGCGACGGCGTTCGGGCGGGCGATGAACACCTCGTACGAGGTCGAAGAGGGTCGTCGGATCTGGAAGTTCCGCAGCATGATGCTCCTCGTGACCCTGCTCGTGATGGCGGGCGGGGCGATCGCGATCGTGATCCTGCTCGGTACCCCGACGATCTCGGCGGCGATCGTCGCGTCGTTCGGCTGGGCGCCGTGGATCGACGACGTGTGGAACGTCGTGAAGTGGCCCGTGCTCGCCGTCGACCTGGTCGTGATGGTCGCGGTCCTGTACTACGCGACCCCGAACGTGAAGACGCCGCAGCTGCGGTGGGTGTCCGCCGGTGCCGCGTTCGCCATCGTGACCTGGGCGCTGGCGACCCTCGGCTTCGCCGTCTACGTCGAGACGATCGGCGGCGGCAACCGCGCGTACGGGTGGCTCGGCGGCGGGATCCTGCTGCTCGTGTACCTGTACATCTCGAACTTCGTGCTCGTGGTCGGCGGTGAGCTCGACTCCGAGGTGATCCGGATGCGGCAGCTCCTGGCCGGCATCGAGGCCGACGAGTCGATCCGGTTGCCGCTGCGCGACGTCACCCGCAACTTCACGCTCGCACGCTGGCGGGACGCCGACATCGCCGCGGCGCGGAACGTCCGGACCGCTGCCGCCCAGGTCGCCGCCGACGAGGACGCCGAGCCGACCCCGGCCGAGGAGCACCTGCGCGACGTGGCCCAGCAGGTGCGCGTCGGCGAGGCACCGATGCCCTGAGGCGGTTGCGCTGGTTGCGCGTCAGCGCTCGCGTGCCGCTTGGTCCAGCATCTCCTCGGTGACCACCGGGATCGCGCCGGTCGCGAGCTCGATGCCGGACAGCCGCGCCGGGCTCAGCACGCGCTGCACCTGGTCCTCGTCCATCAGGCCGGCAGCCACGACGAGCGTCGAGATCGGCGTCGACGTGGTCAGTGCCGTGTGCGCGATCGACGCCGCGGCCGCGTAGCCGATGTACGGGGTCAAGGCCGTGACCACCCCGACGTTCGTGTCGACCTGCGCCGCGAGCTTCGCCTCGTTCGCCTCGATGCCGGTCACGCAGTGCTCGCGCAACGTCGCACAGCCCCGCGACATCCACTGCAGCGACTGCAGGATCGAGTGCGCGATGATCGGCTCGAACGCGTTGAGCTGGAGTTGACCGCCCTCCGCCGCCATCGTCACGGTGGTGTCGGCGCCGACCACGGCGAACGCGATCTGGTTCACGACCTCGGGGATCACCGGGTTCACCTTGCCCGGCATGATCGACGAGCCCGCCTGGCGCGCCGGCAGGGTGATCTCGCCGAGGCCCGCTTGCGGCCCCGACGCGAGCAACCGCAGGTCGTTGCAGATCTTCGAGAGCTTCGCGGCACTGCGCTTCACCGTGCCGGACAACGTCATGAAGGCGCCGGCGTCGCTCGTCGCCTCGATCAGGTCCGGTGCCGTCACGACGTCGATGCCGCTGGCGTCCTGCAGCTGCCGGCGGACCTCGTCGCGGTAGAGCGGGTCCGCGGTGATCCCGGTACCGATCGCCGTCGCGCCGAGGTTCATCTCGGCCAGCAGCGGCAGGACCTTGCGGAGCAGGTTGGCGTCCTCCTGGATCGTGTGCGAGAAGCCGGTGAACTCCTGCCCGAGGGTCATCGGCACGGCGTCCTGCAGCTGCGTCCGGCCGACCTTGAGCACGTCGGCGAAGGCGTTCCCCCGCTCGGCGAACGCCGCGGAGAGCTGTTCGAGCTGCTCGATGAGCCGCCGGGCGGAGAAGATCATCGCGATCTTGATGCTCGTCGGGTACGTGTCGTTCGTCGACTGGCTGCGGTTCACGTGGTCGATCGGGTGCAGGTACCCGTAGTCGCCCCGCTCGCGGCCGAGGAGCTCGAGGGCCCGGTTCGCCAGGACCTCGTTCGTGTTCATGTTCGTGCTCGTGCCGGCACCGCCCTGCACGATGTCGACGACGAACTGCTCACGCAGGGCGCCGTCCCGTACCTCTTGCGCAGCACGGTCGATGGCGTCGGCACGCTCGTCGTCGAGGACACCGATCGCCCGGTTCGCCCGCGCTGCCGCCTGCTTGACGGTGGCGAGGGCCTCGATGAGGTCCGGGTACACCGAGATCGGCACGGACGTGATCGGGAAGTTCTCCAGGGCCCGCAGGGTGTTGATGCCCCAGTACGCGTCGATCGGGACCTCGCGCGACCCCAGCGAGTCGCTCTCGGTACGGGTCTGCACCCCGGTGGGGGCCTGTGCTGCTTCGTTGCCGGTCACACGTCGAGGCTAGCCCAGTCCGTCCGGCCGGTCCGGAACGAGCTCGGGGTGTGCGCCCGGGGGCGTGGCGGGCGGGAGCGCGCACATGGTGAGCAGGAATGGTCGGGTCGCCGGAACGCACCCGACCATTTCTGCTCACGAAGCGCGCGTCGCGCCAGCGGGCGACCGCCCCGCGTCAGTGGAACTGGGGGACGATGAGGTAGATGCCGTACAGCACGACGGCGCCGCAGACCGCGTAGCAGAGGATCGCGAGCGCACGGAAGGCACGCACCGCGGTCGTCGCTCCGTCGGGGTTCGGGAACCCGGCGGTCGCCGGACCGATCGTGCCGTCGTCCTTCACGGTGAACTTGCCGGCGCGGGTGTCCGCGGCGCTCCAGAACCGGAGACCGACGGAGTACACCGCCACGACGAAGCACGACGAGACCACGGCGACGAGCGCCACGGTGAGGAACGCAAACCAGTCGATTCCCATCAGCGACGGCCTCCCTTGCGTGCGGCCATGCGGCGGAGCGTGCGCTCGCGGCTCAGCGCTGCGCGGCGGTCCGCGACGGCGTCGGCGCGCTTCTTGCGCTGCAGGTCGCGCAGTTCCTTGCGGGTGTACACGGCGTTCGCGGCCACGTCGACCTCGATGGCCGAGGCCTGCTCGTGCGGCTTCCGGAGCGACCACAGGTACAGGCCGAGGATCACCGCGGCACCGACGATCGCGTCGATGACCAGGCCGATGACGCCCAGGCGTGCGATGCCCGATGCCACGGCGCCAACGGCTGCGGCGGCCGGCAGCGTGATGAACCAGGCGATGACGATCTTGCCGGCGGTGGACCACTGGATCTTCGAGCCGCGGCGGCCGAGCCCGGCACCGATGATCGAGCCGGAGGACACCTGCGTGGTCGAGAGCGCGAAGCCGAGGTGGCTGGACGCCAGGATCGTCGCGGCGGTCGATGCCTCGGCCGCGAAGCCCTGGGTGGCCCGGATCTCGGTGATGCCGGACCCGAGCGTGCGGATGATGCGCCACCCGCCCGTGTAGGTACCGAGCGCGATCGCCAGGGCACAGGCGACGACGACCCAGAACTGCACGCCCTGGTTCGACGACTGTGCCCCCGACGCGATCAGCGTCAGCGTGATGACACCCATCGTCTTCTGCGCGTCGTTCGTGCCGTGCGCGAGCGACACCATCGACGAGGTGAAGATCTGCCCGACGCGGAAGCCACCGCGCTCGTTCGGGAACACCGGGCGCTTCGTGATCCGGTACGCGATGCGTGTCGACAGGAACGACACGAGCGATGCGATCACCGGCGACGCGAAGGCCGGGATGATGACGACCGTCAGCAGCGCGACGTAGTTGACGGACTGGAACCCGGCGCCGACGATCGCGGCGCCGATCAGTCCGCCGAACAGCGCGTGCGACGACGACGAGGGCAGCCCGCGGAGCCACGTGATCATGTTCCACACGACCGCTCCGATGAGCCCCGCGAAGATCATCTCCGGTGAGATCGCGACGCCGCCCGGGCCCTCGTTGATGAGGCCGTGCGAGATCGAGGTCGCCACCGCGGTGCTGAGGAACGCACCGACGAGGTTGAGCACCGCGGCGACCGTGACCGCGACCTTGGGCTTCATGGCCCCGGTCGCGATCGGAGTCGCCATCGCGTTGGCGGTGTCGTGAAAACCGTTTGTGAAGTCGAAGAAGAGGGCCAACGCGATGACCAGGACGACTATGAGTGTGATGTCCACCGCGGGCCAGTGTTCCCCATCGACGGCCTCCGGAGCAAACCTGATCCGCAACCTGCTGTTCACCAGAGCTTCAGACTCGTTCAGATTCGGAACCATGCCGATGCGAGAATGAGTCCCATGGACACCGTCGAGCTCCTCATCCTGTTGGTCGGATCGCTCGCGGTGACCGGGTTCGCGCGGGCGAAGGGGCTCCCCGCTCCCCTGCTCGTGACGGCGGTCGCGCTCGCAGCGTCGTTCCTGCCGGGGCTCCCCGCGATGGAGATCGACTCCGAGGTGATCCTGACGGTGATCCTGCCGCCGCTGCTCTACTCGGCGGCGCTCGACGTGTCGTGGCAGAGCTTCCGCACGTCGATCAAGCAGATCCGGCGTCTCGGCATCTTCCTGGTCATCGTGACGGCACTCGTGGTCGGCGCGGTGGCCTACTTCCTGATCCCGGACATGACCCTGCCCGCGGCGATCCTGCTCGGTGCGATCGTCGCCCCGCCGGACGCCGTGTCCGCCGCCGCGATCGGTCGCAAGCTCGGGCTCCCCCGCCGGGTGATGACGGTGCTGTCCGGCGAGAGCCTGATCAACGACGCAGCCTCCCTGACCCTGGTGCGCGTGTTCACCCTGATCATCGCGGGGACGTCGCTCACCATCTGGCAGGACCTCGGCATCTTCGGCCTGGCGATCGGCGTCGGCCTGGCCGTCGGCATCGTGCTCGGTGTCGTCGTGCACTGGATCCGGATGCGCCTCAACGACCCCGTGGTCGAGACGATCATGAGCATCCTGCTGCCCTTCGTCGCCTACATCCTGGCCGAGGACCTCTCCGGTTCCGGCGTCATCGCGGTCGTCACGGCCGGCCTGTACATCGGCTACAACTCCCCGAAGGAGGGCTACGCCACCCGCCTGCAGGAGCGTCCGCTGTGGACCAGCATCGACGTCATCCTCGAGGGCTTCGTGTTCGCCCTGATCGGCCTGCAGCTCAACACCGTGGTGCAGGACCTGGTCGAGAGCGAGCGGAGTCTCGGCCAGACGCTCACCGCCGCGGCCGTAGTGCTCGGCGTCGTGATCCTGGTGCGGCCCCTCTTCATCTTCGAGTCGTACGTGCGCAACCGCTTCAACGGGCGATGGCTCCGTCCGCTGCGCATCAAGCTCTCCCGCGGCCACCCGTCGCTGCGGTGGATGCGCGGCACGGCCGAGCCGAAGCTCAACTGGCGCGAGCTCACCGTCATCTCGTGGACCGGCATGCGCGGCGTGGTGACCCTCGCCGCAGCGGTGTCCGTGGTCGCGAGCCCGACGCAGATCCCCGCGCAGGACACGATCTTCATCATCGCGTTCTTCGTCACCGTCGGCACCCTGCTGCTGCAGGGCCTGACGCTGCCCTTCGTCATCCGTGCGCTCAAGGTGCAGGACCCGGCCGAGGGCGAAGAGGACGTCCGGAGCGAGATGCGACTGAACCAGCGCACCACCGAGGCCGCCATCGATCTGCTCGAGAAGCGACGTCCGGACTGGTCGAAGCAGTACGGCGACGTCGCCGTCGACTCGGTGGTGAACCGGCTGAAGGCACGGCTCGAGCGACAGGTCGAGACCTTCCGCCAGGACGCCGAGGAAGAAGAGGTCGAGGAGCGCAACGCCCCGATGCGTCTGCGCGGCTCGCAGATCCAGGACATCCGGCGCGAGCTGCTCGACCGACGACGCGAGATCGTGCTCGAGGAGCGTGAGAAGGGGAACCTCGACGAAGAGGTCATGCGCCGCGTGCTCGTGACCCTCGACGCCGAAGAACTCGCGATGGACTCGGCGCAGGCCTCACGCAGCCGCTCCTGAGGGCCTCGGGCGTATCCTGGCGCTCCGATCGAGTACAGGAGCACAACGCCGAGTGAGCACGCCGCGGAACGACGTCCCGAAGAACAACGACACCCCGGACCGTCCCGGAGCGTCCCGGCCGACGTCGGCCCCGAAGCCACGCAGCACCCGCCCCTCGGCCCGTGGCACGAAGCCCCGCCGCGGTGCGAAGGTCGCAGGCTCCACGCGGGCTGCACCGCGTCGCCAGGCCCCCGTCCCGGAGCCACAGCAGCACGGTGCGTACCGCCGCTGGTACTCGACGTTGCACCCGTCGCTCCAGCTGATCGGTCTGCAGCTGTGGATGCCGCTGTTCTTCATCGTCGGCTTCTGCCTCTGCTACGTCTTCGCGTTCCACGCCCCGCACCCGCACGACGTCCCGATCGCGCTGATCGGCAGTGACCCGACCCTCGTCGCCGCGGCGCAGAAGGCCTTGCCGGGCGAGTTCGTGTTCCACACCTACGACTCCCTGGCTGCGGCGAAGCGGGACGTGCTCGCCGGGTCGATGGCGGTCGCGTACGACCCGTCCACGAACGAGTTCTTCAAGGCGAGCGCACACCAGTTCCAGGTCGCGAGCCTCGTGCCGGCGACACTGAGCGCGGTGCTCACGGGCATCGGCGTCGCGACCCCGAAGACCACCGAGCTCGCTGCCCTGCCCGCGTGGGACGAGTACGGCACCGTCCCGATGTACGTCATGCTCGCCTGGTGCATCGGCGGCTACATGGTCGCGATGTTCATCGGGATCATGGGCGGTCCGCTCCGGCACCGCACCCGAATGACCGTCATCGTCGTCGGCGGCCTCGTCATCTCCCTGATCACGAACACCCTCGCCGGTCCGGTCGTCGGCGCCATCCACGGCCACTGGATCCAGCTCGTCCTCATCGCGTGGGGGTGGATCGTCGCGATCGGTCTCGCCGTCAACGGGCTGAGCTACTTCGTCGGCCGGTTCATCGCCGCACCCGCCATGATCTGCTTCGTGTTCCTGTCGATGCCGTCGTCCGGCGGGGCGTACCCGAAGTGGTTCATGCCGGAGCCGTTCGCCTGGCTCAACAACGTCGTCGTCGGGTCGAGCATGGTCGACATGATCAAGCACCAGGTCTACGGCGTCGGCCCCGGCCCGGCCCGCGGCCTGATCACGATGGGCTGCTACGCCGCGGCCGGCCTGGTGCTCATGTACTTCGGCAAGAAGTGGTGGGAACGCCGACGCATCCGCGCCATCGTCACGGGCCGGACGACGATGTTCCAGGACGCCAACACCGCCAACCGCGAGTTCCTGGGCAAGGAACGCGACGCCGAGCTCGAGCGCCACGGCCTCGAGTCCACCGAGACCGGCACCCTGAGCGTCCTGAGCGACGACGACTGGGAGGACGCCCGCGTCGGCGGTGACGTCTTCACGGGCGGCCGCGACGGCCTCGAGACCGAGACCACCCCCACCGGCCGCATCCCCGTCGTGCGGACCGGGGACCGCACCGGCCCGGTGCAGCGGCCGGGAGGCGCGGGGACCGGACCGCGCACGCGTCCCGTCCCACGCACCGAGGGCTCCAGGGCGCCGGCTCGGTCCGACACGTCGGCCCGCGTCGACACGTCGGACGAGCCGCCGCACGGCCGCCACGCGGACCGGTGAGGCGTCGGCGGCGCGTATCCTGGGGGGCATGAGCCCCCGCATCACCTGGCACCGCGTCCTCGTCACCATCGTCGTCGTGCTCCTCGTGCTGACGGTCGGCTTCTACGTCGCGAGCATCGTGCTCGCACCCGCCGACGGCCGGAACACCGCCGGGCTCTTCGTCGGCTGGGCGATGTTCGCCATGGTCGGCGCGATCGTGTTCGGGATCATCGACTTCTTCGTCCGGCCCCTCGGTGGTCGCAGCGGCGACGCCGAGGTCATCGCCGCGGCCGAGGAAGCACGCACCGGCAGCACCCGCACGCAGCAGACCCGCTGACCCGCAGACCCGCTGACCCGCTGACCCGCTCTACGCGGGTGACTCGACACCCGTCCCGGTGAAGCCCGCGACCGTCGCGTCGTCGTCGGCGAACGTGAAGCGTGCACGCACCGACCCCCCGCGGAGCACCGCCGGCAGCCAGTACTTCGCGTCGTCCCACATCGCCTCGTAGGGGACGTCGGCGACGGGGATCCACCGCGGCTCGAGCTCGTCGGAGCCCGACGGGCTGCCCTGCCAACGGCGGCACACGAAGACGTCCGAGACCTGGGACCAGGACGGCCGGTACGGGAACCGGTAGTCCAACGTGCCACGGGCCTCCAGGTCGACCGTCTCGAGACGCAGGCCGACCTCTTCGCGCACCTCGCGCACGGCGGTCTCGACCGCCGACTCACCGGGTTCGCGCTTGCCGCCCGGGCCGACCAGCCGGCCGGTGCCGAGGCCGCGGCGCTTCTCCCCGAGCAGGACCTCGGGTCCGCTCTCGCCGTCGCGCAGCAGGTAGACGACGACCACTCGGGGGTGTTGGGACTTGCTCTCGTCGCGCGGGGTCACCCGTCCAGTCTGGCCGAAGATGTGTCGTACGCTCTTCCCATGGCAGGCGTGCTGCGGGGGCACCATGGCTGAGCCCCGCAGGACCGGGCGCAGCCTCGAAGTGCTGCGCGCCGAGGCTGCCGAGGAGATCTCGATGCTCGTCGAGCACCGGAGCCGCCAGGGCGAGGACCCGTGGGAGTTCATGCCGACGCTCCCCTCGGTCGACGAGCAGGTCGTGCTCATCCTGCGGGCCGACGCGGTCGACCTCGACGCCGCGATCGGCAAGCGGCACGCCCAGTGGTCGATGCACCCCGCGTCCGGTCAGGGCACCGTCCTCGGCGAGGAGTACCACCGGTTGCGCCGGATCGCGCTGCAGCACCCCGAGCTCACCCAGGCGGTGTGGAAGCTCATGGGCGCGCTGCCCGACGCGAGCTGACGTCCACGCACAACGTGCGCGGACGCACGTGCGGTTGGATGGGCGCATGACCGAAACCGTGCTCGCGATCCTCAACCAGCCCTCCCGCGACGCCGCGCCGCACGACCCCGCAGCGGACGCCTTCACCTGGGCGAAGCCGCTCGAGGAGCACCTGCAGGTGCAGGACCTCGGCATCACCCGGGGCGACGGCGTGTTCGAGACGATCACGGTGGTCGACGGTCGTCCGCAGGCCCTCGAGGCGCACCTCGACCGGTTCGGCCGCTCCGCCGCGATGCTCGACCTGCCCGCGCCGGACCCCGACGCCTGGCGGCAGGCGATCGAGGCCGTCTGCGCCCGGCTCGACCCGGTCCGCGAGGCCTTCGCGAAGACCGTCCTGACCCGTGGCGTCGAGGGCACCGACCGTCCGACCGGCTGGGTGTACGCCGCGCCGTCCGTCGACTCGACCGCCGCGCGCACCGAGGGCATCTCCGTCGTCGTGCTGGACCGCGGCTACCGCCACGACGTGGAGCGCACCTCGCCGTGGCTGCTGCAGGGCGCGAAGACCCTGTCGTACGCGGTCAACATGGCCGCCCTGCGCGAGGCCGCCCGGCGCGGTGCCGACGACGCCCTGTTCGTGTCGAGCGACGGCTACGTGCTCGAGGGCACGCGCGCCAACCTGATCCTGAAGGTCGGCGACCGGCTCGTCACGCCGCGCACCGACATCGGGATCCTGGCCGGCACCACCCAGGCCGACGTCTTCCGCTTCGCCGACCAGCAGGGCATCGAGACCGCCTACGAGCTCGTCACGCTCGCCGACCTGCAGGCTGCGGACGCACTCTGGCTCGTGTCGAGCGTCCGGCAGGCGGCGCCGATCCGCTCCGTGAACGGCGACGCCCGCGCGATCGACGCGGACCTGACGGACCGCATCAACGAGTTCCTGCTGGCACGCGAGGTCTGAGCCCGCCGGGTCCGCCGGCCGTCACCACCCAGCGCCCCCGGCGCCACGGACGCCAGGCCCGGATCCCGACGTGCGGGCACGTCGCGATCCGGGCCTGGCGGCTCTCCCCCGCTACCAGCGCGGGGTGGTGGTGCCGACGCCGTCCGCCCACTCGAAGACCTGGCGGCCGTCGATCCAGACGCGCGTCGCGCGACTGGTCGCGTCGAGCGGATCGCCGTCCCAGAGCACGAGGTCGGCGTCGTGCCCCACGGCCAGCCGACCGACTCGGTCGCCGAAGCCCAGGAACTCGGCCGGGTTGACCGTGAGCGCCTCGAGCGCGGTCTGGGCGGGCAGGCCCTCCTTCACCGCGGCCGTCGCCTGGTCGACGAGCATGCCGATCGGCACGACGGGGGCGTCGGTGGTGATCGCGACCCGGACGCCGGCGGCGGCGATGGCGGCGAGGTTCGGGATCCCCCGGTCACGGAGCTCCACCTTCGAGCGGCTCGTGAACAGCGGGCCGTAGATGACCGGAATGTCCTTCTCGGCGAGCAGGCTGGCGATCTTGTGCGCCTCGGTGCCGTGGTTCACGACGAGTCGGTAGCCGAACTCCTCGGACAGCCGGATGGCGGTCGCGATGTCGTCGTGGCGGTGGGTGTGCTGGTCCCAGACGAGTTCGCCGTCGAGGACCCGGACGAGTGCCTCCTTCGTCAGGTCACGCGCGAACGGCTCACCCTTCGCGGCGGCGGCGTCACGGGCGGCGCGGTAGTTCTGGGCCTCGACGAAGGCGTCACGGATGATCTTCGCGACGCCCAGACGTGTCGACGGCGTCTGGCCCTTGCCGCCGTACACCCGCTTCGGGTTCTCGCCGAGCGCGCTCTTGATGCTCACCGAGTCCGAGATGAGCTGTTCGTCGACGGTGCGCCCGCCCCAGGTCTTGACGGCGACGGTCTGGCCGCCGATCGGGTTCCCGGACCCCGGCTTCACGACGATGCTCGTGATGCCCCCGGCGAGCGCGTCGCGGAAGCCCTCGTCGTCGATGTCGATCGCGTCGATCGCACGGACCCCGGCCATGTTCGGGCCGGTCATCTCGTTCGTGTCGTTGCCGGCCTCGCCGTTCGCCTCCTCGTGGATGCCGACGTGACCGTGCGACTCGACGAACCCGGGGACGAGCCAGGCACCGGCTGCGTCCACGACCGTGATCCCCGAGGGCGGTGTGACATCCGGGCCGATCGCGGTGATGCGGCCGCCCTCGACGACGACCGCGCCGCCGTCGAAGGCGGGAGCGGAGACGGGGACGACGTGGGCACCGGTGATCGCGAAGGAGTTGCTCATGCCACCAACGCTACGCGGATCAGCGAAATACGAATTCCTGGCGTCGGGCGTCCGGGGTCCCTACGCTCCCGGCATGGTGCATCGGAACGAGACCCCGGACGTCCACGACGGCTCGACCGCGCTCGACGGCAAGACCGCGCACAGCGGCGTCCTCGTGCACCGCGGATGGCCCGTGCACGGCAGCGCGGAGCGTCCGTGGCGCAGCGCCCGCCGGGGTTCCCGTGCCGACCGGATGACCACGTCGGTCCGGGTGTCGCTGCCACCGAGGATCGCTCGTGCTCGGTGGGTGCCCGATGCCCGGACCGAGGCGCTGCTCGACCGCGCGGCCACGGCGCTCCGGTCGCTCGACGTCCACCACGGTTCCCGGCTCGCGTCCCTCGGGTCGGTGATCGGTCGGACCGAGGCCGTCGCCTCGTCGCGGATCGAGGACGAGTCCGCGTCACTCGACGACTGCGCCCGAGCACTCGTGGGCATCCGCGCGAACCCGAGTGCGACCGTCGTCGTCCGCGCCGCCGGTGCGATCGAGGGGTTGGTCGCGGCAGCGGACACGGGCGTGATCACCGAGGCCGCGCTGCTCGAAGCGCACCGGCTGCTCCTGCGCGACGACCCGGTCGACGGGCGGTACGCCGGGCGCTACCGCAGCGTCCAGAACTGGATCGGTGGCGGTGACACCCCGCGGCTGGCGACGTACGTCCCGCCGCCGCCGGAGCTCGTCGCGCCGCTCATGACCGACCTGTTCGCGTTCCTGCACCGGACGGACCTGCACCCGATCGCCCAGGCCGCGATCGGGCACGCCCAGTTCGAGTCGATCCACCCGTTCACCGACGGCAACGGCCGGATCGGACGGGCGGTGATCAGTGCCGTGTTGCGGCGGCGAGGTGTCACGACGACGGTGACCGCGCCGATCGCCACCGCGCTCGCAGCGGATCGGGGCCGGTACTTCCGGCACCTCGAGCGGTACCGCGAGGGGGTCGTGGACGCCCTCGTGGCAGACGTCGCGATCGCCATCGGCACCGTGTGCGACGAGGCGACCGTGACCGCCCTGCTGCTCGACGAGCACGCGGCCGACCGGATGGCGGGTCCGTGTGCCACGAGTCCCCACGCGGTCGTCGGGCGGGCGCTCTCCGACGACCCGGTCCTGACCGAGGCCCGACTGCAGGACCTCCTCGCCGGTGTCGACGACGGACCGGTCGACGACGACCTGGCCGGCTCCGTGGCCGCAGACCTCGTCCGCGCCGGAGTACTGCGTCCGGTCACCGAGCGGCGGCGTGACCGCGCCTGGGTCGCACCGGCCGTCGCGGACGAGCTCGAGGCCTTCGAGCAGCGGGTCCGCGCGGGGGTGGCCGGGCGGACCCGGTCCGACCGGTTCCGGGCGGCGGCGTGACGCCCGTCTCGCCACGGGGCCGTGCGCATAGGGTGGGACGGTGAGCATCGAGCACTCCCAGGCCACCCCGCCCACCGCCGCCAAGCGGCCCGTGACGCGGACCCACCACGGCATCGACTTCGTCGACGACTACGAGTGGCTGCGTGACAAGGAGTCGCCGGACACCCTCGCCTACCTCGAGGCAGAGAACGCCTACACCGACGCCGCCACCGACCACCTCGCCCCGCTGCGCGACCGCGTCTTCGCCGAGGTCAAGAACCGTGTGCAGGAGACCGACCTCTCGGTGCCGGTGCGGATGGGCGACTGGTGGTACTTCACCCGCACGGCCGAGGGCAGCCAGTACGGCGTGCACTGCCGCGCGCCGATCGCCGGTGCCAACGACTGGACCCCGCCGGCCGTCGTCGAGGGCGAGTCGACCCTCCCCGGCGAGCAGGTCGTCCTCGACGGCAACGCCCTGGCCGACGGCCACGAGTTCTTCTCCCTCGGCACCTACGACATCAGCGATGACGGCACCCGCCTGGTCTACGGCATCGACGTCGAGGGCGACGAGCGGTACACCCTGCACGTGCGTGACCTGGCGTCCGGCACCGACCTCGGCGACGCCATCCCGAACACCGGGGCCGGCGCGACGTTCGACCCGGCTGGCCGGTACGTCTTCTACCCGACGGTCGACGAGTCGTGGCGTCCGGACAAGATCTGGCGGCACGCCGTCGGCACGGCGGCGTCCGACGACGTCCTGGTCTTCGAGGAACCGGACGACCGCTACTGGGTCGGTGTCGGCGTCACCCGGTCGTCGCAGTACATCGTCATCGAGCTCGGGTCGAAGATCACGTCCGAGGCCCTGGTGCTCGA
The DNA here is from genome assembly GCF_025642935.1 of Curtobacterium sp. RIT-PI-V. Classification (NCBI taxonomy): domain Bacteria; kingdom Bacillati; phylum Actinomycetota; class Actinomycetes; order Micrococcales; family Microbacteriaceae; genus Curtobacterium; species Curtobacterium sp. RIT-PI-V. The sequence continues at coordinate 146,957 of NZ_JANZKM010000005.1, forward strand.
CGCCGCCGACCCGACCGGCGAGTTCCAGGTCGTGTGGCCGCGACGCGACGGCGTCGAGTACGAGATCGAGCACGCCATCGTCGGCGGCAGCGACCGGTTCCTGGTGCTGCACAATGACGGTGCCGAGAACTTCGAGCTCGTCGACGTCCCCTCCGACGACCCCACGTCCGAGCGCGACCGCCGGGTCGTGGTGGCGCACCACACCGAGCGCCGCATCGAGTCCGTCGACGCCTTTGCCGGGCACCTCGCGCTCGAGTACCGCTCCGAGGCGCTCCCCCGCATCGCGATCATCCCCATCGAGGGTGACGGGTACGGCGACGCGCACGAGGTCCCCTTCGACGAAGCACTGTTCTCGGCCGGCCTCGGCGGCAACCCCGAGTGGGACCAGCCGACGCTCCGCATCGGGTTCACCTCGTTCGTCACCCCGTCCGAGGTCAGCGACCTGGACCTGGCGACCGGCCAGGTGACGGTCCTGAAGCGCCAGCCGGTGCTCGGCGGCTACGACCCCGCCGACTACGCCCAGGAGCGCGACTGGGCCACCGCGTCGGACGGCACCCGCGTGCCGATCTCGCTCGTGTGGCGCCGCGACGCCGTCGACGCGGACGCCCCCTCGCCACTCCACCTGTACGGCTACGGCTCGTACGAGCACTCCATCGACCCGGGCTTCAGCGTCATGCGCCTGTCGATGCTCGACCGCGGCGTCGTCTTCGCCGTCGCCCACGTGCGCGGTGGCGGCGAGATGGGCCGGCACTGGTACGAGAACGGCAAGACCCTGACGAAGAAGAACACGTTCACCGACTTCGTCGCGGTCGCCGACCACCTGATCGAGTCCGGCCGCACCACCGCGGACCGGCTCGTGGCCGAGGGCGGCAGCGCCGGCGGGCTCCTGATGGGTGCGGTGGCGAACATCGCGCCGGACCGGTTCGCCGGGATCGTCGCCGCGGTGCCGTTCGTCGACGCGCTCACGAGCATCCTCGACCCCGACCTGCCCCTGACCGTCATCGAGTGGGACGAGTGGGGCGACCCGTTGCACGACGCCGAGGTCTACCGCTACATGAGCGAGTACACCCCGTACGAGAACGTCCGCGACGACGTGCAGTACCCGCGGATCCTCGCCGTGACGTCGATCAACGACACCCGTGTGCTCTACGTCGAGCCGGCGAAGTGGACCGCGAAGCTGCGCGAGGTCGGGGCGCCGGTGCTGCTGAAGACCGAGATGTCCGCGGGCCACGGCGGCGTGAGCGGGCGGTACGCCTCGTGGAAGGAGCGGGCGTTCGAGCTCGCTTGGCTGCTCGACGTGCTCGGGCTGGCAGACGAAGAGCCCGCCGCGTGATGACTTCGTGAGCAGAAATGGTCGGGTTGCCCGCAGGCACCCGACCATTTCTGCTCACCAAGCGAACGCCCGCGCCTCACACGCGGTTGAGCGCGTGCACCGCCTCGTCGTAGGACTCCTCGGCCAGGCGCACCCGGTCCCCCGCGAGCACGCCGTACCCGAACGTGCCCTCGCCACCGCGTTCGGCGATCGCGGCGTTGGTCCGCAGTGCGTCGAGGGCGTGCAGCGACCGGACGCGCTCGGTCAGCACGTCGGCCGCGCTACCGATCCGCTTCCAGAGTGCGTGCGGGAACGCGTCGTCGCCGAGGACGTCCATCGCCATCCGCGCCCGCATCGTGCCCTGCCAGGCGGCTTCGGTGGTCGCACGGTCAGCGGCCTCGCGCTCGGCGGCGGTGTCCGAGGTGTCGTCGGCGACCGCGGCCCGGACGAGCTCGCGGATGTGCGGCTTCACGACGGCGCCGACGTCCTGCGCCACCTTCTTCGGGGAACGGAGCGACCACTCGGTCGGGGTCGGGCGTTCGACGGCGTCGTCGAGCGCGTCGAGCAGTTCGAGGAACGGCTCGCCGTGCACGAACGCGACGACGTCCCGCACCGACTGGTCACGACGCTCACGGGTCGAGGCCAGGATGCGTTCACGGGTCATCGAGTCGACCAGGTCGTCCTGCGCCGGGGTCGACGCGCGCGGCAGCCGGTCGATGAGGTACTCGTTGAGTGCCGCGCGAGCCGTCACGGCCGCCAGGCCGTCCGCCGCCTCCGCGGCCCGGTCGACGGCAGGGCCCGCGGGGAACGCCGGACGGTACGCCGACAGGATCGAGGCGATCTCGAGGGCGGTCTCGGCCGTCTGGCGGAGGTCGGCCGCGTCGCCGGACCGGAGTCGCGCCTCCTGGCCGAGCAGCGCAGCGCGCAGCTTCCGCAGCCGCTTCGCGAGGACGCGTGCGGTCGTGCCCTTGGCCGGCTTCTCCTCGGTCTGGAGGCGCGGTGCCGGTGCTCCTGCCAGCCCGCGTGCCAGCTTGGACGCGACGGCGGCGGGGCAGGCACCGACGGCCGCGAAGCGTCCGTCCAGGGCCGCGAAGAGTTCGTGGGCGACCTGCGGGTCGACGTCGGCGACGGCCTCGACCTCGACCTCGACCTCGCGCCACGTGCGCGGCGTCTCCGGCGCGTTGTCGTCGAGGCGCTGCGCGGTCACCTGGTCGTCGGCGAGTTCGGCGACCTGGTCGCCGTCCTCGTCGAGCAGGCGGGTGACGGTGCGGGTGGTCGTGATGCGGACGACGGGGCGCAGGCCACGGCCGCGACGCTCGATGAAGAGCGCTGCGAGGACCTCGGTCGGCACTGCGTCCGCGTCGTCGGTCAACGGGAAGTGCTGCTCGTGGCGGACCGTGTCCGACTCGGAGCGCTTGATGTGCCACCCGGCATCGGGGCCACCGGTCCGCCGGCGGACCGTGACCCGCGCCGCCACCAAGTCGTACCGCTCGGTGTCCCAGTACGTCGCATCGAGCTCGAACGGCTCCTGGTGCTCGGTGCGGAGGATGCCACCGGCGCCGACGAGGTCGGGCAGGGCACCGCCCTCTGGCAGGTCGTAGGTGCGCTCGATCTCGAGGTGGGTGTCACTCACACGGTCTTGTCTACCAGGGCTTCGGTGAGTTCCCCGCACCACGGGGTTAGCCTGGCGCCATGAGCGACACGATCACCCGCGAGCAGTTCACCCCCGAAGCCGGCGGCGTCACGATGTTCACGACCACGTGGTGCGGCTACTGCGCCCGGTTGAAGAACCAGATGACGAAGGCCGGCGTGCCCTTCACCGAGGTCGACATCGAGCAGACCCCTGGCACGGCGGAACTCGTCGCCGAGGTCAACGGCGGCAACCAGACCGTCCCGACGCTCGTGTTCCCCGACGGCAGCACCGCGACGAACCCCTCGCTGGCCGAGGTGCAGTCCCGCATCTGAGCGGCGGCGGCGCGCTCCGCGAGGCCCGCGCCGCGAGGCCCCGAACAACCGAAGTCCGTCCGAACCGCATGATCACGTGGTTCGGACGGACTTTGGTTGTGCCAAACGGACGCGCGCCGCGCACCCGGCGCCGCGTGCCGTGCGCCCGCGCGCCGTGCGCCCCGGGACTAGCCCCCGAGCGCCTCGGTGAGCAGCGCGGCCATGGCGTCGAGCTGGATGTCGCCGGAGTCGACGAGTTCCTCGTCCGAACCGTCGAGCGCGCGGGCGGCCAGGGACGCCTTCGAGTCGATGAGCTCGGCGATCTTGGTGTCGATCGTCTGCGCGGCGATGATGCGCCACGCGGTGACGGGCTCTTCCTGCCCGATGCGGTGCACGCGGTCGATCGCCTGGGTCTGCTCGGCGCTCGTCCACGACAGCTCGGCGAGCACGACGTTGGACGCCACCTGCAGGTTCAGGCCCACGCCGGCCGCGGTCAGCGAGCAGACGATCACGGCGACGTCGGGGTCGTTCACGAACGAGTCGATCTGTGCCGTGCGCTGCGTGGCCGTTTGGTCACCGCGGATCGTGGCGGTGCGGAGACCCCGGCGGGCGAAGACCTCTTCCGCCTGGTCCATCACGTCGAGGTGCTTCGCGAAGAACACGACCTTGCCGACGTTCGACGCGAGCTGCGCGGCGTAGTCCGCTGCGAGCTGGGCCTTGGCGCGACCGATACGTCGGACCATCGAGAACACGTTCTCGCCGGTCGACGAGGCGTCCTGGTCCTCGAGCTCCCAGCGCGCGACCTGGCGGACGAGCTTGTGGTCGATGCCGACGACCGGGTCCTGCCCGGTGCGGGCGTCGAGTGCCTGGTGGTACCGGCGCACGAGCTTCGCGGTGAGCTCGCGCTCGGCGTCGCGGATGGAGCGCCCCTCGTCGCCGTCGAGCTCGACGGGGATGTCGGCGATCCGGCGGGCCGGGATGTCCGCGGCGACGTCGACCTTTCGGCGTCGGACGATGCCCTGGTCGATGACGGCACGACGGGCCTCGACGAAGAAGCCCTGGTCGGCGGGAGTCAACCCGATCTCCTCGAGCTCGTTCATGAGCTTCGCGCGGGGCTTCTTGTCGTCGATCCACCCGAGGTACTCCCAGATGGTGCGGAAGTCCTCGACCGAGTTGATGAGCGGGGTGCCCGTCAGCGCCATGAGCAACGGTGCTGCGGTGCGCTGCCGGATGCGGTCGGCGATCTGCAGCACGAACCGGGCGCGCTGCGAGTCCTTGTTCTTGATGAAGTGCGCCTCGTCGACGACCATGCCCTTGAAGCCGAAGCCGCCGAGCCAGCCAGCGTGCCGGTCGAGGATCTCGTAGTTCACGATGATGATGTCGGCGAACCCGTCGAGGTCGTTGCCGTCCCCGTGGATGACGGTGGCGCGGTGGTTCGGCACCCAACGCTCGGCTTCGCGCGCCCAGTTCGTCTTGACGACGTTCGGCACGACGACGAGCAGCGGGAACGCGTTCGCGGCGTCGGCGGCGAGCAGCGACTGCGCCGTCTTGCCGAGGCCCGGCTCGTCGGCGAGCAGGAACGTGCGGTGCCCCTGCGACGCGGCGGCGACCAGTTCGGCCTGGTGCTTCATGAGGGTGGTGCCGGAGCGGGAGTGCAGCGAGGTCGGCTCGGGCAGCGGCATCGTCGCCGCTCCCCCGCCTGCGCCGTACTCGAACGACTTGAACAGCGGACCGAAGAGCTCCCAGTTCGCCAGGCGACGCGGGTGCGCGACGGGCTGGTCGGCGAGCGCGAAGTCCGGCGGCAGGAACGGGTTCGCGAGCTGACGCTGCACGACCGCCTGCGGGGTGACGGCGCGCACCGGGGTCTCGGCGACCGGGGTGGGCTCGGCCGCGATCACGAGGTCCTCCGGCTGCAGCTCCATGCCGCCGGCGATCATCATGTCGCGCTTGACGGCGCGGGTCGCCTCGGAGACCTGGACCTCTTCCGCCAGCAGCTGGATGACGCTGGTGTCGCGGGCCGCGGTCTTCGCGAGGATCGTCGCCACGCCGTCGAGCCGCTTGAGCTGCTCGGCGCGCTGCGAGTCGGTGAGGTCGGTGTCGCCCTTCACCCGTGCGCGCTCTTCGCGCATGAGCAGTGCGACGGCCTGGAACTTGGTCCGGTTCGTCGCCTTGAGCGGTCCGCGCTGCGCCGCCGCCTCGACCTCGCGCACCGCGCGGGCGAGGACGGGGATCACGCCGTCGTTGTCCAGCGGCCTCGTCCGACGTGACGCAGTCCGCGTCCCGCCGGCAGCTCGCCGGGTGCCTGATCGAGCCAACGCTCCTCCTGTTCCGCCCACACATCGGGGCGAGCCGCCCGTGGGGCGGAAGTCCTGCACCGGGGCCTGACACGGCTCCGGTTCGGCTGCGGGCCACCGTGGCCCACCGCATCGCCGGTCCCCGCTTCGGGACGTCCGGTGGAGTCCCGCGGACCGTTCCACCGCGAGCGCCTGCTCGGCGCCGGGTGCGACGGTCCGCGCCGGGATCCGGCGTCGTCACACGCACGTGACGCCCCCGCGGGGCGATCACGGCCCGGTTCCCGCGTCGATCAAGTGATCGACGGCTGCGTCCGGAATCGACGCGGCACGCGGGAACGCGGTGCGTGCGCGCTAAGTTTACTCCCCGACCCCCGACAGCGGCGACTCCACGTCGCCCGCGCGCGTCGCGCCTCCTGGCCGTTGCGGCCCGAGCGTCCCCTTCCCGCGCGCGTCCCACGGGATCTGGAACGTTCGCGACGGCCGACCGGGAGGCCCGGGGCGGGCCCGCCACGCGCCTCCCGACCGCCACGGGTCGCATGCACCGCCGCGCCCGGGGTTCCGAAATCTCGGCACCTCACGCCGCCTCGGAGCCGTCCGTGGAACCTCGGCGCACCGCGCGCGGCATGTCGTGGAACCTCGGCGCACCGCGCGCGGCATGTCGTGAAACCTGGGCGCTCGGCGCGTGGCGTGCCGTGGAACCCCGTCAGACGCGGGGCGCGGACCGCGGGCGGACCAGACCGGCCACCGGCGGGACCGGAGATGCCTCGGCCAACGCAGCCCGCGTCGCCGCGAGGAGCTGCTCGGCCGTCTGGATGCCGTTCGCGGAGCCGGTGGTCGCCTGGCCGCCGGCGTGGGCCAGCAGCTGTGCGCCGATGGCGGGCCCGATGCGGTCGGCCTCGCGCGGGTTGCGGGCGACCCAGTCGCGGGCGATCGCGTCGGCGAGACGCTCGGCCGCGGCTCCGCGGTCGGCGTCTCCGCGCGATCGGTGCCAGAGGCCGGTGACGACCAGGTGCGCGACGACCGCCCCGATGTCGCGGACCGGGAAGCCCCAGCCGGCGGTGTCGATGTCCAGGAGTCCGGAGATGCGCCAGGGCTCGTCCTCGTCGACGAACACCTGCTCGAGGTGCAGGTCGCCGTGCACGACCTGCTTCGCGGCACTCGTCCAACCGATCGACCGGCGGCCGATGGCGTCGTACAGGCGGTCGATCTCGTCGGCGTCCTGCGGCAACGCGGCGATGAGCGTACGGCGGTGCCAGTCGGCGTGGTCCATCGCGTCGGCGCGGGCCTGCTGGGTCATCGGGACGGTCGCGACCCGACCGCTCAGGGCGGCCAGGGACGCGACGAACCGCGGGTCGTCGGCGATGTCGAGGATGCGACTGCCGGCCGGCACGCCGCGGATCCGCTCGAGCACGAGGAGCCCGTCGCCGCGGCTGGACAGCACTCGGGGCACCGGCAGGCCCGCCGTCACGAACTGCTCGTGCGACTCCACGATCGGCGCGACCCGGTGCGGACGGACGATCTTCAGGAACAGGGTGCGTTCGGGGGCGTCCACCCGCACCACCGCACGCTTGCCCGGTCGGTACGCGGCCACCGTGAGCACCGGGTCGGTGACGGGCATGCCGAGCGTCGTCAGGAGCTCGGCGACCGCGTCGCGGTAGGTCACCTGCGGCAGCACCGGAAGACCCGGGTCGTTCGGGTACGCCCACACCGAGACGGGTTCGCCGGTCGCGGGATCGGTGACGATCGCACTGTTCTGGTCGTGCGCGCCGCCGGTGTCGACGTACGTCAGGACGGTGGCGCGCTGGCCGTTCCGGTCGACCGTGTCGACCTCGTAGCCGTACAGGTAGCCGTTGCCCGAGGGCTCGACGGAGTGCGCCCGTGCGGCCACGACGGAGGTCCCGGAGCCGGCGAAGGCCTGCGGGATGACGCGCTCATGGTTGGGCCACACGACATCAGTCAACCGTGTCCGGACGTTTTCGTCGCGTTCGTGCACGGCTCGGCGTGCGGGCGGTGGCTAGCGTGGTCGAGGTGAACCCGGTCGCGCGTCTCCGCAGCTCCAGTCGCACGCCGTTCCTGCAGGTCGTGAAGACCGCGGTCGCGGTCGTCGCGGCGGTGCTGCTGTGTCGGCTGCTGATCCAGGGTCCGTTCCCGACCTTCGCCGCGATCGCTGCGCTGCTCGTCGTGCAGCCGAGCATCAACCAGTCGTTCGTCAAGGGCCTCGAGCGGAGCGCAGGGGTCGTGCTCGGCGTGCTGCTCGCCACCGGGTTCCACCTGCTGCTCGGCGACTCGGTGTGGGTCGTCCTGCTCGTGGTCGTGCTCGCCATCCTCATCGCCTGGGTGCTCCGGCTGACCCCGACCTCGGCCACCCAGGTCAGCATCAGCGGGATGCTCGTGCTCACCGCGGGGGTCGTCACGCCGAACTACTCGGCCGACCGGATCCTCGAGACCGTGATCGGTGCGGTCGTCGCCCTCGTCGTGAACGCCCTGATCATCCCGCCGGTCCTGCTCGAGCCCGCGCACCTCGCCGTCGCCCGACTCGCCCGCGACACCGCCGTGGCGTTCGAACGGGTCGCGATCGGCCTGACCGAGGGGTGGGACCGCGACCGCTGGCAGGACGCCCTGGTGCGGGCCCGTGCGCTCCGGCAGCAGCACGCGAAGACCGAGGCATCGCTGAACGCGGCCCGCGAGTCCCTGACGATGAACCCACGAGGTGGACGGCACCGCACGATCCTCGACCGCGACGTCGCCATCACCGAGCACCTGCGCGTCCTGGTCACGCGCGTCACCGGCATGACCCGGGCGATCCACGACAACACCGCACCGGACCTGCGCGCCGACCCGGTGGTCGGCGGCATCGCGACCGAGGTGGCCCGGATCGGCGCGGACGTCCGCGCTCTGAGCGCCCGGGTCGAGTCGACGCGGCTGGACCCGTCGATCGCTGCGGGTGCCGGTGGGCACGATGCCGAGGTGTCGACCGCCGAACCCGCGCTGACGGCACCGATGGAGATCGTGCGACCGAACTCACGGCACTGGGTGCTCATCGGCGCTCTGCTCGAGGACGTCCGGCGCGTGCGCGAGGAGCTGCTCGGCGAGGACGACTGACGCCGGTCGGGCGCGGCGTGCCAGTGCTGGTCAGCGCGTGGCGCGTGCGGCTTCGGCCGCCGTCTGCACGACGTCGTCCCAGATCACCGCGGCCGGCACGGCGGGGTCGGCGCCGGGCACGCCCACGTCGGCGAACCGGCTGATCTCCGCGACGGCGGCCTCGGAGCCGACCTCGCGCGCCGCGCGGCTCGCGACGTCGGGGACGGCCGTCCGCAGTTCGGCGACCACGCGGTCGCGGCGGACGCCCTCCATCTGGCCGAGTGCGCCGATGCCCTTCCACGCGGCATCGAGCTCCGCGCGGAGACGGACGATGGCCGGGTGGTCGACGGACGGATGGTCGACGGACGGGTGGTCGACGGACGCGTGGTCGATCGGGTCGTTCATGGTGCCCCCTGCTGCAACGGACCGCCCTTCGGGTAAGCGCTGTCCGCCGGGTGATCCTACCAATGAAGCAAGAAGTCCTCATGTCCCTAGAACGCGGGACAGACCGTTCTGCCCGGTGCTCTGGCAGCCACGGTACCCGCTCCTGTGACGAGATTCAGTGAGTTCGGCCCGGGCATCGACCCTCGACGCCCGTTCGATGCCACGATGGGTCCGAGGAGGTCCACTATGCGGCTGTTGGTGGTCGAGGACGACGACGAGATGCGTGCCCTGATGGAGCGCGGTCTCGCTGCCGAGGGGTACCGCGTGACGGCGGTGGAGAACGGGGTCGAGGCACTCATCGCCCTCGGCGAGCAGGCGTTCGACCTGGCCGTCGTGGACGTGATGATGCCCGGCATGTCCGGATTCGAGCTCGCACGACGGATCCGCGAACGCGAGGACCCCGTGCGGATCCTGCTCGTCACCGCGCGCGACGCCGTGGACGACCGCGTGTTCGGCCTCGACGCTGGTGCGGACGACTACCTCACCAAGCCGTTCGCGTTCGCCGAGCTCACCGCCAGGCTCCGCGCCCTCGGTCGCCGCGAGTCCGCCGGGGCACCACGCACGATCGAGGTCGGCGACGTCTCGATCGACTCCGAGGCCCGTCGCATCTCGATCAAGGGGCAGCGCGTCGCCGTCAGCCCGACCGAGTTCGCGCTGCTCCGCCTGCTGGCGCGCTCCGCCGGCAGCGTGGTCGACCGGCCGAAGATCCTCGAAGAGGTCTGGGACGGTTCGCAGCACGTCGACCCGAACGTCGTCGAGCAGTACATCTCGTACCTCCGCAAGAAGCTCGTCGCCCACGAGGCCACCGTCGCGATCGCGACCGTCCGCGGCCGCGGGTACCGCCTGGATCTGCTCGGGGCGTGAGCGGGGCCTCCGCTCGCCCGGGGCCGGACCGCCCACGACGCGGTCTGGTCCGCCCCCTGCGCCTGCTGTCCCTGCGGGCACGGATCACGATCGGTTCGACGGCGATCGCCGCGGTCGTGATCGTGCTGCTGGTGCTGGTGATGCGGTTCCAGGTGGTCAGCGTCGTCGCGAGCGCGACCCGGACCCTGCTGGACGCCGACGCCGACCCGTACGTCGCCACGCTCGAGGTGGACAGCGACCCCGACCTGTCCCCGCCGGGCAACGCGCAGCTCGTCGCCGTGGTCTCACCGTCCGGCGACATCGTGCTCTCGACGATGCCCACCCGGGTGGAGAGCGCCCTCGGCAGCCTGACCTCCACGGCGGCCGGCACCTCGATCATCCGGGTGTCCGGGTCCGAGTACCGCGTGGTCGTCGAACACCCCGTGAACCAGGCCGGCCGGTGGACGGTCGTCGCCGCCCGGAACTCGCAGGCCGAGGCGATCGTGGTCGATGACCTCACCTCGACCCTGTCGCTCACCGGCGTCGCGATCCTGCTCGCCTTCGGCATCGCTTCCTGGGTCCTGGCGACCGCGGCGCTCCGCCCTGTCAACCGGATGCGCCGTGAGGCCGAGCGGCTGTCCGTCGCGCCCGAACGGGCCGAGTTGCCCGTCGGCCCCGCGCAGGACGAACTCGCGTCCCTCGCCACGACCCTCAACGCCTTCCTCGCCCGCACGCGCCAGGCCACCGAGCGGGAGCGGCAGATGGTGTCCGACGCCAGCCACGAGCTCCGCACACCGCTCGCCATCCTGACCACGCAGCTCGACCTGGCGTCGCTCGACGGCGACGACGCCGCTGCCCTGGCCGCCCACATCGAGCGCGCCAAGCACAGCGTCGCCCGGCTGTCCCGGCTGGCGAACGACCTGCTCGCACTGTCCCGGATCGAGGAGTCCGAACGGCGGGAACAGGACGGCGACCAGCGCCCGGAGACCGGCTGGTCCGACCTCGGTGACGAGGTCATGGCGGCCGTCGACCGGGTCCGGCTCATCGCGTCGGCCAAGGACGTCACCGTCGACTTCGACCTCGAGGCACCGGTGGCCGTCGGTGGCTCCGGGCCGGGCATCGGCGGTGGGACCCACGAACCCCGCTACCGGCTCGACACCGGCGGCATGGCGCAGCTCGTCACGAACATCGCGGGCAACGCGGTGTCGGCGCTCCCCCGCGGCGGCGGCATCTTCGTCTCCTGGCGCAGCACCGGGGGCGAGGGCGTCCTGCAGGTCACCGACGACGGCCCCGGCGTCCCCGAGTCGTTCATCCCGGTCGCGTTCGACCGGTTCACCCGACCGGACGAGGCCCGGAAGTCGCGCCCGAACCCCGATCCGGCCACCGGTGCGAACGCCCTGCCGGGTGGATCCGGGCTGGGTCTCGCGATCGTCCGTGCGGTGGCCGAGCGCGCCGGCGGGACGGCGTCGCTGCGGAACGTGCGCTCCGGCGGACTCGAGGTCACGGTGCGACTGCCCGAGGTCGAGTAGCCGCGCGCCCGTTCCGCGCCCCTCGCCCGCGACCGCTCACTGGAAGTCCCGCGAGCGCGTACGCACGGACAGCGACAGGTGCTCGATCCGGTCCGCCACCAGGTTGACCACGCCGTCGGGTGACCGCTCGAGGATGCCCCGGACGATCACCGCCGGGGATTCCCGGGCGACCCGGCGGTAGCGCCCCCACACCCCGACACTGCAGATGACGTTGACCAGCCCGGTCTCGTCCTCGACGTTCATGAACGTGATCCCCGACGCCGTCGCCGGACGTTGCCGGTGCGTGACGATCCCGCCGATCTCGACCCGCCGCCCGGTCTCGGCCGTCGCGGTGTCCTGCACGCTGAGCACCCGGCGGGCGGCGAGCCGGTCGCGCACGTGCCGGACGGGGTGGTCGTCGGTCGTCATGCCCGTCGACCACATGTCGGCGATCAGGACGTCACCGCTCGTCATCTGCCCGAACAGCGGCGGCTGGACGACGACCTGCGTGTCCGGCAGCTGGTCGGCGTGCTCCGCAGCGGCCTGGGCCGCCGACCACATCGCCCCGCGGCGGTCGATGTCGAACGGGGCGAAGGCGTCGGCGGCGGCGAGCGCCTCGAGCTGCGCCGTCGTCAGCCCCACCCGGCGGGCCAGGTCGGACATGTCGGCGAAGGGACCGTTCGCGTCACGCTCGGCGACGATCTTCTCGGCGCTCTTCCGGCTGAGCGAGGCGACCTCGGCGAGTCCGAGCCGGACCGCGAAGGCGCCGTCGCGGCGGTGCCGTGCGGTGTCGTCGGGCAGTGCCTTGTCGAAGGGCAGCACCGGCGGCTGCTCCGTGCGCAGGCAGGCGTCGTCACCGCACGAGGGCACCACCTGGTCGTCGCCGAGCGGTTCGAGCGTGGCGTCGACACCCGAGCGCAGGATGTCCGGTCGGAGCACCTGGACGCCGTGCCGACGGGCGTCGGCGACCAGGGTCTGCGGTGAGTAGAACCCCATCGGCTGTGCCCGGAGCAGCGCGGCCAGGAACGCCCCCGGGTAGTGCAGGCGCATCCAGGCGCTCGCGTAGACGATCAGGGCGAAGCTGATCGAGTGGCTCTCCGCGAAGCCGAAGTTCGCGAACGCCTGGATCTTGGCGTAGATCGCGTCGGCGTCCTCGCCGTGGATGCCGTTGTCCGACATGCCCGCGTAGAGCTTGTCGCGCAGCCGGTCGATCTTCTCGTGGCCGCGCTTCGATCCCATCGCCCGCCGCAGCAGGTCGGCGTCGTCGCCCGAGCAGTTGCCGACCGCGATCGCCATCTGCATGAGCTGCTCCTGGAACAGCGGCACCCCGAGGGTGCGTTCGAGCACCGGTTCGAGCGACGGGTGGATGTACGTGATCGGCTCCTCGCCGGTCCGACGCCGGATGTAGGGGTGCACGGCACCGCCCTGGATCGGGCCGGGGCGGACGAGGGCGACCTCGATCACCAGGTCGTAGAACCGCCGTGGGAGCAGCCGGGGCAGGGTGCCCATCTGCGCACGGGACTCCACCTGGAACACCCCGATGGTGTCGGCTCGGCAGAGCTGGTCGTAGACGCCCTGTTCCTCCTTCGGCATGGAGTGCATCTCCCAGCGTTCCCCGCAGTGCTCCGCCGCCAGGTCGAACGAGTACTGCAGCGCCGCGAGCATGCCGAGGCCGAGCATGTCGAACTTCACGAGTCCCATGAAGGCGCAGTCGTCCTTGTCCCACTGCAGCACGGTGCGGCCGTCCATCCGCGCGTGTTCGATCGGCACGACCTCGCCCACCGGCCGGTCGGTGAGCACCATGCCGCCCGAGTGGATGCCGAGGTGACGCGGGAAGCCCAGGACGTCGCTCGCCAGCCCGACGACCGCCGGCGGGATGTCGTGGTCCTGGCTCTCGGTCACCGAGCCCCACCGTTCGACCTGCTTCGACCAGGCGTCCTGCTGCCCCGGGCTGTGGCCGAGGGCCTTCGCCATGTCGCGGACGGCACCCTTCGGGCGGTACGTGATGACGTTCGCGACCTGGGCGGCGTTGTACCGGCCGTACTTCTCGTAGACGTACTGGATCACCTCTTCGCGGCGGTCCGAGTCGAAGTCGACGTCGATGTCGGGTTCTTCGTCGCGCATCGCCGACAGGAACCGCTCGAACGGCAGGCCGTAGCGGATCGAGTCCACCGCGGTGATCTCGAGCAGGTAGCAGACCGCGGAGTTCGCGGCGGAGCCCCGCCCCTGGCAGAGGATCCCCCGGCCGCGGGCGTACTGCACCATGTCGCGCACGATCAGGAAGTAGCCGGGGAAGTTCTTGTCCTCGATCACCGCGAGCTCGCGTTCGATGCGCTCGCGCTTCTGCGGGTCCACGCCGTCGGCGCTACCGGGGTAGAGCCGACGTGCACCCGTCCAGGTGAGCTCCCGCAACCAGGACATCGCGGTGTGACCGTCCGGCACGTCGAGGTCGGGCAGCCCGGGCTTGACCGTGCGCAGCCGGAACCCGAGTTCGTCGGCCAGCGTGACGGTGTTCTCGATCGCCCCCGGGTACCGCCCGAACCGCCGGGTCATCTCGGCGCCGGAGCGCAGGTGCGCGGTGTCGGCGGCCGGCAGCCACCCGTCGATCTCGTCGAGGCTGCGCCGGGCCCGGACCGCGGCCAGCGCCGTCGCCACCGGGAACCGGTCCGGTGTGGCGTAGTGGACGTTGCCGGTCGCGACCAGGGGCAGCGTGTACCGCTCGGCGAGGGTCGCGAGCACGTCGTTCCGCGCACTGTCGAGCGGGTCGCCGTGGTCGAGGAGCTCCACCACGACGTTGCCGCCGCCGAAGCGGTCGAGCAGCACGCGCAGCGCGGTCTCCGCCGCGGACTCCCCGCCCTGCTCGAGCGCCTGCCGGACGGTGCCCTTCCGGCACCCGGTGAGCACCCGCCAGTGTCCGTCGGCCCGACCCGCGAGCTCGTCGAGGTCGTACCGCGGGCTGCCCTTCTCGGACCCGGCCGCGAGGTGCGCACTCGTCACCGCGCCCGCGAGCCGGTGGTAGCCGTCCTGCCCGTCGGCGAGCAGGAGCAGGTGGGAGCCCTGCGGATCGGGGACGCCGTTCTGCGGCTCGGTCAGACCCAGCGAGAGCTCGGTGCCGTAGACGGTGCCGACCTGCGGGTACGCTTCGGCGACCTCGGCCATCCGGGCGGCACCGTAGAAGCCGTCGTGGTCGGTGAGCGCGAGGGCGTGCAGGCGCAGCCGTGCGGCTTCCTCGAACAGCTGCTCGGGCTGGCTGGCTCCGTCGAGGAAGCTGAAGGCCGAGTGCGCGTGCAGCTCGGCGTACGGCACGACCGGAGCGCCGTCGGTGTCCAGGGCCGTCGGCACGTAGCGCTCGCGCTTCCGCGACCACGCCGGGCTGTCCCCGCCGTCGCCGGCCTTCGCCGTCCCCGGACTGCGCTTGTCCGACAGGGCGCGTTCGAACTGCGACCACGGCACGGGTGGGTTGCTGTAGCCCATCAGGTCCTGCTCCTGGATCGGTTCACGTGGCGATCGCCTCCGCCCACCACCGGTGGTCCGCCAGCACCAGGTACCAGGCACGACCCTCGGCGTCGACGAGCTGCAGTCGGTGCAGTCGTCGACCGCCCGACTCCCACCACCGCACGACGAGCGGCCAGGGGCCGGCCCAGGCGGTGACGGGTGCGAACCCGCCGCCCCGGTCCCCCTCGGCGCGGAAGCGTTCGGGCGCGCCGGACAGCACACCGCGGTCGTCGACGTCGACACTCGCGCCGTCGCCGGAGACCACGTCGACCGGCCGGGGACGCTCGAGGACGGTGGCGGGCGGCGGCCCGGGCAGGTTGCCGGGCCACGGTCGGTCGCGCACGGTGGCCAGGGCACGCTCGCCGCCGGGCGGGGCGTCGCCCCACGGCACGAGTACCACCCGCTCGGACAGGGTCCGTCCACCGCCGACTCGCGGGCTCACCACCCCGTCGTGCCCGACCATGCCCTGGATCCGGGCCAGCCCGTGGTGCACGCGCTCGTCCGGCCCGGAGCCCCAGAGTCCGCGTTCGTGGTTCGCCATGTCGTCGACGGCGACCGGCTCGAGCACGACCGAGGTGACCGGGGCCTCGAGCCCGGTCGGGTCGACCCCGCCGGCGAGCTGCCACCGCACCCGGTCGACGACGTCGGCGGCGTCGAACCAGCGGGGGTGTGCCCACGTGCGTTCGAGCAGGATGTCCCGCTCGTCGACGATCCCCACCCGGATGGTGGTCGCGACCAACCCCGCGGCACGGAGGCGTGCGGCGAAGTCGTCGGCGGAGCGCCGGAACGCGAACGCGATCTGGTCGGCACGGTCGAGCGGGGGCTCGAAGGCGGCCTCGATCCGGAGCTCGGGCGGGATCGCGCGCGCCGAGATCTCCCGCGGATCGCGTCCGCCCGCCAGCCGGTGCAGGAACGCCCCGGCGACCCCGAACCGGTCGCGGACCTGCTCGTCGCTGAGCGACGCGAACGCGCCCAGCGTGGTGATGCCGAGCCGGTCGAGCACGGTCGCGAGCTCAGGGTCGCCGAGCACACCGAGGGGCAGGGCCGCCAGGAAGTCCGACGAGCCGGAGACCGGCACGATCCGTACCCGTTCGCCGGGACGCACCGGCCGGGCCCGTGCTGCCTGCTCCGCTGCGAACGGGGTGTCCGCCACGCCGGCCCGCACCGCCGGGGCACCGTGGTCGGCCGCGATCCCCGCCAGGGTCGCCGCTGCCGCCCGCTCGCCGCCGTAGTACCGCGCCGGCCCCCGGGCACGCAGGGCGAGGGTGCCGGGACGGAGTACCTCGACCCCGGGGACGGCCGCCTCGACCGCGCGGATGACGGGTTCGAACGCACGGTGGTCGAGCGCGTCGTCGTAGGGCTGGACGACGAGCTCCGGACAGCGCGCCTGTGCCTCGCGCACCCGGAGGCCCCGGACGACGCCGTGCTGCCGTGCGGACGCGGAGCTCGCGAACACCAGGCCCTTCGCGACCACGGCGAAGGGCTGATCCGGCGGCGCACCGGCCGCGCGGGCCGCCGCGATCACCGGCCAGTCCGGGCACCAGAGCACGATGGTCCGGGTCGGTGGCGGCTCGGGCAGCGCCCCGCCGCGGGCGATCGCGTCGGCCCGGACACGCCCCGGCACGATCACGACGCCACCGCCACGCACAGCAGCACCACGGCGATCACGACGCCACCGCCACGGGCCGCAGCACCGCGGCGATCACGACGCCACCGCGACGGGCCGCAGCACCCGGGTGTCGCCGGAGCCCACCTTCGGCACCGGGGTGGCTGCCCGGACCGTGCCGTCGGCCGCGGGCAGGAGCAGTTCGGCGCTCGTGGGGCGCACCGCACCCGCGCGACCGGTCGCCGTCACGGTGGCGCGACGCTCGGTCAGGTGCCCGTGGCCCTGTCCGATGCCGCTCCACACCGACGACGTGATCCGCAACGTGACATCGGCACCGGGCCAGGACCCGAGCGCGACGAGGGCACCGCCGCGTTGCCGGAGCCGTGCAGACAGCCGGGCAACGTCACCCGGGACCACCCGGCCGAGCGGCCGGGTGAGCACGATCTGGGCGACGTCGGCCATCGCCGCGGTCACCGCGAGCCACTGGTCGCCCGGGTCGGGGACGAGCACGAGCCGCTCGAGGTCGATGCCCGCGGCGGCGGCCGCCTCGATCCCGAAGGAGGGCACCCCGATGACCGCACACCACGCACCGGCCGCCGAGGCCGCCTGCAGCATGGTGATCGCGAGCAGCACCGACTCGGGGACGGCGTAGGTGCCGCCGACCCGGATCGCCCCGCCGGGCAGCAGCGGTTCGAGAGCAGAGGCGGTCGGGAGCCCAGCGGTGTCGACGCGGGTGGACTCCATGTCGGTGACCCGGGACCGCAGGGACGTGATCCGGTCGAGCGCCGCCCGAGCGTCTCCGAGGTGGTCGGCGCCGCCCCCGCGCGCAGTACCCACGCCGTTCCCGCGCGCCGCACCCGCACCCCCGCGTGCAGCACCGCCCCGCCCGACCCGGTCCGGGCCGGGCGACCGGAGTGCCGCCGCCGTCTGCATGCCCTCATATTCGAACATGTGTTCGATGATGTCAATCGCGTCCGACATCCGTGGACAATCGGGTCGAACGCGTGTTCGGTCAGCTCACCACGTCGTCGTCGCCCCGACCGCACCCAGCACCGACCGTGTCTTCGTCACGACCTCGTCCGCCTCGTCCGCCGCCACCGACGACCACGTCACCGCTCCCCCGGCCCCGAGCGTCCGCGACCGGACCCGGCCCGAGGCGTCCACCACCGTCACCAGTGTCCGGATCACCACCGACAGGTCGACCGCCCCGCTCGCCGAGAAGTACCCGATCGCCCCCGAGTACACCCCGCGCGGCGCACCCTCGAGCCGGTCGGCGATCGCCATCGCGCTGATCTTCGGCGCACCGGTCATCGACCCCGGCGGGAACGCCGCCCGCACCACGTCCGCCGGCGACGTCCCCGACGGCAGCACGGCACCGATCGTGGACACCATCTGGTGCACGCTCGTGTACGTCTCGATCGCGCACAGCCGATCGACGTGCACCGACCCGGGGGTCGCCGTCCGCAGCAGGTCGTTCCGCAGCAGGTCGACGATCATCACGTTCTCGGCACGGTCCTTGGCGCTCAGCGCGAGTTCGACCCGCACGGCCGCGTCGGCGGCAGCGTCGGCGAGGCGGCGCCGCGTGCCCTTGATCGGCTCGGCGAGCACGCTCCCGTCCGCGTCGATCCGCAGGAACCGTTCCGGCGACCGGCTCGCCACGCGCAGCGGGCCGAGCCGCAGGTACGCACCGAACGGGACGGGGTCCGACGCCCGCATCCGCAAGTAGTCGGACAGGTGCGGGTCGTCCAGGTGCGGGTCCGCGCCGGGGCCGACCCGGGCCTCCCGGTCCCCATCCGGCACGGAGAAGGAGGTGGTGAGGCAGACCTGGAACGCGTTCCCCTCGCGGATCTCGGCGCGGCACGCGTCGACCGCGCGTTCGTGGTCGGCACGCGACACGCGTCCGACCGCTGACGACACCCCGGCCGGGAGGCCCGTGGCCGCGTCCGCCACGTCGGCCCGCGACGGCGCCCCGGTCACCGTCTCGAGCCACACCCGGTTCTGCGCACTGGCCGCCGGTTCCGCGTCGGCGACGAGCGTCAGCGCCCAGGCGCCGCCGGTGTGGTCGACGACCACGGCGCGGTCCACGAACCGCAGGTCGGCGTCGGCGTGACCGTCGGCGGTCCGGTCCGGGCCGCCGGACTCGCGACCGAGCTCGTACCCGAGGAACCCCATCCAGCCGAGCGCGAAGCCGCAGCCGGCGATCGGCTCGGGCAGCTGCGGCGTTCGGTCCAGCAGCTCCGCCAGCACAGCGAAGGCGGGACGGTCGTCGGTGGAGGACCGACCGAACCAGCCGGCAGCGGGCGCGGCGACCTCGACGGACGCCTGCCGGTCCTGGTGACGGAACCGGGCCCGGAACGGCCCGTCCGTCCACGCCAGCACGGACCAGCGGGCACGCGGCCGGGCTCGGTCCGGTGCACCGTCCGGCAGCGCGGAGTCGAGCCACACCAGGTCACCGTCGACCGCGGCGGCCAGCGCGACGAGGTCGGGGACCGGATCGAGCCGGCGGACCTCGATGCGGACGCCGGCCGACGGACCGGTCAGATCGCCGAGATCGTCCATGCGGCGGCGTGGGACGCACCGGGGGCGAGCACCACGAGACCGCGGTCGGCACCGTCGTTGAAGGCGTCGGGGGCGCACGTCATCGGCTCGACCGCCAACCCGGCGCGGTGGTACTCGGGGACCACGTGGTCGGCCGTGTGCACCTGCACCCACGGGCACTCCGGACCGAAGGCCGCGCGGACACCCCGGCCGTCCGTCGCGGTCAGGGCGATGGCCGCGACCCCGTCGGCGTCGCGGTCGAAGCCCGTGAAGGCGTGGTCGATGAACCGGTCGCCGATGCGTGTGGCGGTGCGCAGGTCGAACTCGTCGTGCACGGGGACCAGGTCGGTCGGGATCAGCCGGTCCGGCGTGACCTCGAGCACCTCGGCCGCGGGCAGGGTGAGCGTCCAGTCGTCCACCGTGCCGTCGCCGGCGACCAGGTACGGGTGCGGGCCGGTCCCCCACGGGGCGTCGTCCGCGCCGGAGTTCGTGCCGGTGATCGTCGTGTGCAGGCCGGCGTCGTCCAACCGGTACTCGACCAGGACCTGGACACGGTACGGGTAGCCCGCCTGGGCCTGCACGGTGGTGGCGAGCACCACGCGGTCGGACTCCTGCGCCTCGACCCGGAAGTCGGTCCAGGCGACCAGTCCGTGCAGGGCGTGGTGCCGTGCCGGTTCGGTGAGCGCGAGCTCGTGGTCGACGCCACCGAACGAGTACTCGCCGTCGACGACGCGGTTCGGCCACGGAGCGAGGACGGCACCGCGGAACGCCGGTCGGACCTCGTCGGCGGCGAACGGCACGATCAGGTCGCGACCCTCGTACTGCAGGGTCCGCAGCGTCGCACCGACCGTGGCGATGTCGGCCGTGTACCCGGCGGCGGAGATCGTCAGCGGGGTTCCGGACAGCGGCGCATCGTTGCTCATGCGCTCAGCGTATCGGGCACGCGTGGCCACCCGCACCACGAGAAAACCCCCGCCGTTCCGGGGAACGACGGGGGTTGTTGGTGGATCTGAGGGGACTCGAACCCCTGACCCCCTGCATGCCATGCAGGTGCGCTACCAGCTGCGCCACAGACCCAGATTGTGTTGCTTCTGTGCCGACCGGTTCCCCGGAGGCACCATAGAAGCGTACACCATGCGAACGCCGGGCAACGAAATCGAAGCCGTCACCCGGGCGCGTCGCTGATCAGGCGGTGTGGTCCACCGGGAGCTCGAGCGGGACGGTCGGGCAGTCTGCCCAGAGCCGCTCGAGCGAGTAGTACTGACGGTCCTCGTCGTGGAAGACGTGCACCACGATGTCGCCGACGTCGATGAGGACCCAGCGGCCCTCGCTCCGGCCTTCGCGGCGGAGGGTCTTGGCACCGAGCTCGAGGAGGCGCTCCTCGACCGCATCGGCGATGGACTGCACGTTGCGCTCGTTCCGACCGGTTGCGAGCAGGAACACGTCCGTGAGCTGCAACGGCCCGGTCACATCGAGCGCGACGAGGTCCTCGGCCTGCTTGGCGTCCGCCGCGAGAGCGGCGGCCTGCACGAGTTCCAGTGCGCGAGTGGAGGCGGTCACGGATTCCTTCCGGTCGTCGACCCGGCAGGGAGCCGGATCGCTTGATGGGTCACGATCATAAGCCACCCCGCCGACAGCGGCCAGGCCGGGGGCGGCGGGGTGGTGCAGGACGGACGTCAGGGACGGCAGCGGTCAGCCGCCCATGTGGGTGGTGAGCAGGGCGGTGATGATGACACCTGCCGCTGCCAGTCCGACCGCGCCGACCGTGACACCGAGGATGAGCGGCGTGCGCGACTCCTTCGGCTTCGCGGCGGCGAGGACGACCTGGCGGGTCGAGGTGTGACTGGACACCGCGCGGCTGGCGCGCACCGGGCTCGCGTCGGTCTCCGGCTGCTCGTCGTGCTGCTCGAGCAGGCGGTCGACCTCGGCACCGTCGATCGGTCGGTGCGACCCCGTCGAGGACAGCGACGCGGGCAGGTCGATGGACCCCGTGAGGATCACCTCGCCCGTCGCGTTCAGTGCTCCGGTCGGGTCGGCCAGGGCCGAGTTCGGCAGGATGATCGCGTTGGTGTCGGTCACCGCGATCCGGCGGGTGCCGGTCGAGTCGTCGTGCACCTCGGCGTCGTTCGAGCCGTGCGCCTGCTGCGACCAGTGCCCGACGGGCGGCTCGAAGGCCGTCGTCACCGGCTTCGGCTCGGCCGGCCGCTGGAAGGACGCGGGGACCTTCGGGGGCTCGGTCCGTGCGGGCTCCGGGATGGGGACCTCGTTGGTGTCGTCGTCCTCGGGGTCGAGGGACAGCGGGAACACCGCCGGTGTCGACGGTGCACCGTCGGGGATCCCGGGGAGCGGCGTGCCCGAGGGGCGCTCGGGCGCGGAGACGTCGACCGGTGCGTCCGTGGCGATCGCGTCGGTGCCCGTCTGGTCGGTGCTCGCCTGGCCGGTGCGCGCCTGGTCGCTGGGCGTCCCTGCGGAGCCCTCGTCCGTGGAGTCGGCTGCGGGCTGTGCGTCCGGTGTGTCGTCGCCGCCGTCGGCGGGCGGCGACCAGGTCGACCGGTGGCGCCGGGGCTCCTCGGCGTGCGCAGCGGCTTCGTCGAGCGGCTCGAGGGCGTCGGGGGAACCGTCGGCCTCGGTGGCCTGGGCGACCGCTGCCTCGTCGAGCACCGTGGGGGTCTCGGAACCGGACGGCTCGTCCGTGGCGCGCGGCGCCGAGGCGGGCTCGATGGTGTCGACCGAGCCGAGGACGTCCTCGACGGTGCGGTCGGAGGACTGCGGCGTGGGGTTCTGCAGCGGGACCGGCAGGACCGCCTGGTTCTGGGCGGCGCGCTGCTGGCGGATCTGACGGCGGGTGAGGCCACCGCTGCCGGGCACGATCTCGGTCGCCGAGGCGGGCGGGAACGGCGACACCCCGGCTGCGGGGAC
>NZ_JANZKM010000050.1:0-10199 GCF_025642935.1 Curtobacterium sp. RIT-PI-V
CCTACGCCCGCACCCAACTCGGCAAGCCGTACCTCATCGGTGGCGCGGGCCCGAACAGCTGGGACTGCTCCGGCCTCGTGATGATGGCGTACAGCTCGCAGGGCATCGCAACCGGCGGCCACAACGTCGTCTGGCAGTACAACTACTTCGGCTCGATCGGTCGCCTCGTGCCGCTCTCGCAGCGCCAGCCCGGCGACATCCTCTTCTACTCGTCGAACGGAACCGCTTCCGGCGGTTACCACGACTCGATCTACACCGGCAACGGGATGATGGTCGAAGCGGCCCGACCGGGCGTCGGCGTGGTCGAGCGGGCGGTCTGGACGCCGAGTCAGCTCCTGCCGTACGTCGCCCGCCCGAGCGGTTCCCTGTAGCCCGCAGCCCGGTCTTTCCCAGAGCGGCTGCGGTAGCAAGCGGGATCGGGCGTACCTGCCCGGATCAGAGCACCAGGTACGCCCGTTCCCACGAGGTACGCCCCCGCACCGCACCACACGGCAAAGCACCCCACGAACGCAGAACGGCGCCCGCCCTCCGGATGGAGAGCGGGCGCCGTTCGGCGTCAGGAAGCCTCAGGAAGCGTCAGGAAGCGTCAGTGACCAGCGGGCACGTACGCGGCCTGGCCGGCCTGCACGATCGCCTCGGCCTCGGCGGCGTCGCCCCAGCCCTCGGCCTTGACCCACTTGTTCGGCTCGAGGTCCTTGTAGCGCTCGAAGAAGTGCGCGATCTCGGCCTTCGTCTGCTCGTCGACGTCCGAGATGTCCTGGATGTGCGTCCAGCGCGGGTCCTTCGCGGGGACCACGAGGACCTTCTCGTCCTTGCCGGCCTCGTCGCTCATCTTGAAGACGCCGACCGGACGGACCTTGACGCCCACGCCGGGGAACGTCGGGAACTCGAGGAGCAGCAGCGCGTCCACGGGGTCGCCGTCGTCGGCCAGGGTCTTCTCGAAGAAGCCGTAGTCGGTCGGGTAGACGAACGACGTGAACAGCACGCGGTCGAGGTAGACACGACCGGTCTCGTGGTCCACCTCGTACTTGTTGCGGCTGCCCTTGGGGATCTCGACGACGACGTCGTACGCGGCCATGTCTGTACTCCTGGTGTGTCGGTGGGGCTGTCGGTGGTCCCGAGAGCGCGGCTAACGTTACCGGGTGAACTCTCCGCGTCCCAGGCTGGACCCTGCCGTCGCCGAGACCCGCCTGGCGGTCCGCGACCTGCTCGCGACCGCGTTCGACGACGGCGTCGTCACCGCGGGTGACCTCGTGCTGGTCGCGCTGAGCGGCGGACCGGACTCGCTCGCGCTCGCCGCGGCCACCGCGTTCGAGGCGGGCAAGCAGGGACTCCGAGCCGGGGCAGTGGTCGTCGACCACGCGCTCCAGGCGGGCTCCGAGGCGGTCGCGAGCCGCGCCTCCCGGCAGGCATACGAGCTGGGTCTCGACCCGGTCGAGGTCCGCAGGGTCGCGGTCGGCTCCGACGGTGGTCCGGAGGGCGCCGCCCGGGAGGCCCGCCACGCGTCGATCGCCGAGGTCGCCTCCGCCACCGGGTCGCCTCTCGTGCTGTTGGGACACACCCTGGACGACCAGGCCGAGACGGTGCTGCTGGGCCTGCTGCGCGGCAGCGGGCCGGACAGCCTGTCGGGCATGCTGCCGCTCGCGCGGCGCGAGCAGGGGCCGGCCTACGGCCGCCCGCTGCTCGCCGTGCGTCGGCACGCGACGCGGCAGGCGTGCGCCGCCGCCGGGTTGGCGCCGTGGCACGACCCGCAGAACGACGACCCCGCCTACGCCCGTGTCCGCGTGCGGAACACCCTCATGCCGGTGCTCGAGCGCGAACTCGGTGCCGGGGTGCCCGAGGCGCTGGCGCGGACGGCCGACCAGCTGCGCGAGGACTCGGCGGCACTCGACCACTTCGCCGAGGAACTGGCGGAGGACATCGCCGAGCACTCCGAGGCCGGCATCTCGCTGTCCGTCCGGGCGCTCGGGGCGAACCCGCCGGCGCTCCGGCAGCGACTCGTGCGCCTGGCGGTCGAGAGCGAGTTCGGGGTGACGCTGTCGCGCGTGCAGACGCTCGAGGTCTGCCGGCTCGTCACGGACTGGAGCGGACAGGGGCCGATCGACCTGCCGGGCGTCCGGGCGTCGCGATCCGGTGACCGCCTGTCGTTCAGTGCCGGTTAGGCTGGACCGGTGGAACTCTCCGACGTCCAGGCAGACCTGTCCGAAGTCCTCTTCACCCCCGAGCAGATCGACGACAAGCTCGCCGAACTCGCGGCGGTCGTCGACGCCGACTACGCGGGCCGCGACCCCCTGCTCGTCGGTGTCCTGAAGGGTGCCGTCATGGTGATGGCGGACTTCTCGCGGCACCTCAAGATGCAGGCGCGGATGGACTGGATGGCGGTGTCGTCGTACGGCTCCGGCACGAAGTCGTCCGGTGTGGTGCGGATCCTCAAGGACCTCGACACCGACCTGCACGGCCGCGACGTCCTCATCGTCGAGGACATCATCGACTCCGGTCTGACGCTGTCCTGGCTCAAGCAGAACCTGCAGTCCCGCGGTGCCGCGAGCGTCGAGATCGTCGCCCTGCTGCGCAAGCCCGAGGCCGCCAAGGTCGAGGTCGACGTCAAGTACGTGGGCTTCGACATCCCCGACGCATTCGTGGTCGGCTACGGCCTCGACTACGACGAGCGCTACCGGAACCTGCGCGGTGTCGGCGTCCTGGCGCCGCACGTGTACTCGTAACCCGTCCAGGGGGTACGCGCTTCGGGTTGAGTTCGCCCGCAGAGGACACCCATTCTCGCCACAGAATCGCGGCCGTATGCTGACCTGCACGCAACTTCGGCAGAGAAAGGTGTCGGGCACTCGCGCCCGGATCACATGAACTTCAAGCGCATCTTCCGCGGCCCGTACCTCTACGTGCTGATCGCGCTGGCGGGCATCTTCATCGGCTGGAGCGTCATCAGCCAGGGCAGCACGACCGAGGTCAGCACCCAGAAGGGCCTCGAGCAGCTCGCCGACGGCAAGATCTCGTCCGTCATCGTCAACTCCACCGAGCAGCGGGTCGACATGATCACCCGCGACGGCGACAAGCAGGAGCAGTTCTACTACTCCACGCCCCGTGGCGAAGAGGTCATCCAGGCCGTCAACGACGCCAACCTGCCCAAGGGCTACGACGACCACGTGAACACGGGCAACTGGTTCCTGTCGCTCCTCGGCGTCCTGCTCCCGTTCCTGATCATCGGTGCCCTGTTCTGGTTCCTGCTCTCGAGCGCCCAGGGCGGCGGCTCGAAGGTCATGCAGTTCGGCAAGTCGAAGGCCAAGATCAACAACAAGGAGAACCCGCAGGTGTCGTTCGCCGACGTCGCGGGCTCCGACGAGGCGATCGAGGAACTCCACGAGATCAAGGAGTTCCTGAAGGAACCGGCGAAGTTCCAGGCCGTCGGCGCCAAGATCCCGAAGGGCGTGCTGCTGTACGGCCCTCCCGGAACCGGCAAGACCCTGCTCGCCCGCGCCGTCGCCGGCGAAGCGGGTGTGCCGTTCTACTCGATCTCCGGTTCGGACTTCGTCGAGATGTTCGTCGGTGTCGGTGCGAGCCGTGTCCGTGACCTCTTCGAGCAGGCCAAGGCGAACTCGCCGGCCATCGTCTTCATCGACGAGATCGACGCCGTCGGTCGCCACCGCGGTGCCGGCATCGGCGGCGGCAACGACGAGCGCGAGCAGACGCTCAACCAGCTGCTCGTCGAGATGGACGGCTTCGACGGCAAGACGAACGTCATCCTCATCGCCGCGACGAACCGTCCTGACGTGCTCGACCCCGCGCTCCTGCGTCCGGGCCGCTTCGACCGCCAGATCGGTGTCGACGCACCGGGCATGGCCGGCCGCCAGCAGATCCTCGAGGTGCACGCGAAGGGCAAGCCGCTCGCCGCGAGCGTCGACCTCGAGCTGCTCGCCCGCAAGACGCCGGGCTTCACCGGCGCCGACCTGGCGAACGTCCTGAACGAGGCCGCGCTCCTCACCGCCCGGTCGAACGCGCAGCTCATCGACAACCGCGCGCTCGACGAGGCCGTCGACCGCGTGATGGCGGGCCCGCAGCGCCGGACCCGGATCATGTCCGACCAGGAACGCCTGATCACCGCGTACCACGAGGGCGGCCACGCCCTGGCGGCAGCGGCGATGCGGCACACCGACCCGGTCACGAAGATCACGATCCTGCCGCGTGGCCGTGCCCTCGGGTACACGATGGTGCTCCCGCTCGAGGACAAGTACTCGGTCACCCGCAACGAGCTGCTCGACCAGCTCACCTACGCCATGGGTGGACGCGTCGCCGAGGAGATCGTGTTCCACGACCCCACCACGGGCGCCTCGAACGACATCGAGAAGGCCACCGGCACCGCGCGCAAGATGGTCACCGAGTACGGCATGAGCCAGGCCGTCGGGTCCGTCAAGCTCGGCTCCGGGTCGAGCGAGCCGTTCGTCGGCCGTGACATGAGCGGCGGGACCGGTCGCGACTACTCGGAGAACATCGCGCAGACCGTCGACGCCGAGACCCGTGCGCTGCTCGAAGCCGCGCACAACGAGGCCTACCAGGTGCTCAACGACAACCGCGACATCCTCGACCGCCTGGCCGGTGAGCTCCTCGAGAAGGAGAC
The DNA here is from genome assembly GCF_025642935.1 of Curtobacterium sp. RIT-PI-V. Taxonomy (NCBI): domain Bacteria; kingdom Bacillati; phylum Actinomycetota; class Actinomycetes; order Micrococcales; family Microbacteriaceae; genus Curtobacterium; species Curtobacterium sp. RIT-PI-V. The sequence goes on from NZ_JANZKM010000050.1 coordinate 4,631, forward strand.
GCTCGACGCCCCGGAGCTCGTGGACATCTTCAAGGACGTCCGCAAGCTGCCGGAGCGCCCGCAGTGGCTCTCCAGCGACAAGCGTCCGGTGAGCAACCTGCCCGCGATCGACGTGCCCGGGCAGGCCGCCGCCACCGCAGCGGACCCGTCGGACAGCGAGTCGACCTCGAAGCCCCGTCGTCGCCCCTTCGGCAACCCGGGTATCGCCCCGGCGTAGGGGGCCGGCATGACCGACCTGCCGACGAGACGTGCTCGTCGGCTCGACACCCGCGGCGGTCCGTCACCGGACCGCACGCGGGTGTTGGGCATCCTCAACGTGACGCCCGACTCGTTCAGCGACGGCGGGCTGCACCAGGCCTACGACGCCGCCGTGCAGCACGCGCGTGACCTCGTCGCCGCGGGTGCCGACATCATCGACGTCGGTGGGGAGTCGACCCGGCCGGGCTCGGAGCGCGTGCCGGTGCCGGTCGAGCAGGATCGCGTCCTGCCGGTCGTCCGACAGCTCGTCGCCGAGGGCATCCCGGTGAGCGTCGACACGATGAACGCCTCGACCGCCGAACGGGCCGTCGAACTCGGCGCCGCGATCGTCAACGACGTGTCCGGCGGCCTGGCCGACCCGGACATGGCCCGCGTGGTCGCGTCGACCGGGGCCGGGTTCGTGGTCATGCACTGGCGTGGTCACAGCGACCGGATGTACCGCAACGCCGAGTACGTGCACGCCGTCGACGAGGTCCGGCGCGAGGTCGAGATGCGCGTGGCCGAGCTCATCGTCCTCGGGGTGCGCCAGGAGCAGGTCGTGATCGACCCGGGCCTCGGCTTCGCCAAGCAGGGCGTGCAGAACTGGGAGATCCTGGCCGGCTACGAACGGTTCGCCTCGATCGGCCTGCCGGTGCTCGTCGCCGCATCACGCAAGCGGTTCCTGGACGGAGTGGGCAGCCCCGAGGGCGCCCCGCCGAAGGACCGCGACCTCGCCACCGCCGCCATCAGCCTGCTCGCCGCCGAACGCGGCGCGTGGGGGGTGCGCGTGCACGACCCGGCACCGACCCGTGCCGTGCTCGACGTCTGGGACGCCTGGAGGGCAGCTCGCTCGTGAACGACACCATCCGCCTCGTCGGGGTCCGTGCCCGCGGCCACCACGGGGTCTTCGACCACGAACGTGCCGACGGTCAGGACTTCGTCGTCGACGTCGCCGTGGAGCTCGACGCCCGCGCGGCCTCGGGCAGCGACGACCTCGACGCCACCGTGCACTACGGCGTGCTCGCCGAGCAGGTCGTCGCCGAGATCGAACGCGACCCGGTGGACCTGATCGAGACCCTCGCCGAACGCATCGCGGCCGCTGTGCTCACCCACCGTGCAGCCCTGGCGACCGAGGTCACCGTGCACAAGCCGCAGGCACCCATCACCGTGCCGTTCACCGACGTCTCGATCACCATCCGCCGTGCCCGCGGGGCGACCGTGCCGGACGAGGAAGAAGCGTGAGCCGCGTCGTCGTGGCGCTCGGCGCCAACCTCGGCGACCGGGGGAGCACCCTCCGCGCCGCGGCCCGAGCGGTCGCCGCGCTGCCCGGGGTCCACCCGGTGGCGTCGAGCCACGAGGTCGAGTCGGTCGCCGTCACCCTGGACGGCCGCGACGACACCAAGCCGCGGTACCGGAACGCCGTCGTGGTCGTCGACACCGACCTCGAGCCGCAGGCGTTCCTCGACGCGCTGCACGGCATCGAGGACGAGCACGGCCGCACCCGCGACGTCCGCTGGGGCGACCGGACCCTCGACCTCGACGTCGTCGCCGTCGACGACCTGCGCATCGACACCGCCACGCTCACCGTGCCGCACCCCCGTGCCGCCGAACGCGCGTTCGTGCTCGCACCGTGGCTCGACGCCGACCCCGCGGCCGTCCTGCCCGGCGCCGGACCGGTGGCCGACCTGCTCGCCGCAGTGGGGGACGACACCGAGCGCGTCGACGAGCCGCGCCTGTTCGCGGACGTGCCCCGTGCCTCCCGGGCCACCGTCGTAGGGAACGTGACCCAGCCGTGAAGCCGACTCGTCCCTCCACCCTGTTCAGCATCGCCGTCGTGACCGCGGTGGCGGGGTTCGCGTTCGACGCGGTGCTCGCCTCGCGACAGTCGCCGACGCTGCTGCTCGCCGTGCCGCTCGGCATCACGCTCGCGTTCATCGGCGTCGCCGTCGTGCTCATGGCGCGTCCCGTCCGTCGGCACGCCCGCGAGGGCGCCGGCCGGCAGCGTCCGGTCGACCCGCTCTACGCCACGCGCGTGGTGGTGCTGGCGAAGGCCTCGAGCATCTGCGGCGTCCTGTTCGGCGGCTTCGCGATCGGGCTGGTCGTGTACCTCCTGACCCGCTCGGTGACGCCTTCGCTAGGCTCGACCCTGCCGAACGTGGTCGCCGTCGGGGGTGGGATCGTGCTGACGGTCTGCGCACTCGTGGCAGAGCGCATGTGCATCGCTCCTCCGGGCGACGACGACGAGCCGGGCGAACCCCGGAACGGCACGACGGCGAACTGACCCGAGCGCACCCCGCGCGACGGCGAACCGACCCGACCGCACCCCGCACGACGGCGAACCGACCCGAGCACACCCACTGGAGGCCCGCGATGGCGCGTGAACGACTCGACGAGCCGGGCCTCGGCCTGACGGGCATCGACTGGACCAGGGTGTCCGCGAAGCTCGTGTGGACCGAACTCATCGCGACCCTGGTGATCGGGCTCGTGGTGACCGCCGGCCTGGTCCTGATCGGGATCGTGAACGACGGCTTCGGCTCGGGCGCCGGAACGGTCTGGCTGCTCATCGGCATCGCGGTGCTCGTCATCACCCTCGTCACCGCGGCGCTGACGCCCCGCCGGGTCCGTGCGATCGGCTACGCCCTGCGCGACGACGACCTGGTGGTCCGCCGCGGCCTGATGTGGCAGCGCTTCACGGCGGTGCCGTACGGGCGCATGCAGCTCGTCGACGTGGCACGCGGTCCGCTCGACCGGGCGCTCGGCATGAGCGAGCTGAAGTTCGTGACCGCCGCGGCCGCCACGAACGTCCGCATCCCCGGCATCCCCGCGACCGACGCCGACGAACTGCGCGACCGGCTCGTCGAGCTCGCCGAGTCCCGCCGCGCCGGGCTGTAGGGGCTCGCGGTGACCTTCCGACCCGGCCCGCCGCCGCCCGCCCCGCCCACGCGCGGGAACGCCGCTGCGGCAGCGCCCCTGACCGACGGCGAGTGGCACCGCCTGCACCCGCTGACCCCGCTGCTCAAGGGCGGGATCTTCCTGATCGTCATCCTCGGCTACGTGTTGAACAGCCTGCGCGACCAGCTCGTCGAGTTCTTCATCCCGGGCGGCGAGCAGCAGGACGGCGACCCCGTCCGCTACGTCTACGAGCACGGCGTCGTCGGCTGGGTGCTGCTCGGCGTCGCGGTGTTCCTGCTCGTGCTGATCGGGCTCTTCTACCTGTCCTGGCGGATGCACGAGTTCCGGGTCACCGGCGAGATCGTCGAGGTCCGCTCGGGCGTGCTGTTCCGGAACCACCGCAAGGCCCGGCTCGACCGGATCCAGGGCATCAACATCTCGCGTCCGCTCATCCCGAGGGTGTTCGGCACCGCGAAGCTCGAGATCGCCCAGGCCGGCAACGACGCCAACGTGCAGCTCGCGTACCTCGGGGTGAAGGCCGCCGACGACCTGCGGCTGCGCATCCTCGTGCTCGCCTCGGGTGCGAAGGACGACGACCGTGGCAGTGGTCCGGCGCGCGCGTCGAACGGCGTGCTGCAGGACCGCGTCGACGAGATATTCTCGCCCGAGCTCGACCCCGCCGCGGTGCAGGCCACCCGGATCGTCAAGGTGAAGCCCGGTCGCCTGATCGCGTCGATGCTGCTCTCCGGCACCACCGTCTTCATCCTGCTGGCCGTGGCGGCGATGATCGTCAGCGTCGCGCTCACCGGCGAGTACGGGATCCTGTTCGGCCTCTTCCCCGCCGTGATCGGTGCGGGCAGCTACTACGTCCGTAAGTTCTCGCGGTCGCTGCAGTACACGATCGCCGAGACCCGCGACGGCATCCGGATCGGGTTCGGCCTCGTCTCGACCTCGAACGAGACACTGCCTCCCGGCCGCATCCACGCCGTCAGCGTCGCGCAGCCGCTGCTCTGGCGCCCGTTCGGCTGGTGGGACGTCCGGATCAACCGTGCGACGAACGCCGGCAACGGGGCATCGAGCAACCAGCAGGCCTCGGCCATCGTGCTGCCCGTCGGCACCGCGGCCGACGTCCGCGAGGTCCTCGACATCATCCTGCCCGGCCTGGTCGGCACCGTCGTCGCGGGGCCCGAGGCCTCGCAGGAGGCCCTGCGGGAAGGCTCCGCCGAGGCCGTCAGCGTCGTCGACGACAGCCTCATCACGAGCGGCGACCAGGGTGGCTTCGTGCACTCCCCGCGCCGCGGTGCGTGGCTCCGCCCGTTCGCGTTCCGGCGCAACGGGTACCGGTTCGTGCAGGGCGCGGTGCTGCTCCGGCTCGGCGCCGTCTGGCGGTCGCTCGTCATCGTGCCGCTGCCCCGGGTGCAGAGCGTCAAGGTCGAGCAGGGTCCGCTCGAGCGTGCCCTGCGGCTCGCCGCCGTCCACGTGCACACCGTCGCCGGGCCGGTCTCGGCCCGCGTCGGTGCGCTCGACGCTCGGGACGCGCAGCGTCTGTGGTCCGAGACGACCCAGCGCGCCGTCGAGGCCGCTGCGGTCGACACGTCCCACCGGTGGCGCGAACGGGAGGCCCGTCCCGAGTCCGCCGGGCACGCTGCGGACGTGCCGTGGCCCGGGTCCGGAGCCCCTGCCGGACCCGACGCCGACCACCGGCCCGGCACCGTGCCTCCCGGACCGGGGTGGAGCGACGTCCCGCCCACCGGGGCCGTCCGATGAGGGCCGGGCGCCTCGGCGTCGGCGTCGTCGGTGCCGGACGGGTCGGACCCGTGCTCGGCGCCGCGCTCGCGAACGCGGAGCACGCGGTCGTCGGGGTGACCGCCGTGTCCGCCGAGAGCCGTGACCGCGCCGAGGCGATGCTGCCCGGCGCTCCCGTGCTCGCGACGCCGGACCTGGTCGAGCGGAGCGAACTCGTGCTCCTCGCGGTGCCGGACGACCAGCTGGCCTCGCTCGTGCAGGGCCTGGCGGACGCCGGCATCTGGCAGCCCGGGCAGCTCGTCGTGCACACCAGCCCGGACCACGGCGTCGGGGTCCTCGCTCCGGCGATGGCGGCCGGTGCCATCCCGCTCGCCATCCACCCCGCGATGGCGTTCACCGGCACCAGCGTCGACCTGTCGCGGCTCCGCGACGCCTACTGCGCGGTCACCGCTCCGTCGCCCGTGCTGCCCATCGCGCAGGCCCTGGTGGTCGAGATGGGTGCCGAGCCGTTCGTCATCGCCGAGGGGGACCGGCCCGCGTACGCCGATGCCGTCCGCGCCGCCGTGAGCTTCTCGACCGCGATCGTGGACCAGTCGGCTGGCACGCTCTCCGGCATCGGTGTGGACCACCCCGGCCGGGTGCTCGGTGCGCTCGTCCGTTCCGCCGTCGACAACGCACTGACGGCCGCCGACGG
>NZ_JANZKM010000051.1:0-8660 GCF_025642935.1 Curtobacterium sp. RIT-PI-V
CGTCCGGGCCGATCCCACAGCTGATCATCGCTGCCCTCGTCGGCATCGTCGTGATCATCGCGCTCATCACCTGGCTCAAGGTGCACCCGTTCATCGCCCTGGTGGTCGGTGCCCTGGGCGTCGGCATCGGTGCGGGGCTCGCGCCGGACAAGGCGGTCACGAGCTTCGGCAACGGCTTCGGCGCGACGATGACGAGCGTCGGCATCCTGGTCGGCCTCGGGTCGATGTTCGGCAAGATGCTCGTCGACTCCGGCGCCGCCGACCGCGTGGTCGACACCCTGGTGCGCAAGTCGTCGAAGGCCGCACTGCCCTGGACGATGGCCCTGATCGGTGCGCTGATCGGCCTGCCGATGTTCTTCGAGGTCGGCCTCGTGCTCCTCATCCCGATCATCGTGCTCGTCGCGAAGCGCAGCTCCGTGCCGATCATGAAGATCGCCGTGCCCGCCCTGGTCGGCCTGTCGACGATGCACGCGTTCGTCCCGCCGCACCCCGGCCCGCTCGTCGCGATCTCGACCGTCGGCGCGAACCTCGGCACCACGCTCGCCTTCGGCATCGTGCTGGCTATCCCGGTCATCATCCTGGCCGGACCGGTGTTCGCCCAGTTCGCGGCCCGCTGGGTCGACATCCCCGCGCCCGACATGTTCGGGTCGCGTGGGTCGGACTCCGGGTCGGCGTCCGGTCCGCAGGACCCCGCATCGGGCGGACGGGAGGCCCGGCGCGGCCCCGCCACGCAGGACACCGCATCCCTGCCGAACGGCAAGAGCGACTTCACGCGCGTCATCAGCGAGCCGCGCAGTCCGTCGTTCACCGTCGCGCTCATCGGGATCCTGCTGCCCGTCGTCCTCATGCTCGCCCAGGCCGTCCGCGAGGCGACCATGCCCGACGCCGCCGGCTCGTGGGTGAGCCTGCTCGACTTCCTCGGGTCGCCGATGATCGCGATCGGCATCGCCGCGATCTACGCGATGGTCTTCTTCGCGATCGGCGGCGGCATGGACCGGTCCGCCGTGGCGAAGTCGCTCGAGAGCGCGCTGCCCCCGGTCGCCGGGGTGCTGCTCATCGTCGGCGCCGGCGGTGGCTTCAAGCAGGTGCTCATCGACACCGGCATCGGCGGGGTGATCGCCGACGCCGTGAAGGACTCCGGCATCTCGGTGCTGCTCGTGGCCTGGGTCGTGTCGGCACTGGTGCGCGTCGCGACGGGGTCGGCCACGGTCGCAACCGTCACCGCCGCGGGCATCATGGCGCCGATCGCCGCTGACCTGTCCTCGCCGATGACCTCGCTGCTCGTGCTGGCGATCGGCGCGGGCTCGGTGTTCCTGTCGCACGTCAACGACGCCGGGTTCTGGCTCGTCAAGGGCTACCTCAACACCACCGTGGGGCAGACCTTCAAGACGTGGACGGTGCTCGAGTGCCTCATCTCGGTGCTCGGTCTGCTCGGGGTGCTGCTGGCCGGGGCGTTCATCCGATGAGCGGCGACTCCGCTCTGGATGCGCGTGTCCTGGTGGTCATGGGGGTCTCCGGTTCTGGCAAGTCGACCGTCGCCGCGATGGTCGCCGAGCGGCTCGGGTGGGACTTCGCCGAGGGCGACGCCATGCACCCGCAGGCCAACGTCGACAAGATGCACGCCGGTACACCGCTCACCGACGAGGACCGCTGGCCGTGGCTCGACGTCGTCGCCGGCTGGATCCGCGGGCACCTCGACGCCGGCACGCACGGCGTCGTGACCTGCTCGGCCCTGAAGCGGTCGTACCGCGACGTGCTGCGGGCTCCGGGCGTGGTGTTCGTCCACGTGGCCGGTGACGGCGCGCTGATCGAACAGCGCATGTCGCAGCGGTCCGGTCACTTCATGCCGACGTCGCTCCTGCAGTCCCAGCTCGCGACGCTCGAGCCGCCGCAGGACGACGAGGCGCACCTGACGATCGCGGCTGACCGGACCCCGGACGAGGAGAGCGCCGAGGTCGTCGAGCAGCTCGGGCTCGGCGGCGGCCGCTAGCTCGCTGCCGCCGCGTTCGCATCGTGAGCAGAAGAGGTCGGGTCCTGTGACAGGACCCGACCTCTTCTGCTCACCATGGGCGGTCTGCCGCGCCTCCCATCGGACGGGAGGGTCGTGGCGGCGCCGCCACGGGCCTCCCGTCCGATGTCGGGGTGCGTGCACCCCGCTCGTCGCGCGATCGTGCCGGCGCACGAGCGCGGGCACGTCGTCGCTCCTCAGCTGAACCGGATCGGGGTGCCGACCGGCAGGGCGGCGAGGGTGCGGGTCATCTCCGCCGAGATCCGCACGCACCCGTGCGAACTGCCGGTCGGGTCGGGGTAGTAGTGCAGCGCCGTCAGTGCCGCGTTGCCGCCGTACGACGGGATCCGCGACGAGTGCGCCCCGGTCAGGATGATCGGGTTGCCCTGCGTGTACGTCACGCGGGTGTCCACGTACGCCGCCTCGACGTAGGTGGCGGTGTCGGACGGCGTGGGGTCCTCGGGGGTACCGAGCCGGGCCACCTCGGTCGCGGTGACCTGGCCGCTCCGGGTGACGACGGACACCGTGCTCCGGGCGACGTCGACGCGGATCATCCGGTCGGTGTCGGTGACCGTGAAGTCGGCGGCCCGTGCCCAGGCGAACGTGGCGCTCGGCGCGTCCGGGTGTCCGCCGTCACCCGGGGTGCGGTTCCGGGCCGGGGTCGAGACGAGGAGCATGCCGCCGTCGACTCCGGGCGACCGGCCCCACACAGCAGTGGCGGCGGGCAGGTCGATCGTCGACACCAGGTGCGACAGCGTGGCCACGGGGCGGGCGCGGCTCGACGGGCTGGCGTACAGGGCGACGAGGTCGTGCCGTGGGGTGGCGATCTGCCAGGTGTCCGCGGGGCGGACGTCCCCGCCGTCGAGGAGTTCGGGGACGACGCCGTCGTGGAACGCCAGCGGCAGGGCGGCGAGGGTGGCGGCCGACGGCGCTCGGGGGACGGCCGCGAGCGTCGGTGTCGGTGTCGGCGTCGCGGTCGGTGTTGCCCGTGCGGCGCGGGTCGGGTGGGCGCCCGGACGGTCGGCGGTCACTCCCACGACGACGGCGGCCGCGACGGCGAGCGCAGCCGCACCCCCGACCACGGCGATCCAGCCCCTGCGTCGCATCGGCATCCCCCTGTGCTCGTGGTGTCGGTCAGCGTTCGGTGACCCGGCCGGCGTCGACGTGCCACTGCCGGTCGAGGCGGACGGTCTTCAGCATGCGCCGGTCGTGCGTGACGAGCAGCAGGGTGCCGTCGTACGACTCCAGTGCCTGCTCGAGCTGCTCGATGGCCACCAGGTCGAGGTGGTTCGTCGGCTCGTCGAGCACGAGCACGTTCACCCCGCGGGCCTGCAGCAGCGCGAGTCCGGCGCGGGTCCGTTCGCCGGGGGAGAGCGCCGACGCGGGCCGCCCGACGTGGTCGGCCTTCAGCCCGAACTTCGCGAGCAGCGTCCGGACGTCGGCGGTGGTGTACTCGGGCACGATCGCCTCGAACGCCGCGGCGAGGGACTGGTCGCCGGTGAAGGCCGCACGGGCCTGGTCGACCTCGCCGACGGCGACGCTCGACCCGAGCGAGGCGGTGCCGGTCGTCGGTGCCTGCTTGCCGAGCAGTGCCCGGAGCAGTGTGGACTTGCCGGCACCGTTCGGTCCGGTGATGCCGATGCGGTCCCCGCCGTCGACCTGCAGCGACACCGGGCCGAGCGTGAAGTCGCCCTGCGTGAAGGTGGCGTCGGACAGGGTGGCCACGACGGCCGAGGACCGGGGAGCGCTGCCGATCGTGAACTCGAGCTGCCACGCCTTGCGGGGCTCCTCGACCTCGTCGAGCCGCGCGATGCGGGACTCCATCTGGCGGACCTTCTGCGCCTGCTTCTCGCTCGACTCCGAGGCGGCCTTGCGCCGGATCTTGTCGTTGTCCGGGGCCTTCTTCATGGCGTTGCGCACGCCCTGGCTCGACCACTCGCGCTGTGTGCGGGCGCGGGAGACCAGGTCGGCCTTGGTGGCGGCGTAGTCCTCGTACGCGTCGCGCTTGTGCTGCCGGGCGATCTCGCGCTCCTCGAGGAACGAGTCGTACCCGCCGCCGAACAGCCGGTTGGACGACTGCGCCAGGTCGAGCTCGAGCACGCTCGTCACCGACCGCGCCAGGAACTCCCGGTCGTGGCTGACGAGCACGACCCCGCCGCGCAGGCCCCGGACGAACCCCTCGAGCCGGTCCAGCCCGTCGAGGTCGAGGTCGTTGGTGGGCTCGTCGAGCAGGACGATGTCGAACCGCGACAGCAGCAGCGCCGCCAGCCCGACCCGAGCGGCCTGCCCACCGGACAGAGCGGTCATGAGCGACTCCGGTCCGACGCCGTCGTCATCGGCTCCGGTCTCCAGGCCGAGGTCGGCCAGGACGGCGGGGATGCGGTCGTCGAGGTCGGCGGCGCCCGCGGCGAGCCAGCGGTCGAGCGCCGTCGAGTAGCGGTCCGCGGCGGCGTCGCCGGCGTCCGGGTCGCCGAGCGCGGCGGCCGCGGCGTCCATGACCTCGGTCGCCTCGGCCGAGCCGGTCCGTCGGGCGATGTACGCGGCGACGGTCTCGCCCGCGATCCGCTCGTGCTCCTGGGGGAGCCAGCCGACGAACGCGTCGGTCGGTGCGAGCGACACCGTTCCCGCCAGGGGCTCGTCGACACCCGCCAGCAGCCGGAGCAGCGTGGACTTGCCGGCGCCGTTCACCCCGACGACGCCGATCACGTCGCCCGGCGCGACCGTGAGGTCGAGGGAGTCGAACAGCGTGCGAGCGGCGTACCCGCCGGACAGGCCCTTGGCGACGAGCGTGGCGGTCATGCGCCAATCGTCCCACGCGGCGGCGCGCGCACGGCACCGCCGTCGGAGCGCCCGGGGCTCCGGGTGCAGCACACTGGACGGATGGCATCCTGCGTCTTCTGCGCGATCATCGCCGGCGACGAACCGGCCGTCTGGGTCGAGCGCGAGGACCACGCCGTCGCGTTCGCGCCGCTGCCCGGGTCCGCGCTCGCACCCGGGCACACCCTCGTCGCACCGGTCGAGCACGCCGACGACCTGCTCGGCGCCGCCCCGGTGGCGCTGGCCGCGACCGTCGCGCTCGCGCAACGGGTCGCACGAGCGATGCGGGGCGCGCTCGGCGCCACCGGCACCGTCGTGCTGCAGGCCTCCGGCGCCGATGCCGGGCAGAGCGTGCGGCACCTGCACTTCCACGTCGTGCCGTGCTGGCCGGACGACGGCACGACGCACTGGCCGGAGCCGCCCTCGGCACACGTCGTCGACGGTGACCCGCACGCACTCCTCGCCGAGATGTTCGAGTAGCTCCGGGAGCACACCCGGGCAGCGGTGCGCGGAACGGAGTGGAGTGGGCGCTGCACCGTCACCCGTCCCGCCGACACCCGCAGGAGCACACCATGACCACGAAGATCACCCTGATCATCGACAACCCGGCCGACCCGTCGGCGTTCGAGCAGTCCTACGTGGAGCTCGAGGCGCTCGCCGCGAAGCTGCCCGGCCTGCAGCGGCTCGAGGCGGCGAAGGTCTGGCCGAAGGAGGACGGCACGCCCACACCGGCGCACCGCACCCTCGACCTGTACTTCGCCTCGTACGGGGATGCCTCCGACGCGGTGGCGACCGCCGAGGCCGGGGCGTTCTTCCAGCAGCTCGGCGAGACCGGCGCCACGTTCACCGGCCTGTTCTCCGACATCGAGCACGAGTAGCACCGTCGGCTGGGGCCGGCCGACGAGTTCGGCGCCGGGCGCCGGGCCCGGGCCCGGGTCTCGGGCTGAGCGACACTCCTCGGGCCCCGCGCCGCGTGGAGTGTCGCTCAGCGCGAGTCTCGGCCTGGCAGACCACGCACCGGCACCGGCACCGGCGCCAACCGGCCGGAGCCGACAGGCAGCACGCCCGCGCGGTACTCGAGCACCTCGGCGTCACCGACGGTCGCCGTCGCCGTGCCGAAGCGCCATGCACGGTTGAACAGGTACACCCCGATGACGGTCCGGCCGTCGTCGGCGACCGCCCACGTGCCGGTGCCCCACTGCGCCGGGTGCCCGACCCCGTCGATCGTGACGGTCGGTCGGGCGAACCAGGTGAGCAGGGGGCGAGCGAGCCGGAGCTCGATCCGGCGCTTCGTCGTGCCGGAGGGGAGAGTCGTGTCCACCTCCGCAGGATAGGGCCGGCGCACCTGTGCCCGCCGCACCCGCGCACCCGTAGCGTGGCCGCCATGACCACCACCGTCCTCGTCGCCGGCGCCACCGGAGACCTCGGCGGACGCATCGTCCGCCAGCTCCTGCAGCACGACACCCGCGTCCGCGTCCTCACCCGCCCGTCCAGCACCGGCGCGCAGCGGCAGTTCGCCGACGGCGACCGCATCGACGTCGTCAGCGCGGCCTACACGGACGCATCGGCTCTGGTCGCGGCGCTCGCCGGGGTCGACGTCGTCGTCTCCGCGGTGAGCGGCACCCGCGCCGTGATCGTGGACGCCCAGCGGGCACTGCTCGACGCCGCGGTCCAGGCCGGCGTCCCGCGGTTCATCCCCTCGGACTACGCCGCCGACTACCGCTCGATCACGCCCGGCTCGAACCGCAACTTCGAGCTGCGCCGCGAGTTCGCCGCCACCCTCGACGCTGCGCCGATCCGTGCGACCTCGGTGCTGAACGGGGCGTTCACGGACATGCTCACCGGTCAGGCGCCGCTGATCCTGTTCGACCGCCAGCGGGTGCTCTACTGGTCGTCGGCGGACCAGGTGCTCGACTTCACCACGAAGGACGACGTCGCGCGCGTGACGGCGCTCGTCGCACTCGACGCGAACGCGCCCCGTGTGGTCGAGGTCGCCGGTGACCGCGTCACGGCACGGTCGATCGCCGACACGCTGTCCCGACTGACCGGCACCCCGTTCCGACTGCAGTGGGCGGGCACCACCGGCACGCTGTCGGCGATGGCACGGATCGGCCGACGGCTGTCGAAGGACGACGCCGAACCGTTCCCGGCCTGGCAGGGCATGCAGTACTTCGTGAGCATGTTCAGCGGCGAGGCGGAGCTCCACCACGTCGACGACGAGCGCTCCGGCCCGCACGGGTGGACGAGCGTCCGCGACGTGCTCGCCGCCCACCTGGGCGTCTGACGGTCCGACCGGGAGGCCCGCCCCGCGTCACGCAGGACGGCCGGCGGTCCGCCGCCGTGGCCGTCACGGGCACGCGCCGGCCGGGTCCTGCGCTGACGGTCAGGCGCCGCGGACGGCCCTGACGATCTCCTGCCGTGCCGCTCGTCCGCTGCGCGTCGGCAGCAGGGGGAACACGTGCAGGGCGCCGGGTCGCTCGCGCAGCGTGACGTCCACGCCCGCGGACCGAGCGGCCTCGACGAGCAGGTGCGCGTCGGGGTTGAGCACGTCGTGGGTCCCGGTGTGGACGAGCATCGGGCCGAGGCCGTGGAACGCGCCCGACAGGGGACTGACGACCGGGTCGTCGATCGACAGGCCGTCGGCCCACAGGTGCCCGAGGACACGACCCCCGTCGCGACCGAGCCACGGGTCGCTCGGTTGCACCTGGGGGATGCGCGGGTTCGAGAATCCGAGGTCGAGCGCCGGTGACACCAGGACGGTCCGGAGCGACCGGACGCCCTGGTCGCGCAGGGTCTGGGCGACGGAGAGCGCGATCTGCCCACCGGCGGAGTCGCCGGCGAGCTGCACCCGCCCGCGCTGGTCGATGATGCGGCGTGCGACGTCGAGGACCAGGTCGTGCGCCTGCCGGGCGTTGCCGTCCGGCAGGAGTCGGTAGATCGGGACGGTCACGGTGGCGCGCGCCTCGGCGGCGAGCTGGGCGATGAGCGCCCAGTGCTGCGGGGCGATCTCGTGGACCCACCCGCCGCCGTGCACGTACACGAGGTCGTGGAGCGGTGGCTGGCGGCTCGGGGTCACCGTGTACACGGGGGAACCGTCCTGACGGTGGACGTCGACGCGCACGTCGGGCCGGAGGCGCTTCGGCGGTCCGAACGGCTCGGGGCGGAGGGCCTGTCGGCGGACGGCCCGGTGCGCTCCCGCCTCGGTGACGAACGGAGCGTTCGCGTGCGTGGCCCGCAGGAACAGCGGGACCGCTGCTTCGGGGACGATCACGGTGTGCCTCCTCCATCGTCGGTGTCGTGCATCGGTTCGCTGAGCCCGAGGAGTGCACCCCGCACCGCGGCGACGCGGATCGTCGCGGCGTCGTCGTACAGCACCGTCTGGTTGACCGCGCCGACGTGCGCGGCGACGACCGCACGGGTGAAGACGTCCGGTGCGACGGTGAGGCGTCGGCCCTGCGCCGTGACCGACTCGACGAGCAGCGGTTCGAGTGCCGCGTGGAAGGCGTCGGTGTGCGCTCGGAGCAGCGCCCGGAGCTCGGGTTCGTGTCGCGCCCGGGACAGCAGGACCGAGCGGATCGCGTACCACTTGCCCTCGGGGGGAAGGCCGCCGAGGACCCCGGAGACGATCGCGTCGACGGACTGCGGGTCGGTCGTGCCGAGTGCGGCTCGGAAGCCGTCCTCGAGCCGCTCGACGACCACGGCCTCCTGCGCTTCGTACACCGCGAAGAAGAGCTCGTCGGTCGTCGCGAAGTTCGAGTAGAAGGCTCCGCGCGTGAACCCCGCACGCGCGACGATCGCCTCGACGCTGGCCGAGGCCGAACCGGTCTCGTCGAAC
>NZ_JANZKM010000052.1:0-5349 GCF_025642935.1 Curtobacterium sp. RIT-PI-V
TAAGTCCGGCGGCGTCCTACTCTCCCACAAGGTCCCCCTTGCAGTACCATCGGCGCTGAGAGGCTTAGCTTCCGGGTTCGGAATGTGACCGGGCGTTTCCCTCTCGCTATGACCACCGGAACACTATCGACCATGATCTGGTCTCAAACATGTTCCGGCTGCTGCCCACGAATGGGCAGAGCGGTGTATTCAGTTTGATTCCCGATCGTCTGTCGGGAACCACAAAGTGGACGCGAGCCCCACACGCAAAGGTGCGGGAAATCAGTGTGTTATCAAGTCTTCGGCTTATTAGTACCGGTCAGCTCCACGGGTCGTTAGTCCCCGCTTCCACATCCGGCCTATCAACCCAGTAGTCTGCTGGGAGCCTCTCACACTCAAGGTGCATGGAAATCTCATCTCGAAGACGGCTTCCCGCTTAGATGCTTTCAGCGGTTATCCGGTCCGAACGTAGCTAATCAGCGGTGCCCTTGGCAGAACAACTGACACACCAGAGGTTCGTCCATCCCGGTCCTCTCGTACTAGGGATAGATCTTCTCAAATTTCCAACGCGCGCAGCGGATAGGGACCGAACTGTCTCACGACGTTCTAAACCCAGCTCGCGTACCGCTTTAATGGGCGAACAGCCCAACCCTTGGGACCTACTCCAGCCCCAGGATGCGACGAGCCGACATCGAGGTGCCAAACCATGCCGTCGATATGGACTCTTGGGCAAGATCAGCCTGTTATCCCCGAGGTACCTTTTATCCGTTGAGCGACAGCGCTTCCACAAGCCACTGCCGGATCACTAGTCCCGACTTTCGTCCCTGCTCGACCTGTCAGTCTCACAGTCAAGCTCCCTTGTGCACTTACACTCGCCACCTGATTGCCAACCAGGTTGAGGGAACCTTTGGGCGCCTCCGTTACTCTTTGGGAGGCAACCGCCCCAGTTAAACTACCCATCAGGCACTGTCCATGAACCCGATCAGGGTCCTACGTTAGACATCCAGAGTGACCAGAGTGGTATTTCAACAATGACTCCACGAACACTAGCGTGCCCGCTTCACAGTCTCCCACCTATCCTACACAAGCCACACCGAACACCAATACCAAACTGTAGTAAAGGTCACGGGGTCTTTCCGTCCTGCTGCGCGTAACGAGCATCTTTACTCGTAGTGCAATTTCGCCGAGTTCGCGGTTGAGACAGCTGGGAAGTCGTTACGCCATTCGTGCAGGTCGGAACTTACCCGACAAGGAATTTCGCTACCTTAGGATGGTTATAGTTACCACCGCCGTTTACTGGGGCTTAAATTCAGAGCTTCGCCCAAAGGCTAACCCTTCCTCTTAACCTTCCAGCACCGGGCAGGCGTCAGTCCGTATACATCGTCTTGCGACTTCGCACGGACCTGTGTTTTTAGTAAACAGTCGCTTCCCACTGGTCTCTGCGGCCTTCAACGCTCACGGAGTAAATCCGGTCACGTGTCCGGCCCCCCTTCTCCCGAAGTTACGGGGGCATTTTGCCGAGTTCCTTAACCACGATTCTCTCGATCTCCTTGGTATTCTCTACCTGACCACCTGAGTCGGTTTCGGGTACGGGCGGCTGCAACCTCGCGTCGATGCTTTTCTCGGCAGCATAGGATCACTGATTTCCCCTTACGGGTACGCGTCGGATCTCAGGCACACAGACGACGGATTTGCCTATCGTCAGCCCTACATCCTTACACCAGGTTCACCTTACGGATACCATCGCCTGGCTCAGCTACCTTCCTGCGTCACACCTGTTCATACGCTAACCGCACCAGCATGGGGTCGAGCGTTAGACCGGCCACCATCACCCCGAAGGGATCCGGTCGTCCGGGTTAGGACTCTTAGCACCACTGGATTAGCTTGGGCGGTTGTTCACCGGTACGGGAATATCAACCCGTTGTCCATCGACTACGCCTGTCGGCCTCGCCTTAGGTCCCGACTTACCCAGGGCGGATTAACCTGGCCCTGGAACCCTTGGTCTTTCGGAGGACGGGTTTCTCACCCGTCTTTCGCTACTCATGCCTGCATTCTCACTCGTGTAGCGTCCACGGCTGGATCACTCCGCCGCTTCACTCGCCACACGACGCTCTCCTACCACTCCGCACGACTGAACCACGAAGGCTTGTCAATGTGCGAAATCTACAACTTCGGTGGTGTGCTTGAGCCCCGTTACATTGTCGGCGCGGAATCACTTGACCAGTGAGCTATTACGCACTCTTTCAAGGGTGGCTGCTTCTAAGCCAACCTCCTGGTTGTCTATGCAACTCCACATCCTTTCCCACTTAGCACACGCTTAGGGACCTTAGTTGGTAGTCTGGGTTGTTTCCCTCTCGACGATGAAGCTTATCCCCCACCGTCTCACTGCTGCGCTCTCACTCACCGGCATTCGGAGTTTGGCTGACGTCAGTAACCTGTTGAGGCCCATCGGCCATCCAGTAGCTCTACCTCCGGCGAGAAACACGCAACGCTGCACCTAAATGCATTTCGGAGAGAACCAGCTATCACGAAGTTTGATTGGCCTTTCACCCCTATCCACAGCTCATCCCCTCCATTTTCAACTGAAGTGGGTTCGGTCCTCCACGACGTCTTACCGTCGCTTCAACCTGGCCATGGATAGATCACTTCGCTTCGGGTCTAGAACATGCGACTCAAACGCCCTATTCAGACTCGCTTTCGCTACGGCTGCCCCACACGGGTTAACCTCGCCACATATCACTAACTCGCAGGCTCATTCTTCAAAAGGCACGCCGTCACCCCTACTAAGGAGGCTCCGACGGTTTGTAAGCAAACGGTTTCAGGTACTATTTCACTCCCCTCCCGGGGTACTTTTCACCTTTCCCTCACGGTACTTGTCCGCTATCGGTCATCTGGGAGTATTTAGGCTTATCAGGTGGTCCTGACAGATTCACACGGGATTTCTCGGGCCCCGTGCTACTTGGGATACACATCCGGCCATAACACCATTTCGTCTACGGGGCTGGCACCCACTACGGCCCGGCTTTCAAACCGGTTCGACTATGATGCGCTGTAACCGCCCCAGTCCGGCAGAACTGAGTGACGTGTCCCACAACCCCGACCATGCAACGCCCGCCGGCTATCACACATGATCGGTTTAGCCTCATCCGCTTTCGCTCGCCACTACTCACGGAATCACATGTTGTTTTCTCTTCCTGTGGGTACTGAGATGTTTCACTTCCCCACGTTCCCTCTACCCGCCCTATATATTCAGGCGGGAGTCACCAGGTCACAAAAGCGCCCAGCGGGGTTTCCCCATTCGGAAATCCTCGGATCAGGGCTCGATTATCAGCTCCCCGAGGCTTATCGCAGATTTCTACGTCCTTCTTCGGCTCCAGATGCCAAGGCATCCACCGTTTGCTCTTAGAAACTTGACCACAAAGATTAAAATTGCGATCCGTCATCACCCACAACCATCAGTCCGAAGACCCCGGTCGATTGGATGACGCGAATCAAAGATGCTCGCGTCCACTGTGTAGTTCTCAACATACGATCGGCACCACACTCCCCACCATCCAACGACGATGCTTCATGCAGCCCAACGAAGGACCCGCAGGCCCAACCCCCACCAGACACTCTCATGTCAGCAGGAAGCCTGGTCCCTCAGGACCCAACAACGTGCACCAGCAGGCAGCTCCACCCCAACCCGTCCCAACCCTGCAAGCAGAGCGTACTGAGGTCGGAAGCATCACTCCCAACTGCACTGTCAATGTTCCACCCATGAGCTACCGGCAACCACGTTCGGGTTACTCGGCGCCTGGACCACGCCCACCCCGAAGGGCACACGAGGCCAGATGCTCCTTAGAAAGGAGGTGATCCAGCCGCACCTTCCGGTACGGCTACCTTGTTACGACTTAGTCCTAATCACCGATCCCACCTTCGACGGCTCCTTCCACAAGGGTTAGGCCACCGGCTTCGGGTGTTACCGACTTTCATGACTTGACGGGCGGTGTGTACAAGGCCCGGGAACGTATTCACCGCAGCGTTGCTGATCTGCGATTACTAGCGACTCCGACTTCATGAGGTCGAGTTGCAGACCTCAATCCGAACTGAGACCGGCTTTTTGGGATTCGCTCCACCTTACGGTATCGCAGCCCTTTGTACCGGCCATTGTAGCATGCGTGAAGCCCAAGACATAAGGGGCATGATGATTTGACGTCATCCCCACCTTCCTCCGAGTTGACCCCGGCAGTCTCCTATGAGTCCCCGGCATAACCCGCTGGCAACATAGAACGAGGGTTGCGCTCGTTGCGGGACTTAACCCAACATCTCACGACACGAGCTGACGACAACCATGCACCACCTGTACACCGACCACAAGGGGGCGACCATCTCTGGCCGTTTCCGGTGTATGTCAAGCCTTGGTAAGGTTCTTCGCGTTGCATCGAATTAATCCGCATGCTCCGCCGCTTGTGCGGGCCCCCGTCAATTCCTTTGAGTTTTAGCCTTGCGGCCGTACTCCCCAGGCGGGGCGCTTAATGCGTTAGCTACGACACAGAAACCGTGGAAAGGTCCCTACATCTAGCGCCCAACGTTTACGGCATGGACTACCAGGGTATCTAATCCTGTTCGCTCCCCATGCTTTCGCTCCTCAGCGTCAGTTACGGCCCAGAGATCTGCCTTCGCCATCGGTGTTCCTCCTGATATCTGCGCATTCCACCGCTACACCAGGAATTCCAATCTCCCCTACCGCACTCTAGTCTGCCCGTACCCACTGCAAGCCCGAGGTTGAGCCTCGGGATTTCACAGCAGACGCGACAAACCGCCTACGAGCTCTTTACGCCCAATAATTCCGGACAACGCTTGCACCCTACGTATTACCGCGGCTGCTGGCACGTAGTTAGCCGGTGCTTTTTCTGCAGGTACCGTCACTTTCGCTTCTTCCCTACTAAAAGAGGTTTACAACCCGAAGGCCGTCATCCCTCACGCGGCGTTGCTGCATCAGGCTTTCGCCCATTGTGCAATATTCCCCACTGCTGCCTCCCGTAGGAGTCTGGGCCGTGTCTCAGTCCCAGTGTGGCCGGTCACCCTCTCAGGCCGGCTACCCGTCGTCGCCTTGGTGAGCCATTACCTCACCAACAAGCTGATAGGCCGCGAGTCCATCCCCAACCAAAAAATCTTTCCACCACCAGACCATGCGGCCAGTGATCATATCCAGTATTAGACGTCGTTTCCAACGCTTATCCCAGAGTCAGGGGCAGGTTACTCACGTGTTACTCACCCGTTCGCCACTAATCCACCCAGCAAGCTGGGCATCATCGTTCGACTTGCATGTGTTAAGCACGCCGCCAGCGTTCGTCCTGAGCCAGGATCAAACTCTCCGTAAAAAAA
>NZ_JANZKM010000053.1:0-364 GCF_025642935.1 Curtobacterium sp. RIT-PI-V
ACCATGGAGCAGGCCAAGCCGGCTGCGCCGACGGCGACGGGCTTCTTCGACACGGACGTGTCCGCATGGGCCGGTGTCCGCGGTCAGGGCGCGGCGAACGCGACCATCGTGGTCAAGAACACCGCCGGCGAGGAGATCGCTCGGACGACCGCGAACAGCACCGGTAGCTACGAGGTGCGGATCGACCCGAACAAGGTCGGCTTCGGCGAGCAGCAGCTCACCGTCACCCAGACCGTGGACGACGCCACCTCGGACGGCATGGACGTCACCCTGGACTACGGGCAGAACAACCCGCAGTTCACCTCCCCCGCCGAGGGTGGGTCGCTGCCGAACCGTGACTTCACCCTCGAGGGCACCGGCAACA
>NZ_JANZKM010000054.1:0-241 GCF_025642935.1 Curtobacterium sp. RIT-PI-V
TGCTCAACCACGACGACTCCGGCCTCACCCTCAAGGCCGGCGACACCACCGTCACGCTCGAGAACTTCGTCGTGAACCCGGGCTCCTCCAAGCTCTACGGTGACGTCCTGGTCAACGGCAAGGTCGCCGCGTCCAACGCGTTCCTGTTCGAGCTCTGGGGCGGTTCCCTCAAGCCCCTCCAGCTCGAGGGCGACAACGCCATCCTGACCGGCACCACCGTCCACGTCTCCGAAGACGCCGC
>NZ_JANZKM010000006.1:0-132440 GCF_025642935.1 Curtobacterium sp. RIT-PI-V
GTACTGCTCGGCCGCGCGTGCTGCCTGCAGTGCCTGTCCGGGGTCGGTGGTGGCGAGCTGCACGGCGTCGTCGAGGGCGCGTTCGGCCTCGGACAGGCGGGTGCGGGCAGTCGGTCCGATGCCGCCACGGTGCAGCGAGATGTACTCGCGCGCCTGGCTGATCCGGTTGCGGGCGTCGCGCAGGGCGTCGTCGAGGGCGCGGGACGCCCGGCGCTGCTGCTCTTCGGCACCCCGGGCGGCCGCGATGGCCTGGTCGATCTCGGTGTTCGCCTTCGTGAGGGCGTCGACCGCGGTGATCGGGTCCTTCGGGTCGAACCCCTGCCGCAGGACGGTCTGTGCCCGGGTCACGGCCGCGGCGAGGTCGGGACCGCCCACGGTGAGGGTCCGGGCCGCGGCGACGTCGCCCTCGATGTCGATGCGCATGGCCTCGGCGCGCGCGGTGGCCTCGGTGAAGGTGCCCTCGGCCGCGATCGCGCTGTTCGTGAGCTGCTGCACCTGCGCCAGGGCGTGCTGGGCGTCGCGCACGGCGATCACCGCTTCCCCCTTGTCGCCGGCCGCGATCGCCGCGGTGGCCGCGTTCGAGCGTTCGGTGGCGTAGGCGAGGACCTGGTGGGCCTGGTCGACGTTGTCGGCCACGGTCGCGAGGGTGCGTCCGGTGTAGTTCGCTCGGACGCGGTCGAGCGAGGCCGCTGCTGCGCCGACCGACGCCGGGGCCTCCGCGACCGCCTGGGCCAGCGCGGCGGCTGCTTCCTCGACGCCGTCCTCGAGCGACCGGAGCTTGTCGAACGACTCGGTCTGTTCCTCGATCGAGGCGTGCGCCTGCTGGCAGATCGCGATGATCTGGTTCGCCCAGTCGGCACGCTGCTGCGGGGAGTCCGGGATCTCGTCGTCGAGCTGCTGCCGGAACGTGAAGGCCTTGCGCACGGCCTGCTGCGCGGCGGCGACGGCGTCGGCGAAGGGCTTCGCGGCGTCGGGACCGAACTGGGCCGTGGCGAACCCGACCTCTTGCTCAGCGGTGCGGAGCTCGTCGTCGATCGTCACGAGCGCGCCGCCGGCGGTGCGCTCGAGGTCGGCGAGGGACTCCTGCTGCGCCTTCGTGGCCGCGGCGGTCTTCCGCTTGTTCCGGGTGCGGATGACGAGCACGACGACGATCAGGCCGACGACGATGACGAGCAGCAGGATCCAGAGCCAGGTCAGGTTCGGCGGTGCCTGGGTGTCCGTCAGGCCGTTCGCGAACGCCACGGCTGCACCGGACCAGTCGTCCTGCTTCAGCGCGGGGAGCAGGGAGTCGTTCACGGCGCTCTGCACGTCGGACTCGGAGATGGCGGTCTCGTTCGTCTGCTGCACGTCGTAGTTGCGGTCGTCGACCGCGACCGACAGCAGGATGCCGTCGGTGTCGATCTGGTTCTGCTCCATGACCGCGGATCCCCACGCGGTGTGGTCCGTCGGATCGGTGAACGTCGGCACGAACACGACGTACAGCTGCGTCTGGGTCTCGGCGTACAGGTCCTGCACCGCCTGTTCGACCTGCGCCTGCTGCGAGGAGCTGAGGGCGTCGGCTTCGTCGAGGACGTACGCCCCGCCCAGGTCGACCGGTGCCGTGGCCTGCGCGGTCGCCGCCGGAGCCAGGACGATCAGCATCGCCACGACCGCTGCCGTGACGCGACCCCAGAGTCGCGCTGTCCCCCGTTCCGTCCTCGACCCGCCTGTGCCCGATCCGCGCTGGACCGTTCGCATCCGTCCTCCGTCCGTCACCGGTCGGCGCCGTCGACGCCGTCCCGAACCGCGCCTGAGAGCGCCGTCGCCCGGAGTCTATCCACGGCGTGGGGGCGTCGGACGGACTCTCGGCGAACACTGTGGACAAGCCGATCCATGGGTGTCTTGTCCCCCGGAGCGGGGTAGGCTGGCGGCACTGTTCGACGACGAACGGAAGGGAACAGCAATGGAGCGAACCACGAGTACCGAGGTCGTCCCGCTCGAGGACGGCTACCACCGCGTCTCGACGCCGGCGACCGGCGTGATCGGCTTCGTGCGCGAGCACGACGGCCGCTACGAAGTGCTGCGCGGACGCGTCCGCCAGGCGACCCGGTCCGAGGGTCTCTACAGCACGATGAACGTCGCACTGATCGCACTGACCCACGCGTAGCGACCACGGCCCTGGGCCGGCCACCCGCACACCCGTAGGCTGCGTGCGTGGGTGAGTCGGGCCTCCAGGCCGTCGTCGTGACGCTGTGCGCGACGGGTGCGGACCGCGCTGCCGACCGGGAGGCCCTGGTCGCCGCCGTCGCCTCGGCTGCGGCGGTCGAGACGGCCGCCGTGCGCGCGGGGCGCGTCTGCCCGCACTGCGCGAGGACCGACCACGGTCGCCCCTGGGCCACGGTGCACGGCACCGCCTTCGGCGTCAGCCTGTCGCGCACGACCGGTGTGCACGCGGTCGCGGTCGCGCCCGGCCCGGTCGGTGTCGACCTCGAGCGGGTGTCCCGCGTCGGCGCAGCGCCCCTCGACGCCTTCACGCCCGGCGAGCGCGAGCGCTCGGCCGGTGATGCCGGCTTGCTCGCGGCCTGCTGGGCGGCGAAGGAGGCCGTGCTGAAGCGAGACGGTCGGGGCCTGCGCGTCGACCCGCTGACCGTGGACGTCGACGCCGCAGCCGGCACCGCGCGGTTCGAGGGGCGCGACCACCCGGTGTCGGTCCACCGGCCGGACCCCGACCTGGTGCTCGTCGTCGCGGCCGGCGGGCTGCCCGTCGTGGTCGAGGGGCCGCTCAGCGGGGGAGTGTGAGCACCTCGGCGCCGTCCTCGGTGATCGCGATGGTGTGCTCGGTGTGGGCCGTCCGGGCTCCCGTGGCACTGCGGAGCGTCCAGCCGTCGGCATCGGTGACGAGCACGTCGGTGTCAGCCATCACCCACGGCTCGAGCGCGAGCAGGAGGCCGGGCCGGAGCGTGTAGCCGCGGCCCGCGCGGCCCGTGTTCGACACGTGCGGGTCCTGGTGCATGGTCGAACCGATGCCGTGGCCGCCGAACTCGACGTTGACGGGGTAGCCCGCACCCACGAGCACGGTCCCGATGGCGTGCGACAGGTCGCCGATCCGGGCCCCGGGTCCGGCGGCGGCGATCCCGGCGGCCAGGGCGCGCTCGGTCGCGTCGACGAGGGCGAGGTCCTCGTCGCGCGGAGTGCCGACGACGAAGCTCACGGCGGCGTCGGCGGCGATGCCGTCCAGCGACACCGCGAGGTCGAGGGTGAGCAGGTCGCCGTCCGCCAGGGCCCGGTCGTGCGGCAGCCCGTGCAGCACGGCGTCGTTCACGGCGGTGCAGATGTGGTGGCCGAACGGACCGCGGCCGAACGACGGTGCGTAGTCGACGTAGCAGGAGTCCGCGCCGGCGTCCTCGATCATCTGCTTCGCCCACCGGTCGATCTCGAGCAGGTTCGTGCCCACGCGGGTCCGGTCGCGCAGGGTCTGCAGGATGGTGCCGACGAGGGCACCGGTGGCACGGGCCTTGTCGACCTCGGCGGGCGTCAGGATCTCGATCACGCGGATGATCATACCGGTATTACTATGTGGGGATGGTCCGTCTCCCGCTCCGCCCCGACGAGGTCGCGCGCGGCCGCCGTCTCGGTGCCCTGCTCCGCCGCGCACGTGGCCCACGGTCGATCGTCGACACCGCCCTCGCCGCCGGGATCTCGCCCGAGACCCTCCGGAAGATCGAGACCGGGCGGATCGCGACGCCGGCGTTCTCGACCATCGCCTCCGTCGCCGGCGTGGTCGGACTGTCGCTCGACGCGGTCTGGTCCGAGATCAGCTGCGACCCGGCGGACGACGGCGAACTGGCTGGCTAGTCGACGAGCGGCGCGGGCAGTGCCGGCACCGACGTCTCGTCGATCCACGGGCCGGTGACCGCCCTGACGGCCTCGACGTCACGGCCGGCGGCGTCCGCGAAGGCCTCGAGCACGTCGGGCACCGTCACCGAACCGTGCCGGTACCGTTCGGTGATGCTGCGCAGCCCGGCGCAGAACGCGTCGTCGCCGAACGTGCGGCGGACGGCGTGCAGGGCGAGGGCGCCGCGCTTGTAGACCCGGTCGTCGAACATGTCCTCCGCGCCGGGGTCGCCGACGACGAGGTCCTCGGGCTGGCCGAGGAGCCCCTGCCGGTACTGCGCCGCGAGCACGTCGGCGGTGTCGCCGCCGTGGTGCTCGGACCACAGCCACTCGGCGTAGCAGGCGAACCCCTCGTGCAGCCAGATGTCCTGCCAGCGGGTCACCGTCACCGAGTTGCCGAACCACTGGTGCGCGAGCTCGTGCGCGATGAGCCGGTCGGTGCCGTGCTCGCCGTCGACGTGGTTCCGGCCGAACACCGCCAGCCCGTGGGCCTCGAGCGGGATCTCGAGCTCGTCGTCGGTGACCACGACGCCGTACGCCGCGAACGGGTACGGGCCGAAGCGGTCCGAGAACAGCGCGAGCATCTCCGGCACCTGCCCGAAGTCGGTCTTCGCGGCGGCCGCCAGGTCAGCGGGGTGGTGCAGGGTCACGGGGACGACGGCGCTGCGGAGCCTCGTCGTGCGGTAGCGCCCGATCTGCACCGTCGCCAGGTACGTCGCCATCGGCTCGGTGGTGGCGTAGGTCCAGCGGGTGCCGATGCGGTCCCGTTCCTTGCCGAGCAGTTCTCCGTTCGCCAGGACGTCGTACGCGGCCTCGGCGGCGATCTCGAACCGGTAGGTCGCCTTGTCGTCCGGTCGGTCGTTGCACGGGAACCACGAGGGTGCCCCCGTCGGCTGGGCCGCGACGATGACGCCGTCGGTGAGTTCCTCCCACCCGACCTGGCCCCAGGCGCTGCGCACGGGGCGCGGGTTGCCGCGGTACCGCAGGTGCACGGTGAACGTGGTGTCGGCCGCGATCGGCGACGCCGGGGTCACGGTGACCTTGTGCACGGCCTTCGACACCTTCTTCGCGCGGGTGCCGTCGACGTCGGCACGCTCGACGCTCAGGCCGTGCAGGTCGATGACGATCCGGTCGAGGGGTTCGTGGGCACGGGCGGTGATCGTCGCCGTGCCGTCGAGACGGTTCGTGGCCACGCGGTAGTCGAGGCGGAGGTCGTAGTGCTCGGCGCTCCAGCGTCGGTCGCCGCTGTGCGGGGTGTACGGGTCGGCAGCGGGGGTGTTCGGCACGGTCCCAGTCAACCCCATGGCGCCGGTCAGTCCGCCACGGTGGCCGGTTCGGCTGTCCACGGAGCGATGGGGTTGCCGGACCAGCGGGACCCGGTGGGCACCTGCTCACCGCGCATCACGAGCGAGGCGGGCCCGACCGTGGCGCCCGTGCCGATGCCGGCGGCGGGCAGGACGACGCTGTGCGGCCCGAGGGTCGCACCGGCGTCGAGCCGCACGGTGTCGAGCTGCATCACCCGGTCGTGGAACAGGTGGGTCTGCACGACGGTCCCACGCGCCACCGATGCGCCGGCCCCGATCGTGACGAGGTCGGCCTCGGGCAGCCAGTAGGTCTCGAGCCAGGTGCCGCGGCCGATCGTCGCGCCGAGGCTCCGCAGCCACGCCGCCAGGGCCGGGGTGCCGGTGGCCTGCTCGGCGAACCAGGGCCGGGCGACCGTCTCGACGAAGGTGTCCTGCACCTCGTTGCGCCACACGAACGACGACCACAGCGGGTGCTCCCGGGCGGTGATCCGGCCGACGAACGCCCACTTCGCGATCGTCGACACCACGGCGGCGACGGCCCCGGCGACGATGAGCACCGGTCCGGCGAGCAGCACCGTCCACCCGACGCCGACCGCCGACCACAGGGCGAGCAGGGTGCCCGCCACCCCGAGGGCGATCGCAGCGGACACCATCGGGGCCACGAGCCGCAGCAGCTCCCAGCAACCGCGGGCGACCTTGAGCCGGACGGGCGGGTGGAAGGTGCGCTCCTCGTCGAACTGCGTCGCCGCACGGCGCAGGCGCACCGGGGGCGAGCCGAGCCACGACGACCCGCGCTTGGCCTTCTTCGGCACGGCGGACAGCACCGCCACCAGCGCCTCGCGCGGGACGGAGCGTCCGGCGCCCGTCATCCCGCTGTTGCCGAGGAACGCCCGGCGCCCCACCTTCGACCGGCCGATCCGCACCCGGCCACCACCGAGCTCGTACGTCGCGACCATGGTGTCGTCGGCCAGGAAGGCACCGGACGCGATCTGCGTCAGCGCGGGGATGAGCAGAACCGTGGAGATCTCCGTGTTCCGGCCGACCTTCGCCCCGAGCAGCCGCAACCACACGGGGGTCACGAGCGAGGCGTACAGCGGGAACAGCAGCGTGCGCGCCGCGTCCAGCACCCGCTCCGTCGACCACGCCTGCCAGCCGATCCGTGAACGCACAGGGTGGCGTCCCTCGTGCAGCCCGATGCCGAGCAGCCGCACCGACCCCACCACGAGCAGCGCGTACACGGCCCCGGCGACGACGGTCGCGAGCGGCACGGTCGCGAGCGCGCGCAGCACCGCGTCGCCGAGCGTCGACGCACGCCCGACCGGGGCGACGGCGACCAGCAGCCCGACCGCGACACCGATCACCGGCAACCCAGCCACGGCCACGGAGCCGGCCCCGTACGCCAGCAGCCAGCGTCGACCGAGCGGGGGACGGGCCTCCCGGCCGTGCCTGGCCGACCCGACGCGTTCGGCGGGCGAACCCGCCCAGCGCTCACCGGCGGGCACCCGCCCGGCGACGGCCGAGCCGGCCTCGACCTCGGCGCCCGCGCCCACGTGCGCACCGGGCAGCAGCGTGGTGCGGCTGTGCACGACGGCGTCGTCGTCCACGCGGACCCGGCCGAGCCGGAACACGTCACCGTCCACCCAGTGCCCCGCGAGGTCCACCTCGGGCTCGATCGACGCACGCTTGCCGATCGTGAGCATCCCGGTGACCGGCGGCAGCGTGTGCAGGTCGACGTCCGTGCCGATCCGCGCCCCGAGCGCACGGGCGTAGTAGCTGATCCACGGGGCCCCGGCGGTCGAGGGACCGTCGACCGCCTCGGCGATCCGCTCCGCCAGCCAGACCCGCAGGTGCACCGAGCCACCCCGGGGGTACGACCCCGGCCGGACCCCGACCAGCAGCAGCCGGACCAGCACGACCGTGAGCGCCATCTTGCCGATCGGCGTCACGAACACCAGCAGCGCGACGACGAGCGCCGGCCAGGGGAGCACCGGCAGGAACGGCAGCGTCGTCGCGTGCAGCACCGCCGCGACCAGGGCCGTCCACGTCAGGACCCGCAACCCGCGCAGCACCTGCACCGGCAAGCCGAGCAACGTCATCGCGAGCCCCGTCGTCGGCGGGACCGGCGTCACGTCGCGCGATGCGGCCGCCACCGGACCGGACTCGTCCAACGCGGCCGCCAGCGCGCCGATGCGCGGGTGGTCGTAGACGTCGGCGACGGTCGTCGACGGGAACCGCTCGCGGATCGCCGACACCAGCTGCGCCGCCGTCAGCGACCCGCCACCGTGCGCGAAGAAGTCGTCGTCGACGCCCGACACCGGCACCCCCAGGATCGCCGCCCAGCGCTCCGCGATCCACGCCACCGTGTCCGGCAGCATCGCGGCGTCGGTCGCCCCGGGCAACGGCCACGGCAGGGCGGCACGGTCGACCTTGCCCGACGTCCGCGTCGGCAACGAGTCCACCACCGCGACGAGCGGGACGAGCGCAGCGGGCAGCTCCTGGCGCAACCGGGCGTTCGCAGCCGCGACGTCCACCGTGGCACCCGCCACCGGCGCCACGTACCCCACCAGCACCTGGTTGCCCGCCGGGGTGCGCTGCACCACGGCCGCACCACCGGCCACGTCGTCGAGCGCCTGCAGGGCCGCGTCGATCTCACCGAGCTCGATGCGCCGACCGCCGAGCTTCACCTGGTCGTCCGCGCGCCCCTGGAACACGAGCCCCTCGGGGTCGTACCGCACCAGGTCACCGCTCCGGTACGCCCGGTCCCACCCGAGCTCCGGGAACGGCGCGTACTTCTCCGCGTCCTTCGCCGGGTCCAGGTACCGCCCCAACCCGACACCACCGATCACGAGCTCACCGACCCCGCCCGGCTCGACCCGTAGCCCGGCACCGTCCACGACCGCCAGGTCCCACCCGTCGAGCGGCAGCCCGATCCGGATCGGCTGCCCGCCGTCGAGCAGTGACCCGCACGCCACCACCGTCGCCTCCGTCGGACCGTACGTGTTCCACACCTCACGATCGCGACTGGCGATCCGCGCCGCCAGCTCGGGCGGGCACGCCTCACCGCCGAAGATGACCAGCCGCACCTGCTCCAACGCATCGTCCGGCCACAGCGCCGCGAGCGTCGGCACGGTCGACACCACCGTGATCGTGTGCGCGATCAGCCACGGCCCGAGGTCCACCCCCGTCCGCACCAACGACCGCGGCGCCGGCACCAACGCGGCACCGTGCCCCCACGCCAGCCACATCTCCTCGCACGACGCATCGAACGCGACACTCAGCCCCGCAAGCACCCGGTCACC
The DNA here is from genome assembly GCF_025642935.1 of Curtobacterium sp. RIT-PI-V. Taxonomy (NCBI): domain Bacteria; kingdom Bacillati; phylum Actinomycetota; class Actinomycetes; order Micrococcales; family Microbacteriaceae; genus Curtobacterium; species Curtobacterium sp. RIT-PI-V. The sequence goes on from NZ_JANZKM010000006.1 coordinate 8,477, forward strand.
GGGACCGATCGGCGCCGCCTGCAGGAACATCCGCGCCTCGGCGTCGACGAACGCAGCCGCAGAACGGTGCGTCACGGCCACGCCCTTCGGCACTCCGGTCGACCCCGAGGTGAAGATGATCCACGCGTCGTCGTCCAGGCCGGGGATCTCGGCGCTCGCCGCGGGGTCCGTCACGGGCAGCTCGCCGCCGTCGCGGTCGCGCAGGACGCCGCCGGCCCCGATGACGCCGACGACGCCGGCCTCGCCGAACACCAGGGTCGCGCGTTCCTCGGGGTCGTCGGCGTCGACGGGAACGTAGGCGGCTCCGGCGGCGAGGACCGCGAGGATCGACAGGTACAGGTCACGCCCGCCGGAGGGGATCCGCACCCCGACCCGGTCACCCTGGCGAACACCGCGACGGGCGAGGTCGTCGGCCTGCGCGCGCACGAGGTCGAGCAGGGCGGCGTAGTCGACGGTGCCGGCGGGGTCCTCGAGCGCGGTGGCGGTCGGGTGGGTGGCCGCGGTCGCCGCGAGGACGTCGAACAGGGTCCGTGGTGCGGGGGCGTGCCCGCCGCGGGCGAGTTCGAGCTGCGCGTTCCCGGTGCCGGTGGTCATCGGTTCCCTCTTCCCGGTCGCGTGCAGGACGACCGGCCCGTGATCCTAGGGGGTCGAGGTGTCGCGCTCGGAAACACGGGGTAGCGCGGTGCGCGCGGGCTCTTCGTGAGCAGAAACTGTCGAGTCGCGTTCCCCGATCCGACCATTCCTGCTCAGCATCCGCCTCATCATCCGCGCGAACGCCGACATCGGCCACGAGATGCGCGACCCCTCCCGGAGAAGCCTCGACGGGGGAAGGCCGCCGCAGGCGGCATCGGCCGGTGCCGACTCCGCGAAGCGGAGACGTCACCTTGGCCGGCGATTTCCAGTGCCCCCAGGAGGATTCGAACCTCCGCCCCTGCCTCCGGAGGGCAGTGCTCTATCCCCTGAGCTATGGGGGCCAAGGGGTGCGACAACCGTAGCAGGTCCGGCGCGCCCTCCCGGACAGCGCGTGTCGCGCACGAGACGCGGCTGCAGGGCGGACGGGAGGCGCGGTGCGGGCCCGCCACGGGCCTCCCGTCCGCACCGTGCGCGCGTCGCGGGCCCGTGCGGGGTTGCGCGCTCCGTGCGGCGCTGCAAGCGCGCACCAGGCGTGCAACCTCGCACCGGGCGGTGGACCCGGCACCGTGCCGGCGCGGGCGCGTCAGCCCGCGGGCGTCGCCGACGCCGTCGCCGTCGCCGACCCTGACGGCTGGAGCACTGCGCGCACCGCGTCGACGACCGGCTGTGCGCCGCCGGGCTCGGTGAACAGCGTCGACTGCGTGGTGATCCAGTACGGGTCGGCGAAGGCGTCCGCGCGGCCGATGTCGTCGTTCAACGCGAAGTAGCCCTCGACGCGGTAGGTGGGGACCGAGCCGCCCCGGTCGTACAGCGCGTCCTTCAGGTTCGTGAGCGACTTCTCAGGCAGGTCGGCGACCGCCAGGGTGATCGTCTCGGTGTCGTCGTCGGTGGCGACGAACTGGCAGACGCGACCCCGCTGCTTAGCGATCGTGGCGGCGGGGGACCCCTTCGCCGGGGTGAAGGAGTCGTCGAGCGCGAAGGTCGTCCCGTACACGGACAGGGCCTCGGTCGGCAGGAGCTCGGCGCAGGTCTGCGACACCGTCTTGCCCACCGGGGTCGCGCTGGGCGTCGGGTCGCTGTCCCCGCCGCCCGAACAGGCCGACAGGGCGAGTGCTGCTGCGGCGGTGACGACGGCGACGGAGCACGCCCGGGCACGGCTTCGGGTGGTCATCCCGACATGATGCCCCATCGTCCGGCGTGCACCTGGGTGTCCCGGTAGACTCGTCCGCCGTGACTCCTGCCGAACTCTCCGCCGCGTACCTGTCGATCCTGACCGGGATCGTCGAGCGACGAGGCGCGTCCGAGACCGTGACGATCGGGGACTCCCACGTGGTGCTCGAGCGTCCGAAGAACCGCGCGCACGGCGACTGGGCATCGAACGCCGCGATGCAGCTCGCGAAGCGCGTCGGCACGAACCCGCGCGAGCTCGCGACGGAGATCGCCGGCGAGCTGACCGAGCTCGACGGCGTGGCCTCGGTCGACGTCGCCGGCCCGGGGTTCATCAACATCACGCTCGAGGCCGCAGCGGCCGGTGAGATCGCCCGCACCATCGTCGAGGGCGGCGACGCCTTCGGACACGGCGACCTGTACGACGGCGTCCGGATCAACCTGGAGTTCGTGTCGGCGAACCCGACCGGCCCGATCCACATGGGCGGCGTGCGCTGGGCGGCGGTCGGCGACAGTCTGGCCCGCGTGTTCCAGGCGCAGGGCGGCCTCGTCACCCGCGAGTACTACTTCAACGACCACGGCGCGCAGATCGACCGCTTCGCCCGCTCGCTCGTGGCGTCGGCGCTCGGTGAGCCCACGCCGGAGGACGGCTACGGCGGCGCGTACATCGCCGAGATCGCAGCGCGCGTCATCGCGACGCTCGACCCCTCGGTCGACGTGAAGGACCTGCCGCGCGACGAGGCGCAGGAACTCTTCCGGCGCGAGGGCGTCGACTTCATGTTCGCCGACATCAAGTCGTCGCTGCACGACTTCGGCGTGGACTTCGACGTCTACTTCCACGAGAACGCCCTGCACGAGTCGAAGGCCGTCGAGCGTGCCATCGCACGGCTGCGTTCGGCGGGTGTGATGTACGAGGCCGAGGGCGCCGAGTGGCTCCGCACGACCGACTTCGGCGACGACCGCGACCGCGTGGTCATCAAGTCCGACGGCGAGCCCGCGTACATCGCCGGCGACCTGGCGTACTACCTCGACAAGCGCGAGCGCGGCTTCGAGCGCAACCTGATCATGCTCGGCGCGGACCACCACGGCTACGTCGGTCGGATGATGGCGATGTGCGCCGCGTTCGGCGACGAGCCGGGCACGAACCTCGAGATCCTGATCGGGCAGATGGTCAACCTGCTCAAGGACGGCGAGCCGATGCGCATGTCCAAGCGCGCAGGCACCATCGTCACGATGGAGGACCTCGTCGACGCCGTGGGGGTCGACGCCGGCCGGTACTCGCTCGTCCGGTTCGCCAGCGACACCGCGATCGACATCGACCTCGACCTGCTCGTCAAGCGCACCAACGACAACCCGGTGTTCTACGTGCAGTACGCCCACGCGCGCACCCAGTCGGTGGCCCGCAACGCCGAGGCCGCCGGGGTCGATCGCTCGGTGTTCGACGCCTCGCTGTTGACGCACGACTCCGAGGGTGCGCTGCTCGGCGCCCTCGCCGAGTACCCGCGCGTGGTGCGCCACGCCGCGGAGCTCCGCGAGCCGCACCGCATCGCCCGGTACATCGAGCAGCTCGCGGGCCTGTACCACCGCTGGTACGACGCCTGCCGCGTGACCCCGCTCGGCGACGAACCGGTCACCGACCTGCACCGCACGCGCCTGTGGCTGAACGACGCCACCGGCCAGGTCGTCCGCAACGGCCTCGGCCTGCTCGGCGTGAGCGCTCCGTCCCGCATGTAGCGGGAGCGGCGTCACGAGCAGACGGCCGAGCCGTTGTCGTGACGCGCCCCCTGACGGTCATCGCGCCCCGGTGTGCGGGGGCGCGATGACCGTGGCGGGGCGCGATCGAGCGGGACCCCCGGGCGCCCCGCGCCCCGCCCGGCGCACCGCGCCTCCAGGCAGGCTGACGGGACCACGTGGAAGGCTGGGAGGCATGTCCACCGCCACCACCCGCCGCCGCTGGCCCGTCGTCCTGATCGTGGTCGTCGTCGTGCTCGCCGCCCTCGTCGTGATCGCCGAGTTCGTCCTGCGCGGGGTCGTCGACCGCATCATCGCCCAGCAGGTCGAGCAGTCGCTGCCCGACGGCACCACGGGCCAGGTCGAGGCGCACGCCGACGGCATCGTCATCCCGCAGCTGATCAGCGGCACCCTCGACCAGGTCGAGATCACGTCCGAGAAGCTCACCGTCGACGGCATCCCGCTCGCTGCCGACGTCACCGCGAAGGACGTCCCGGTGGACGGCAAGGGCGACGTGCACGACGTCGACGGCACCGTCACCCTGGCGTCGTCGAGCGTGGAGGACCTGTCGAAGTACAGCCCGCTGTTCGACCGGCTGACCCTGGTGGACGGCGGCGTCGAGCTGTCCGGTTCCACGGCGGTGCTCGGCTACGACATCACCTACGCGGCGAAGGGCGACGTGGTCGCGCAGGACGACGGTCGCGGCATCACGATCACCCCGAAGAGCGTGCGGATCACCAATTCCGACCTCGGTCTCAAGGTCGACTCGATCCCCGGCGTGACGAACGTGCCGGTGCAGGTCTGCACGGCGCAGTTCCTGCCCGAGGCGCTCCGCGTGCGCTCGCTCGACGTCTCGAAGGCCGACGCGACGGTGCGCATCACCGCGGACGCGCTGCCGCTCAACGAGCAGGGCCTGCAGACGGTCGGCAGCTGCGGCTGACCCCGTGGTGCGTAACGCGGCCGGGAGGCGCGGCTCGCGTCGGTAGGATCGGGTCCCGTGAGCGAGAACCCCCTTGCACCGCCGCGACTGCGGTTCCCGACGGATGCCTCCGAGCTGGTGGACCGGATCTGGCCCGCGTCCGCGACGCGGACCGACGACGGCGACCTGGCGGTCGGCGGTGTCAGCGCCACGGACCTCGTCCGGCAGTACGGCACCCCGCTGTACGTCGTCGACGAGCGGGACGTGCAGTCCCGCGCGGTCCGGGTGCGGAACGCGTTCACCGAGGCGTTCGAGGGCATCGGCACCCGTGCGCACGTCTACTACGCCGGCAAGGCGTTCCTGACGACGCAGGTCGTGGCGTGGATGGCCGAGGCCGACCTGCGCGTGGACGTCTGCACCGGCGGGGAGCTCGCGGTCGCCCTGGCCGCCGGCATCGACCCGGCGATGCTCGGCTTCCACGGCAACGACAAGTCCGACGCCGAGATCGCCCGCGCGGTCGAGGTCGGCGTCGGCACGATCGTGCTCGACAGCCACGAAGAGGTCCAGCGCGTTGCCCGTGCCGCTGCCGACGCCGGGGTGGTGCAGCGCGTCCGGATCCGCATCAACAGCGGCGTCCACGCGTCCACCCACGAGTACCTGGCGACCGCGCGCGAGGACCAGAAGTTCGGCATCCCGCTCACCGAGGCCGTCACCGCCGCCGAGGCCGTGCGCGCCGAGTCGTCGCTCGTGTTCGTCGGGCTGCACTCGCACATCGGGTCGCAGATCTTCGACGAGTCCGGGTTCCGCGAGGCCGCTCGACGCCTGATGGACGTGCACGCCACCCTCGTCGAGACCGGACCGGTGCCCGAACTGAACCTCGGCGGCGGCTGGGGCATCGACTACACCGAGGCCGACTCCGCGTTCGCGCCCGAGGACGTCGCCGACGCCCTCGCCGCGATCATCGCCGAGGCCTGCGCCGAACGGGACATCCCGGTGCCCGAGGTCGCGGTCGAGCCCGGTCGCTACATCGTCGGGCCGGCGGGCATCACGCTCTACCGCGTCGGCACGATCAAGCCCGTCACGCTCGAGACCGGCGACGGGGACACCGGCCACGCCACCCGCACCTACGTCTCCGTCGACGGCGGGATGAGCGACAACGCCCGACCTGCCCTGTACGGCGCCGACTACACCGCTCGCCTCGCCCGGACGTCCGAGGCGCCCGCCGTGCTCACCCGCGTCGTCGGGAAGCACTGCGAGAGCGGGGACATCGTGGTGAACGACGAGTACCTGCCGGGTGACGTCCAGCGCGGGGACCTGCTCGCCGTCGCGGCCACCGGCGCGTACTGCTGGGCGCTGTCGAGCAACTACAACCACGTGGGCCGCCCGCCGGTCGTCGCCGTGGCGGACGGCGCAGCCCGTATCCTCGTGCGGGGCGAGTCGATCGACGACCTCCTCGCCCGCGACACCGGCGTCCGCCCCGTGCCCCACGCCGGCACCGGCCGCTGACCCGACGAACAGGAACCAACTCCAGATGATCGAATACCGCAACGTCCGCGTCGCGCTGCTCGGGGCCGGCTCGGTCGGGTCCCAGGTCGCGCGGCTCCTGCTCGAGCACGCCGACGAACTCGCCTCGCGCGCCGGTGCCGGCCTCGAACTCGTCGGGATCGCCGTGCGCGACGTCGACGCCCCGCGTGACGTCGACCTGCCGAAGGACCTCTACACGACCGACGCCGAGTCGCTCATCCTCGGTGCCGACATCGTCGTCGAGCTCATCGGCGGCATCGAGCCGGCGCGCACGCTCGTGCTGCAGGCGCTGCAGTCCGGGGCGGACGTCGTGACCGGCAACAAGGCGCTCCTCGCGACCCACGGTCCGGAGCTCTTCGCGGTGGCCGAGCAGGTCGGCGCGCAGCTGTACTACGAGGCCGCCGTCGCCGGTGCCATCCCGATCATCCGCCCACTGCACGACTCGCTCGCGGGTGACCGCATCGAGCGGATCATGGGCATCGTCAACGGCACCACGAACTTCATCCTCGACCTGATGGACCGCGAGGGCGCCACGTTCGAGGACGCCCTGGCGACCGCGACCGAGCTCGGGTACGCCGAGGCCGACCCGACCGCCGACATCGAGGGCTACGACGCCGCGCAGAAGGCCGCGATCCTGGCCTCGCTCGCGTTCCACACCTCGGTGCCGCTCGCCGCCGTGCACCGCGAGGGCATCACCTCGGTCACCATCGAGCAGGTCCGCGCCGCGCGCAAGGCCGGCTACGTCGTGAAGATCCTGGCGACCGCCGAGCGGCTGACCGACGAGGACGGCCGCGAGGGCGTCAGCGCCCGCGTGTACCCGGCCCTCGTGCCGGAGTCGCACCCCCTGGCGAGCGTGCACGGCGCGAAGAACGCCGTGTTCGTCGAGGCCGAGGCCGCTGGCGACCTCATGTTCTACGGCGCCGGTGCCGGTGGTGTCGAGACCGCCTCTGCCGTCCTCGGCGACCTCGTGTCCGCCGCACGTCGGCACGTCATCGGCGGCCCGGGTGTCGCGGAGTCGACCCAGTCGGACCTGCCCGTCTTCCCGATCGGCACCGTCCGCACGCGCTACCAGATCACCCTGCACGTCACGGACGCCCCCGGCGTGCTGTCGACGGTCGCCGGCGTGCTCGCGAAGCACGGCGTGAGCGTCGAGACCGTCGAACAGACCACCACGGGTGCCTCCGAGGGGACGGCAGCGCTCGTCATCGGCACGCACCTGGCGCGCGAAGCCGACCTGGCGGACACCGTCCGCGCGCTCCGCGGCGAAGACGTGGTCCTGGACGTGACCAGCGTCCTGCGCTTCGTCGGCGCCTGACGCACCACGGGCCTCCAGGCCGACCCCGAACCGAAACCAGACCGACCCACCGGACAGAGAGAGAAGCCTGATGGCCCACCAGTGGCAGGGAGTCCTGCGCGAGTACGCCGACCGACTCGACGTGACCGAGGCGACGCCGATCGTCACGCTCGGTGAGGGCGGCACGCCCCTCATCCCGGCTCGCCGGCTCTCCGAGCGCACCGGCGCCGAGGTCTACGTCAAGTTCGAGGGCATGAACCCGACCGGGTCCTTCAAGGACCGCGGCATGACGATGGCGATCTCGAAGGCCGTCGAGCACGGCGCGAAGGCCGTCATCTGCGCCTCGACCGGCAACACCAGCGCCTCGGCCGCCGCGTACGCCACGCACGCCGGCATCACCGCCGCGGTGCTCGTGCCCGAGGGCAAGATCGCCATGGGCAAGCTCAGCCAGGCCGTCGCCCACGACGCCCAGCTGCTGCAGGTCCAGGGCAACTTCGACGACTGCCTCGACATCGCCCGAGACCTGGCGGCGAACTACCCGGTACACCTCGTCAACTCGGTCAACAACGACCGCATCGAGGGCCAGAAGACCGCTGCGTTCGAGGTCGTCGACGTCCTCGGCGACGCCCCGGACTTCCACTTCCTGCCGGTCGGCAACGCGGGCAACTACACCGCGTACTCCCGCGGCTACCGCGAGGACGTGGCCGCCGGTCGCACGACGAAGCTCCCGCGGATGTTCGGGTTCCAGGCCGCCGGTTCCGCACCGATCGTCCGTGGCGAGGTCGTCAAGAACCCCGACACCATCGCCTCCGCGATCCGCATCGGCAACCCGGCCTCGTGGCAGTTCGCCCTCGAGGCCCGTGACGAGACCGACGGCTACTTCGGCGCGATCTCGGACGAGGCGATCCTCGCCGCGCACCACATCCTGTCGGCCGAGGTCGGCGTCTTCGTCGAGCCCGCGTCGGCCATCGGTGTCGCCGGGCTGCTCGAGCGTGCCGATGCCGGCGTCGTGCCGAAGGGCGCGAAGGTCGTCATCACCGTCACCGGTCACGGCCTGAAGGACCCGCAGTGGGCCCTGCGCACCGAGGACGGCAGCGAGGTCACCCCGACGAGCGTGCCGGTCGACACCAAGTCGATCGCCGACGTGCTCGGACTGGTCGCGGCGCAGTGAGCCTCGACCGCTCGTCCGGACCGGGGGAGGGCGTCACCGCCCACAGTGCTGTACCGGCCGGACGGGCGGTCCACGCTGTGCCCGCCGGACGGGCCGTGCGCGTCCGCGTGCCGGCGACGTCCGCCAACCTCGGGCCGGGGTTCGACTCGCTCGGTCTCGCGCTCTCGCTGTACGACGAGGTCGTCGTCCGGGTCCGCCCGGAACCCGGTGCCACCGTCACGGTGCAGGGCGTCGGTGCCGGCGAGGTCGCCACCGACGACACGAACCTGGTCGTGCGTGCCGTCCGCCGCGGCCTCGAGCACGCCGGCGTCGACCAGCCCGGCCTCGAGCTGCACGCCACGAACGCGATCCCGCACGGCCGCGGGCTCGGTTCCTCGGCGGCCGCCATCGTCGCCGGCCTGATGGCGGCCCGCGGGCTGCTCGAGGGCATCGTCGACCTGGACGCCTCGACCCTGCTGAGCCTGGCCACCGAGATGGAGGGGCACCCGGACAACGTCGCCCCGGCACTGTTCGGTGGGCTCACCATCGCGTGGATGACGGCCGAGGGACCCGCGTACAAGCGGCTGCTGGTGCACCGCGGCGTCGCACCGGTCGTGTTCGTGCCGACGTCCACGCTGTCGACGAAGCTCGCCCGCTCCCTGCAGCCCGAGAACGTCCCGCACGCCGACGCCGCGTTCAACGTCTCCCGCTCCGCGCTGCTCGTCGCCGCGCTCATCCAGAGCCCCGAGCTCCTGCTCGCCGCGACCGAGGACCGCCTGCACCAGGCGTACCGGGCCAGCGCGATGCCCGAGACCGACGCACTGATCGGACTGCTCCGGCAGCACGGCCTCGCGGCCGTCGTGTCGGGGGCTGGACCGAGCCTGCTCGTGCTCGGCAGCGACCCGGCACAACGGCTCACGGCCGCGGATCTCGTCGCCCGACACGGGGAATCCGACTGGCGCGCGCTCATGCTGGCCGTCGATCTCGGTGGTGCTACAGTGGTGGCGCACTCGGCGCTCGAAGCCGAACCCGCGTAGTCGCCCGGACTGCTCGTGCCATGGGTCCCATCCCGTGGCCAGCTCCGACGCAGCGCAGGGTCCGGTGCGCGGGGGCACTCTCTTTCTGATCACCGAATCCCGGTCCGTCGTCTGAACGGCGGTCGATGCATACCCGTGCATCCGGGACGGTGGAAACTCTCCGCGTTCTGCGGTTCGAAAGGAAACACCGACCTTGACCGACAACAACTCCACCCCGGTGGAGATCCCCAGCGACCTGCGCGCCCTCCGCCTGCCGGAACTCCAGCGCATCGCCTCCTCGCTCGGCATCACCGGGCTCTCGAAGCTCCGCAAGGGCGACCTCATCGCCTCGATCGAGGACAAGCGCCCCGTCACGGACGACGTCCCCGCCGCGGCAGTGCCCGCCACGGCGCCGGTGACCGAGCAGCCGACGCTGCCGGAGCCCGCAGCCGAGGCGCCGACCGCTCCGGTCGCCGACCCCGAGGCCCCCGCCGTCGAGACCGAGCCGGCCGCGCCGTCGCGTGCCCGCCGTTCGCGCCGTGCGTCCTCCGGTGGCACCGTGAACGCCGGCCCGACCTCGGCCGCCGAGCACACCAACGCCGGCCACACCGGCACCGAGGACCTGCTCGCGGGCCTCGACCAGGTGCGTGCCGAGAAGGACGCCCAGGAAGCCGCCCAGTCGCAGACCGGTGGGCAGCGTCGCGGCCGCGGCCAGCGCGGTGCCGACCAGCAGGCCCAGCAGCCGAACGAGTCGGCCGAGCAGCAGACGCCGACCTCGGCACCTGCCCAGACCGAGCAGCCGGCCCGCGCCGAGCAGCAGAGCACCGAGGGCGAGTCGCAGGACCAGTCCAGTGCCTCCGACTCGGGCGAGCAGCACGACCAGAACGGTGAGGGCGGTTCGCGTCGTGGCCGTCGCAGCCGTGGTCGCGGTCGTGGCCGTGGGCAGAACGCCGAGAACGGCGAGCAGAACGGCGAGCAGCAGGACGGCCAGCAGCACCAGCAGGGCGGCCAGCAGAAGCAGAACGGCGGTGACCAGCAGAAGCAGGGCGACGCCAAGCAGGGCGACCCGAAGCAGGGCGACGCCAAGCAGCGCGACGCGAAGCAGGACGACCGCGCCGAGCAGAAGCAGCAGGCGGCGAACCAGCAGAAGCAGAACGGTCAGCAGAAGCAGGGCCAGCAGGCCCAGCAGAACGCCGACGACACCGAGGGCGGCCGCAGCCGTCGCCAGCGTGACCGCAAGCGCGGCCGTGGCGGCCAGAACGACGACTTCGAGCCCGAGGTCACCGAGGACGACGTGCTGATCCCGATCGCGGGCATCCTCGACGTCCTCGACAACTACGCGTTCGTCCGCACCACCGGCTACCTGCCCGGACCGAACGACGTCTACGTCTCCCTCGGCCAGGTGAAGAAGTACCACCTGCGCAAGGGCGACGCCGTCGTCGGTTCGATCAAGCAGCCCCGGGACAACGAGCAGCAGAGCCGTCAGAAGTACAACGCGCTCGTGACCGTCGACTCGGTCAACGGCCAGACCGCCGAAGAAGCAGCGGCCCGCGTCGAGTTCTCGGACCTCACCCCGCTGTACCCGAACGAGCGCCTGCGCCTCGAGACGGAGCCGGGCAAGCTGAGCACCCGCATCATCGACCTCGTGTCGCCGATCGGCAAGGGCCAGCGTGGCCTCATCGTCTCGCCGCCCAAGGCCGGCAAGACCGTCGTGCTGCAGGCGATCGCGAACGCCGTCGCGAAGAACAACCCCGAGGCGCACCTCATGGTCGTCCTCGTCGACGAGCGGCCCGAAGAGGTCACCGACATGCAGCGCACGGTGAAGGGCGAGGTCATCGCCTCGACCTTCGACCGTCCGGCCGAGGACCACACCACGGTCGCCGAGCTCGCCATCGAGCGTGCGAAGCGCCTGGTGGAGCTGGGCCACGACGTCGTGCTCCTGCTCGACTCGATCACCCGTCTGGGTCGTGCCTACAACCTGTCGACCCCGGCGTCGGGCCGCGTGCTCTCCGGTGGCGTCGACTCGGCGGCGCTCTACCCGCCGAAGCGATTCTTCGGTGCCGCGCGCAACATCGAGGACGGCGGCTCGCTGACCATCCTCGCCACCGCGCTCGTCGAGACCGGTTCCAAGATGGACGAGGTCATCTTCGAGGAGTTCAAGGGCACCGGCAACATGGAGCTCCGCCTGAACCGTCACCTGGCGGACAAGCGGATCTTCCCGGCCGTCGACGTCAACGCCTCCGGTACCCGTCGCGAGGAGCAGCTGCTCTCCGCCGACGAGGTCAAGATCACCTGGCGTCTGCGCCGAGCCCTCGCCGGGCTCGACCCGCAGCAGGCCCTCGAGATCGTGCTGCGGAACCTCAAGGAGACGCAGTCGAACGTCGAGTTCCTGGTGCAGGTGCAGAAGTCGGTCCCGACGACCGGCGGCGCTCACCACAACGGTCACCAGGAGTAACGCGTGTTCGAGTCGGTGGCAGGGCTGCTGGCGGAACACGAGGACCTGACGCAGCAGCTGTCGGACCCCGCGCTCCACGCCGATGCGGCCCGGGCGAAGAAGGTGAACCGGCGCTACGCCGAGCTCAACCAGATCAAGTCCGCGTACGAGTCCTGGCAGGCGGCGGGGGACGACCTCGCCGCCGCCCAGGAGCTCGCGCGTGAGGACTCGGCGTTCGCGGACGAGGTCCCCGGGCTCGAGGAGCAGTTGGCGGAGCGCCAGGAGCGTCTCCGCCGGCTGCTCATCCCGCGCGACCCCGACGACGGTCGCGACGTGATCATGGAGATCAAGGGCGGCGAGGGCGGCGAGGAATCGGCGCTGTTCGCGGCCGACCTCCTGCGCATGTACTCGCACTACGCCGAGACCAAGGGCTGGAAGGTCGAGCTCCTCGAGCGCACCGAGTCCGACCTGGGTGGCTACAAGGACGTCCAGGTCGCGATCAAGTCGAACACGACCGACCCGTCGCAGGGCGTCTGGGCGCACCTGAAGTACGAGGGCGGCGTGCACCGTGTGCAGCGCGTGCCGCAGACCGAGTCGCAGGGGCGCATCCACACCTCGACGACCGGCGTGCTGGTGTTCCCCGAGGTCGACGAGCCCGAAGAGGTCGCGATCAACCAGAACGACCTGAAGATCGACGTGTACCGGTCCTCCGGCCCCGGCGGGCAGTCCGTCAACACGACGGACTCCGCCGTCCGCATCACCCACCTGCCCACGGGCATCACGGTGGCGATGCAGAACGAGAAGTCGCAGCTGCAGAACCGTGAGGCCGGCATGCGCGTGCTCCGCGCACGCATCCTCGCGCGGCAGCAGGAGGAGCTCGACGCGATCGCCTCGGACGCGCGCAAGTCGCAGATCCGCGGGATGGACCGCTCGGAGCGCATCCGGACGTACAACTTCCCGGAGAACCGGATCGCGGACCACCGCACCGGCTACAAGGCGTACGACCTCGACCGCGTCATGAACGGTGCACTCGAGCCCGTCGTCCAGTCCGCCATCCAGGCGGACGAAGAGGCACGTCTGGCCGCCATCGGCGACCAGGACGCGTAGCCCTGGAGGCACGGATCACCTCCGACACGCCCCGCACGTTCGCCGCGGATCGCCTGCTCGAGCAGGCGGCCGCGGCGCTCGTCGCGTCCGGCGTCCCGACGCCCCAGGTCGACGCCGAGCTGCTGCTCGCGTGGGCGACCGACACCTCGCGCGGTGCCGTGCAGGCCCGCGCGATGACCGGCGGCGCGATCGCTCCGGAGCACGTCGAGCGCTTCCGGCACGCGATCGCGCGGCGGAGCACCCGCGAGCCGCTGCAGCACATCACCGGGCAGGCGTACTTCCGTGCACTGACCCTGGCGGTCGGACCCGGCGTGTTCGTGCCCCGTCCCGAGACCGAGGGCGTCGTGCAGTTCGGCATCGACGCGCTGCGGGCCGTGGCCGTCCCGGAGCCGATCGCGGTCGACCTCGGGTCCGGCAGCGGTGCGATCGCGATCGCCATGGACACCGAGGTGCCGAACGCCGTCGTGTACGCCGTCGAGCGGTCGCCCGAGGCCCTGCCCTGGACTCGCCGGAACATCGACGCTCACGGCGGCACGGTGCGACTCGTCGAGGGCGACCTCGCCGATGCGCTGCCCGAACTCGACGGCACCGTCTCGGTCGTCGTGTCGAACCCGCCCTACGTACCGGACGACGCGATCCCGATCGACCCCGAGGTCCGCGACCACGACCCCGCGATGGCGCTGTACGGCGGACCGGACGGCCTCGACGCCGTGCGCGCCCTGGCCGAGACGGCGTGGCGGCTGCTCGTGCCCGGCGGGGTGCTCGTCATCGAGCACGCCGAGCCGCAGGGCGCCGGCGTCCGGCAGGTCCTGGCGCGCCGGGGGTTCCGGACCCCGGAGACGCACGTCGACCTGACGGGCCGCGACCGCACGACCACCGCGACCCGGTAGGCGGACGCACCCCGGGCCTCCCGGTCAGTGTGTCGTGCTCAGCGGAAACGGGCGTACCTGGTCGTTCGGAACGACCAGGTACGCCCGTTTCTGGTTCCCATCGCGAACGTGATGGGAAGGATCAGGCGACGGGGGAGGCCTCGCGCTGCTGCGCGACGAAGGCGCGGACGTGCTCGCGCAGGTCGGTGTCACGCTCGACCAGGACCGCGTGGATGCCGACGCTCCGGGCACCCGCGATGTTCTCCGGCATGTCGTCGGCGAAGAACGTGCGCTCGGCGGGCACGCCGTGGTGTTCGATGGCGCGGCGGAAGACCTCGGGCTCGGGTTTGCGGGCGCCGAAGTTGCTCGACGTGTCCAGGTGCTCGCCGAACAGCCCCGGCAGTGACGGTGCCCACTGGTGGATCCACCGACCCGCGAGCGGCCCGTTGTTGGTGAGCAGGCCGACACGCCCGTGCTCGCTCGCGATCCGGACGGCCTCGATGCGTTCCGGCAGCTCGGTCATCGCGGACCCGCGGATGCGCGCCCACTCGGCCTCGGGGACGTCGCACTCCATGGCCCGCTCGAACGCGGCGAGGTACTCGTCGCCGTCGGCGAAGTCGCCGGCCTCGGCACGCATCTCGTGGCCGCAGTCCCACCAGCGGCGACGGAGCTCCTCGAACTCGTGTCCGGTGAACTCGGAGAGTGCGGCCATCCGCACCTGCCAGTCGTACCGGACCAGGACGTCGTCCATGTCGAAGAGGAACAGGAGGTGGGGCGCAGGGGACTCGTTCACGATGTCCTCCATTGTGTCGCACTATCATCGTCGAGTCATGGCATCCCGATACGACTGCACCGACTCCGACGGGCTCCTGACCGGGATGCGGCTCGCACGTGCCGCCCTCGGGCGCGGAGACCTCGTCGTCGTCCCCACCGACACCGTCTACGGCCTCGCCGCGGACGCCTTCAACGCGGCCGCCGTCCAGCGGCTGCTCGACGCGAAGGGCCGGACGCGGCAGTCGCCGCCGCCGGTGCTGATCCCCGGCCCGCCGACGCTCGACGCGCTCGCGAGCGACGTGCCGCAGCAGGTGCGCGACCTCGTCGCCGAGTTCTGGCCCGGCGGCCTGACCGTGATCCTGCGGGCGCAGCCGTCGCTCGACTGGGACCTCGGTGAGACGCGGGGCACGGTCGCCCTGCGGATGCCGGACTCGCGGATCGCGCTCGAGCTCCTGCAGGAGGTCGGTCCGCTCGCGGTCTCGTCCGCGAACTCGACCGGCGACCCGGCCGCGATGGACGTCGACGCCGCCGAGCGGATGCTCGGGGACAGCGTCGCCGTGTACCTGGACGGCGGGGCGATCGGCGAGCACGAGGGCTTCGAGGCCTCCACCGGGTCGACGATCGTCGACGCGACGGGGCTGTCGGACGGCGGGAAGCTCCGCATCGTCCGGCACGGGGTGATCTCCGACGACGAGATCACCCGGGTCGTCGGGGCCGACCTCGTCGGATGAAGTACTACCTGCTGGCGGGGGCGATCGCCGCGGTCGTGAGCTTCTTGGTCAGCGTGCTGGTGTGGAAGCTCGGGCTGAAGTACAAGTGGTACCCCCAGGTCCGCGAACGCGACGTGCACCGCACGCCGACGCCACGGCTCGGCGGGATCGCGATGTACATCGGCGTCATCGTGTCGCTGTTGGCGGCGTGGTTCCTGTTCCCGTCGATCGCGGGGACCGACTACTTCCGGCTCGTGTTCTCCGAACCCGGGCGCGTGCTGGCGGTGCTCGGGGGAGCGACGATCATCGTGGTCCTCGGCGTCGCGGACGACATCTGGGACCTCGACTGGATGACGAAGCTCGCGGGGCAGATCATCGCCGCGGGCATCCTCGCCTGGCAGGGCGTCGCGATCGTGTCGCTGCCGATCGGCAACACGCTGGGCGTCGGCTCGTCCTACATGAGCCTGATCTTCACGGTGCTGGCGGTGGTGCTCGTGATGAACGCGGTGAACTTCATCGACGGACTCGACGGCCTGGTCGCCGGGGTCGCGATCATCGCCGGCGGGGTGTTCTTCCTCTACACGTTCTTCATCAACCGCGTGGTCGTGCAGACCGAGTTCTTCTTCAACCTGCCGTCACTGCTGACGGCGGTGCTCGTCGGGTCCTGCTTCGGGTTCCTCATCCTGAACTGGCACCCGGCGAAGCTGTTCATGGGCGACGCGGGAGCGCTGCTCGTCGGCTTCCTGATGGCCACGAGTGCGGTGTCGGTCACGGGCAACATCGACCCCGCCGCGGTGCAGACACGCCAGGCGCTGCTGCCGGCGTTCATCCCGATCCTGCTGCCCTTCGCGATCTTGATCGTGCCGATCCTGGACTTCGGTCTCGCGGTCACCCGACGGCTCAGCGCGGGCAAGTCGCCGTTCTCGGCCGACCGCAAGCACCTGCACCACCGCCTGCTCGACATGGGGCACTCGCACTTCCACGCCGTGCTGATCTTCTACGCGTGGACCGCCACCGTCGCGGTCGGGTGCCTGCTGTTCCTGTTCGTGGACTGGTACTGGGTGGTCGCCTTCGTCGCGGTCGGCTTCACCGTGTGCGCCGTCGCCACGTTCGCGCCGCTCGGCCGGAAGCGCACCGAGATCGCCGCACAGACCGCCAACCGCTCCGCCGCCGTGGTGGACGCCAGCCTCGACCCGCTCGACCGGGCCGCCAACGACCGCACGATCCCAGGAGACATCACGTGACCGCACCGAACGCGCTCGACCACGTCCGGCCGGTGTTCCGCCGCATCATCACGTGGGGCGCCGTGCTCGCGGTCGCCCTGGCGATCGTCGGGGGAGTCGTGGGACTGCTCGTCGCCGACACTCCCGGGCTCGTCGGCGGCCTGCTCGGAGCCGTGCTCAGCGTGGTGTTCCTCGGCCTCACCGCGGTCAGTGTCCTCGTCGCGCTGCGGGTGTCCAAGGGCCAGATGATCTCCGGCGCCTTCTTCGGCATCGTGATGGGCACCTGGCTGCTCAAGTTCATCGTGTTCATCGTGCTGCTCGTGGCCCTGAAGGACCGCACCTGGGTGGACTTCCCGGTGCTCGCGATCGTGATCATCGCGGGGGTCGTCGGGTCCCTGGTCATCGACGTCGTCGCGGTGGCGAAGGCCCGCATCCCGATCGGCGTGCAGCTGCCCGGCGACGGGTCCGGTGGCTCCGCGCACGCTGAGAACCCGACCCCCCGCAACTGAGAAGCCGGGAAGCCTCTCGCACCTGATAGGCTTCTCGGAGTCCGCCACCGGAGCCTTTCGCTCGGAGCGGGCAAGCCTCCACAACGTCCACCATCGCGTGCCATGATGTGCGCGCGCCGACACAGGAGACAGCGCTGCTATCCCACGCTCTTCCCCTGTCCCTCTCTGCTGCGGTTGACACCGTTGCGGCGGGGAGCAGCAAGGCCGCCGAGTTCCATGGTCCGTCGATCAACGAGTTCTTCCCGGATGCGATCTTCTTCGCCGGGACGCCGTTCGAGATCGATCGGGTCGTCCTCATCCGCTTCTTCGCCGTCGCCGTGCTCCTGGTGTTCGCCTTCGTGGGAACCCGCGCGCTGAAGCTCGTCCCGAACCGCGGTCAGGCGTTCATCGAGTACGCGTTCGACGTCGTTCGTCGCAACACCTTCGACAACCTCGGAGAGAAGGACGGCAAGCGATTCCTGCCGCTCCTGGCGACGATCTTCTTCGGCGTGCTGTTCATGAACCTGACCGGTCTGATCCCGGGCATGAACCTCGCCGGCACCAGTCGCATCGCGATGCCGATGATCCTCGCGATCGTCGCCTACGTCGCGTTCATCTACGCCGGCCTCCGCAAGCACCCGGGCACGTTCCTCCGGAACTCGCTCTTCCCGCCCGGGGTGCCGTGGTTCCTCTACATCATCGTGACGCCGATCGAGCTCGTCTCGACCTTCGTGCTCCGTCCGGTGACGCTCACCCTGCGACTCCTGATGAACATGGTCGTCGGGCACCTGCTGCTCGTCCTGTTCTTCTCGGCCACGCAGTTCTTCTTCTTCGACGCTTCGCTCGGCTTCAAGGCCTTCGGCGTCGGGACCCTCGCGTTCGGCATCGCGTTCAGCTTCTTCGAGATCCTCGTCGCGCTGCTGCAGGCCTACGTCTTCATGCTCCTCACCGCCGTCTACATCCAGCTGGCGCTGGCTGACGAGCACTGATTCCTCACTGACCCCCTACGGGACCGGCAACCGTCGGACCCGCACCTCGAAAGGAAAACACGTGGACGCAACGACCGTTCTCGCGGAGATCAACGGCAACATCGCGACGGTTGGCTACGGCCTCGCTGCGATCGGCCCGGCCATCGGTGTCGGCATCGTCGTCGGCAAGACGATCGAGTCCGTCGCCCGCCAGCCCGAGCTCCAGGGCCGCCTGACGACCCTCATGTACATCGGTATCGCCTTCACCGAGGCCCTGGCCTTCATCGGCATCGCCACGTACTTCATCTTCACGAACTAAGGTTCCTCGATGCACAACGCACTCATCATCGCGGCGGAGGAGACGCACAACCCCCTCATTCCGCCGCTGTACGACATCGTGTGGTCCGCGGTGGCCTTCCTCATCATCCTCGTGGTGATGTGGCGTGTCGTCACGCCGCGCATCACGAAGATGCTCGATGAGCGCACTGAGGCCATCGAGGGTGGCATCAAGAAGGCAGAGGCTGCTCAGGAGCAGGCCGCTGCTGCGCTCGACGAGTACAACAAGCAGCTCGCCGACGCCCGGTCCGAGGCGTCCCGCATCCGTGAGCAGGCCCGCGCCGACGCCACGGCGATCGGCAACGAGGTCCGCGAGCAGGCAGCGGCCGATGCAGCACGCATCACGGCCAACGCCCAGGCGCAGATCGAAGCCGAGCGTCAGAGCGCCGTCCAGTCGCTCCGGTCCGAGGTGGGCACCCTTGCCCTCGACCTCGCGTCCGGTGTGATCGGCGAATCGCTCAAGGACGACGCCAAGTCGTCAGCAGTCGTCGACCGCTTCCTCGCCGACCTCGAGGCCTCGCAGGCCACGAAGACGGGGGAGCACTGAGCATGCGCAGCGCTACCAGAGAAGCACTCGCGTCCACCAGGGCGGTGCTCTCGGACCTCGGTTCGAGCGCCGACCTGGCCGCGGGTGCCGAGATCCTCGCCTCCGGGCGTGCGATCGCCGGTGCGCCGCAGCTGCTCGGGCTGCTGTCCGACCCGACGGCCGACCCGGCCGGCAAGAAGGTCCTCATCGACCGCGTCTTCGCCGGCCAGTCGCACGCGACTCGTGCGGTCCTGACGGCAGTGGCCGGCTCACGTTGGTCCTCGCAGCAGGACCTGCTCGCCGGCATCGAGGACGCGGGCATCCGCGCCGTCGCCGCCACCGCGGGTAGCGGCTCACCGATCGAGTCCGAGCTGTTCGCCTTCGAGACAGCCGTCCGTTCGGACGCCGGCCTCGAGCTGGCGCTCGGCACGAAGCTCGGCAGCCCGGCGCAGAAGGGCGCGCTCGTCGAGCGGCTCCTCGGTGCCAAGGCGTCGCAGCAGACCGTGACGATCGTCTCCGCGCTCGTGCAGCAGCCTCGCGGCCGCCGCATCGGTGAACTCGTCCGTGATGCCTCGCGCATCGTGGCCGAGCAGGACGGCAAGCTCGTCGCGACCGTGGTCACCGCCACGGCACTCACGACCGCCCAGTCGGCACGCGTTGCACGCGGTCTGGCCGAGCGCTACGGCAAGGACATCAGCATCAACCAGGTCGTCGACCCCACGGTCGTCGGCGGGGTCCGGGTGCAGATCGGCGGCGACGTCATCGACGGCACCGTGTCCACGCGGCTCTCGGAGCTCCGGCTCCAGCTCGCCGGCTAGGCGTACGGTCGAAGCCGCTCCTCCCAAGTCCACAACGGGAACTGCCGAGTCCGGCAGCGTCACCCTCTCGGAGCCGAAGGGCCCCGGAAAACCACAAGGAAAATCCCATGGCAGACATCACCATCAGCCCCGATGAGATCCGTGATGCCCTGAAGGACTTCGTCTCGAACTACGAGCCGACGAAGGCCTCCACGGCCGAGGTCGGGCACGTCACCGACGCCGGTGACGGCATCGCGCACGTCGAGGGCCTCCCCGGCGTCATGGCCAACGAGCTCATCCGCTTCGCGGACGGCACGCTCGGCCTCGCGCAGAACCTCGACGAAGACGAGATCGGCGCGATCGTGCTCGGCGAGTTCGCCGGCATCGAAGAAGGCATGGAAGTCACGCGTACCGGTGAGGTCCTCTCGGCCCCCGTCGGTGACGGCTTCCTCGGTCGCGTCGTCGACCCGCTCGGCGCCCCGATCGACGGCCTCGGCGAGATCGCAGCCGAAGGGCGTCGTGCCCTCGAGCTCCAGGCTCCCGGCGTCATGTCCCGCAAGTCGGTGCACGAGCCGCTGCAGACCGGCATCAAGGCCATCGACGCGATGATCCCCGTCGGCCGCGGTCAGCGTCAGCTGATCATCGGCGACCGCCAGACCGGCAAGACGGCCATCGCGATCGACACGATCATCAACCAGAAGGCCAACTGGGAGTCCGGCGACGAGGACAAGCAGGTCCGCTGCATCTACGTCGCGATCGGTCAGAAGGGCTCCACGATCGCCTCCGTCAAGGGCGCGCTCGAGGACGCCGGTGCGATGGAGTACACCACCATCGTCGCCGCCCCCGCGTCCGACCCGGCCGGCTTCAAGTACCTCGCCCCGTACACCGGTTCGGCCATCGGCCAGCACTGGATGTACTCCGGCAAGCACGTCCTCATCATCTTCGACGACCTGTCGAAGCAGGCTGAGGCCTACCGCGCCGTGTCGCTCCTCCTGCGTCGTCCGCCGGGGCGCGAGGCGTACCCGGGTGACGTCTTCTACCTGCACTCCCGTCTGCTGGAGCGTTGCGCGAAGCTGTCCGACGAGCTCGGCGCCGGTTCGATGACGGGTCTCCCGATCATCGAGACCAAGGCGAACGACGTCTCGGCGTACATCCCGACCAACGTCATCTCCATCACCGACGGCCAGATCTTCCTGCAGTCGGACCTCTTCAACGCGAACCAGCGTCCGGCTGTCGACGTGGGCATCTCGGTGTCCCGCGTCGGTGGTGACGCCCAGGTCAAGTCGATCAAGAAGGTCTCCGGCACGCTGAAGCTCGAGCTGGCGCAGTACCGCTCCCTCGAGGCGTTCGCGATGTTCGCGTCCGACCTCGACCAGGCGTCGCGTCGTCAGCTGGACCGTGGTGCCCGTTTGACCGAGCTCCTCAAGCAGCCGCAGTACTCGCCGTACCCGGTCGAGGAGCAGGTCGTCTCGATCTGGGCCGGCACGAACGGCAAGCTCGACACCGTCCCGGTGCCGGACGTGCTGCGCTTCGAGTCCGAACTGCTCGACCACCTGCGTCGCAACTCCGAGGTCCTCACGACCCTGCGGGAGACGAACCAGCTCAGCGACGAGACCGTCGCCGAGATGTCGAAGCAGATCGACGAGTTCTCGAAGAGCTTCCAGACGAGCGACGGCAAGACCCTCGGCTCCGAGCAGTTCGACGCGGCAGACGCCGAGGACGTCGACCAGGAGCAGATCGTCAAGGGTCGTCGCTAGATGGCAGCGCAGGTCCGGGTCTACCGACAGCGAATCAAGTCCGCGAAGACCACGAAGAAGGTCACTCGCGCGATGGAACTGATCTCGGCGTCGCGGATCCAGAAGGCGCAGGCCCGCATGGCTGCGTCCGGCCCGTACTCGCGAGCCGTGACGCGTGCGGTGTCGGCCGTGGCGACGTTCTCGAACGTCGACCACGTGCTGACCACCGAGCCGGAGTCCTCGACCCGTGCGGCCGTGGTGCTCTTCACCTCGGACCGCGGCCTGAACGGCGCGTTCAGCACGAACGTCCTCAAGCAGGGCGAGGAGCTCGCCTCCCTGCTCCGCAGCGAGGGCAAGGACGTCGTCTACTACCTGGTCGGCCGCAAGTCCGTCGGGTACTTCGCGTTCCGTGAGCGCGCGTCGGAGCAGCAGTGGGTCGGCAACACCGACCA
The DNA here is from genome assembly GCF_025642935.1 of Curtobacterium sp. RIT-PI-V. Classification (NCBI taxonomy): domain Bacteria; kingdom Bacillati; phylum Actinomycetota; class Actinomycetes; order Micrococcales; family Microbacteriaceae; genus Curtobacterium; species Curtobacterium sp. RIT-PI-V. The sequence goes on from NZ_JANZKM010000006.1 coordinate 30,331, forward strand.
GCCCGAGTTCTCGACGGCCAAGGAGATCGGCGACGCCGTCGTGGCGAAGTTCCTCCAGGACACCGCGGAGGGCGGCGTGGACGAGATCCACATCGTGTTCAACCGGTTCCTCAGCCTGGCGACGCAGGAGCCGCAGGTCGTTCGCCTGCTGCCCCTCGAGGTCGTCGAAGGGGTCGAGGAGCCCGAGGGCAACGAGCCCCTGCCGCTCTACGAGTTCGAGCCGGACGCCGATGCGGTGCTCGATTCGCTGCTCCCGGTCTACATCGAGAGCCGCATCTTCAACGCCATGCTGCAGTCGGCTGCTTCCGAGCACGCCGCCCGTCAGAAGGCGATGAAGGCGGCCAGCGACAACGCGGACTCGCTGATCCGTGACTTCACCCGACTCGCGAACAACGCGCGTCAGGCGGAGATCACGCAGCAGATCTCCGAGATCGTCGGCGGCGCCGACGCCCTCTCGTCGAAGAAGAAGTAGTCCGCGTCGTTCGCGGACAGATACCCACCCTCAGGAAGGCACCAGCCATGACCGACACCGCAACCACCGCGGTCGAGACGTCGTCGGCGCCCGGTGTCGGCCGGATCGCCCGTGTCACGGGTCCCGTCGTCGACATCGAGTTCCCCCACGACGCAATCCCGGAGATGTACAACCTCCTGTTCACGACCATCACCATCGGTGACTCGTCGCAGGAGATCGGCCTCGAGGTCGCCCAGCACCTGGGCGACGACCTGGTCCGTGCCATCTCCCTGAAGCCGACCGACGGCCTGGTCCGTGGCCAGGAGGTCCGTGACTCGGGCGCTCCGATCTCGGTCCCCGTCGGCGACGTCACCAAGGGCAAGGTCTTCGACGTCCTCGGGAACGTGCTCAACACGGACGAGAAGCTCGAGATCACCGAGCGCTGGCCGATCCACCGCAAGGCCCCGGCCTTCGACCAGCTCGAGTCGAAGACCTCGATGTTCGAGACCGGCATCAAGTCCATCGACCTCCTCACCCCGTACGTGCAGGGTGGCAAGATCGGCCTCTTCGGTGGTGCGGGCGTCGGCAAGACGGTCCTCATCCAGGAGATGATCCAGCGCGTTGCGCAGGACCACGGCGGTGTGTCGGTGTTCGCCGGTGTCGGTGAGCGCACCCGTGAGGGCAACGACCTCATCGGTGAGATGGAAGAGGCGGGGGTCTTCGACAAGACGGCCCTCGTGTTCGGCCAGATGGACGAGCCGCCGGGAACGCGTCTCCGCGTGGCCCTGTCGGCGCTGACGATGGCGGAGTACTTCCGCGATGTCCAGAAGCAGGACGTGCTCCTCTTCATCGACAACATCTTCCGCTTCACGCAGGCCGGCTCCGAGGTCTCGACGCTGCTCGGTCGCATGCCGTCCGCCGTGGGCTACCAGCCCAACCTCGCCGACGAGATGGGTGTGCTCCAGGAGCGCATCACCTCGACGCGTGGTCACTCGATCACCTCGCTGCAGGCGATCTACGTGCCGGCTGACGACTACACCGACCCGGCTCCGGCCACCACGTTCGCGCACCTCGACGCGACCACCGAGCTCTCGCGTGAGATCGCGTCGCAGGGTCTGTACCCCGCGATCGACCCGCTGACCTCGACGTCGCGGATCATGGACCCGCGGTACCTGGGCGCCGACCACTACGAGACGGCCACGCGCGTCAAGCAGATCCTCCAGAAGAACAAGGAACTGCAGGAGATCATCGCCATCCTCGGTGTCGACGAGCTCTCCGAAGAGGACAAGATCACGGTCGAGCGTGCTCGTCGTATCCAGCAGTTCCTCTCGCAGAACACGTACATGGCGAAGAAGTTCACGGGCGTCGAGGGCTCCACGGTGCCGCTCAAGGACACCATCGAGTCCTTCCGCGCCATCGCCGACGGCGAGTTCGACCACGTTGCGACGCAGGCGTTCTTCAACGTCGGTGGCATCAACGACGTGGAAGAGAAGTGGGCACAGATCCAGAAGGAGAACCGCTGACATGGCGGGTCTCAGCGTGAGCGTCGTCTCGGCCGACCGTGAGGTCTGGTCGGGCGACACCACCATGGTCGTCGCACGCACGACAGAGGGCCAGATCGGCATCCTCGTGGGACACGAGCCGATGCTCGCGATCCTCGCGCAGGGTCAGGTCCGCATCACGCGGGCCGACGGGTCGACCGTCGCGGTCGACGCCGAAGACGGCTTCCTGTCGGTGGAGCACGACACGGTGACGATCGTCGCGCGGCAGGCCGCGCTGGCGTCCTGACCGGACTGACCGTCCTCCTCCCGCCTTCGGAGACGAAGCGGGAGGGTGGGGACACGAGCCGCACGCTCGACCTGCGTGCACTCTCGTTCCCGGAACTGGCCGAAGAGCGGGCCGCGGTGATCGCCGCGGCCCGCTCCGTCAGTTCCGAGGAGTCCTCGGCCCGGACGGCTCTGAAGCTCGGCCCGAAGTCGATCGCCGAACGGTTCCGTAACCTCGAGCTCGACACGTCGGGCACGATGCCGGCGATCGAGCGGTACACAGGGGTGCTCTACGATCCCCTCGGCGCGCAGACCGCCGATGCGTCGACGCGGGCGTGGTGGCACGACCACGTCGTCGTGCAGTCGGCCATGTTCGGACCGATCGGCGCTGGTGACCCGATCCCGGCGTACCGCTTGTCGCACGACTCCCGGCTCGGGACGGTCCGGCTGGCGTCGCACTGGCCCACGGCCTCGTCCCGGGTCCTGATCGAACGGGCGGACGGCTTGGTGCTCGATCTCCGGTCCGAGGGGTACCGTCAGCTCGGTCCCCTCCCGCAGGCGGTCGCCCCGCGGGTCGTGAGCATCGACGGCTCCGGTCGGCGGCGGGCGTTGAACCACTGGAACAAGACCGCCAAGGGCCGACTGGTCGCGCTGCTCGCGCGCACCGGAGCGGTCGTCGCGACCATGGACGACCTGGTCGACTGGGCCGCCGCGCACGGAGTCGTGGTCGAACGCAGCGACTCCGGCTGGGACCTGGTCGCCGAGAGCCTGGAACCCGTCACCGCCTGACCATCGCCCCGGTCCGTCCTCCACAGGATGGGCCGGGGCGCTGCTGTCCACAGGTGGTCGGTTCGTGCCTGACTGGAGGCCCGGATCAGGCTTCGATGGCGTGCATGATCCCCTTGACGGCACACACCCCCGACCACACCGCAGTCCGGTTCCCTCGCGAGATCGCGGCGGCGGTCACCCTCCCGGCAGCGGCCGCAGCGCTGGTCACGTCCGGCGTCGGCGCGGGCTCCCGCGTCGGCGCGATCGCGATCGTCACCGCCTGCGGTGCGCTGTCCACCCGCATGGCGCTCATCCCGTTCCTCGCCAGCCGAGACCAGCCGGATCCGCGGGCCATCCGGGGGTTCGACCCGTTCGACGACCCGACGCCGCCGGCGTTGCACGGCATCGGACCGGAACCGGACCGCGCTCGTCTGCGCACGGCCGGCGACCGTTGTGCCGAGGCCTGGCGGGTCTGGTGCGCCGAGGGTCGTCAGGTGGACAGTACGGCCGGAGCCGCCGGTGCGCTCGCACTCGGAGCCTGGTGCGCGTGGGCGCTCGGGTCGTCGGCCCGCGCCGAGACTCGGGCGCGCTACGCCCTCGAGACCCGTGCCGACGACCCGCTCGCCGGGCTGGTCCTGCGCTCGGTCCTGGCCGGCAGCGCGCCGACGTGGGCCGGGCCCCGTCGTGACCGTCACCGATCGTGACCGGTGCGGACGGCCGTCGGCGCGGTGTGGCGGGTCGACCGGATCGTCTACGGTGGAGGACACCACATCCGAAGGGCTCCGGTTGCGCGACGACGACATCGAGGACACCGTCATCCGGCGACCCCGCGGTGCCGGTGGCGGCGATCGCTTCGACGACGTGCTCGGCGACACCGTCATCCGACCGCCCACAGAGCCGTCCGAACCGGTCGGCGACCGTGCCGACGAGCCTGCCGACGACGGAGCCGACCCGGAGGACACGGTCGTCCGCGCCCGTGTCCGGAGCGCCGTCGGACCGAGCGTGCCCGCCGGCACCGCCACGGGCCTCCCGTCCGTCCCTGCCGCGCCCGCGGCGCGCGTGCCGTCGATCCGCATCGGCGACCGCACCTTCCGTCTGGACCACCCGGTCGTCATCGGACGGCGTCCGTCGCTGCCGCGGATCACCAGCGGCCCCGAACCGGAACTCGTGACGGTGCGGTCCGCCAACGGGCAGGTGTCGTCCTCGCACGTCCGCATCCACGCCGAGGGCGAAGCCGTGGTGGTGCAGGACCTGCGGTCCACGAACGGCACCGTCGTCCGACCGGCCGGCGCGCCGGTGTACCGCATGGCATCGGGTGCGTCGATCGTCGCGCTGACGGGTACGGTAGTCGAGGTCGGTGACGGCAACGCCATCGAGGTTCTCTCGCCGTACCTCCGGGTCGCACCGACGGCGGACGGGTTCCCACCGGTTCCCCCGTGGCCCACCGACCAGACAGCACACGGCACGCCCCGAACCCCCAGAGAGCGATCCTGAAACGTGACCGAACTCGGCCGAGCAGCCACTGCGCACGCCATCGACGTCCCCGGTGCCGACGGCGCCACCCTGACGCTCTCGTGGGGAGCCGCGACCGACGTCGGTCGTCGCCGTGACCACAACGAGGACAGCTACATCGTCGGGGCGCCGTTCTTCGTCGTCGCCGACGGCATGGGCGGACACCTCGCCGGCGACCGCGCGAGCGACGCCGTCGTGCGTCGACTCGAGCAGGTGACGCAGGAGCCCTTCACCACGCGGCAGGGCATCCAGCGCGCGCTGCTGCTCGCCACGGCCGACATCGAGCGTGCAGCCGGCGGCAACGCGATCGGAGCGGGCACGACCGTCACCGGCATCGCCCTGGTCGCGTCGCTCGGGCAGCCGGCGGCGCTCGTCTTCAACGTCGGCGACTCCCGGACCTACCGGATCGAGGACGGCGTGCTGCGCCGCGTCACCGTGGACCACTCCGTGGTGCAGGAGATGGTCGACGCCGGGTTGCTGCGGGCCGAGGACGCCGAACAGCACCCGGACAGCAACGTCATCACGCGCGCGGTCGGCTTCGGCGAACCGCCGGCGCCCGACTGGTGGACCCTGCCGCTCCGCGCGGGCGACCGGTACATCGTCTGCTCCGACGGCCTGACGAAGGAGCTCGGCGACGCCGGCATCGCGCGCATCGCGGCGCGGGAAGCCGGTGCGCAGGGGCTCGCCGAACGCCTCGTCGGCGACGCGGTCGTCGCCGGGGGACGCGACAACGTCACCGTCGTGGTGCTCCAGGTCGACGCCGCCCCGGACGACGGCGACCTCGAGGACACCCTGCCGCGGCACTGACCGCCGGCGCACGACCCCCCGAACTGGGGGAGTGCGCCCGTCCACAGGTGGTCGGTGTGCGGATCGACGGTCACCGGCGCTTCGTACAATGACTGTGCCACGACGAGAGAGTTGGCCGCTCGGCCGGGGAGGAGATGGCGATGGCGCGTCGCCTGCCGTCCAACCCGCCCGTGATCGGCGGGTTCAGCCCCGTGCACGTCCTCGGTTCCGGTGGCTTCGCTGACGTCTTCCTCTACGAACAGGACATGCCGCGGCGTCAGGTCGCGGTGAAGGTCCTGCTCGACGAGGTCGTCGACGACCGCGTCCGCCAGATGTTCCAGGCCGAGGCCAACCTGATGGCCCGGCTCAGCACCCACCCGTCGATCCTGACGGTGTTCCAGGCGAGCGTCGCGGCCGACGGACGTCCGTACCTCGTGATGGAGCTGTGCTCCTCGTCGCTCAGCGAGCGGTACCGGCGTGAGCCGATCCCGGTGTCCGAGGTGCTCTCGATCGGTGTCCGGATCGGGTCCGCCCTCGAGACCGCGCACCGCGAAGGCGTGCTCCACCGTGACATCAAGCCGTCGAACATCCTGCTCACGGCCTACGGCAACCCCGTGCTGTCCGACTTCGGCATCGCTGCGACCATCGGCGGGACCGACCCGGACGAGCCCATCGGCATGTCGATCCCGTGGTCGGCGCCCGAGGTCCTGATCGACGAGTCCCGGGGCACGATCCAGTCCGAGGTGTACTCCCTCGCCGCCACCGTGTACTCCCTGCTCGCCGGCCGCAGCCCGTTCGAGGTCCGGGGCGGCAAGAACGGTGCGAGCGACCTGATGAGCCGGATCGACAAGGGCGGCGTCAAGCCCACCGGTCGGACCGACGTCCCACCGTCGCTCGAGCGCCTGCTCGCCACCGCGCTGTCCCGCAAGGTGCCGTCGCGCCCGACGACCGTGCTCGAACTCGTGCGCGGGTTCCAGCAGGTCGAGGCCGAGCTCGGGATCCCGCAGACCGCGGCCGACGTCGCGGTCGAGGCATGGGCCATCGCGACCCCGACACCGGAGGGCGACCGGACCATGATCCGCGAGCTCCAGCCGCCGTCGCGGGTCGGCGCCCGCCGCCGCACCCGTCGCGCGGTCCAGGGCGGCGTCGTCGCCGGTGGTTCGCAGAGCGTCGGCACCGTCCACCGCACCGGATCGGTCACCCGTGCGCGACGACGCACCCGGTCGACGCTCGTCTGGGCGACGTCCCTCGCCGTCGTCGTGGTCGCCGCCCTCGCGATCGCGACCGTGGTCGTCGTCGGGCGGCTCGGCGCCGGGGCGATCCCCGTGGTGGCGGACGTCCGCGCACAGCCCTCGGCGCAGGCGGTGTCGTTCTCGTGGGCGGACCCGGGTCTGCAGAGCGGTGACACCTACGTCATCTCGTCGAACGGCGCGTCCAGCCAGCAGACCGGCACCACGTTCGTCGTCTCCGGGCAGCGCGGCGACGAGGAGTGCATCTCCGTCGCGGTCAACCGCGACGGCAAGACCGGTGCAGCCAGCGCGCAGAAGTGCGCGACCGTCGGGAGCACCGGGTGATCCGCAGGCTCGTCGCGAAGCACCGATCCGCCGCCGTCACCACCGGGGTCTCCGTCCTGGTCGCCGCGGTCGTCGCGACGACCGCGATCGTCTCGACCGGGTACCACACGCAGCGCGTCGACCTCGGGGACGGCACCGTGTGGGTGCCCTCCGCCGAGTACGGAGCGGTCGGACGGGCCAACACCGGCGTCCTCCAGCTGAACACCGCCGTCGAGACCGCGAGCGACGACCTGTCCGTGCTGCAGCGCGGGTCCATGGTCTACAGCGTCGACCAGACCAAGGGGACCGTGGCCAAGGTCGACGTCGCCGACGCCACCGTCGGCGATGCCGTGACCCTGCCCGCGGGGACACCGCAGGTCTTCTTCGCGGGGGACACCGCGGTGATCGGCAACCAGGACACCGGTGAGCTGTGGGCGACGCCTGCGGCCGACCTCGCCGAGTTCGACGCCTCGACCAAGGCCGACCTGACGCTCGGGGCGGACACCGTCTTCGACGCGTCGGACGGACACGTCGCGGTGTACTCGGCGAAGACCGGCACGGCATCGCTCGTCGACGTCGGGTCGACGCTGTCCGTCGACCAACGGTGGAAGGTCGACATGGACCGCACCGACGACTTCCAGGTCGCGACCTTCGACGGCCACCTGGCCGTGCTCGACCGCACCAGCGGCGCCCTGTCGATCGACGGCCGCACCGTGGAGCTCGGCGACCGGGTCGGCGCGTCACCCGCGCTCCAGCGATCGTCGGACACCTCGTCCGACGTCACCGTCGCGGGCACCGCCGGACTCGTCCGGGTCAGTGCCTCGGGGTCCGTCGACGCCACCGCGCTCCAGGTCTCCGGGCGCGCGGCGCGCCCCTACGTCGACGGGTCCTGCACCTACGCGGCATGGGCCGGTGGTCAGGCGATCGACACCTGCGACGGCACCGCGCTCCAGCGGCTCGCGAGCACCGGTGGGACGAGCACGATGCAGATCCTGCACAACGGGCAGACCGTCGTCGCCAACGACCCCTCGAGCGGTCGTTCGTGGGCGATCGACCGCAGTGGCCAGCTCATCGACAACTGGGCCGACCTCATCAAGCAGGACGACGAGCAGCAGCAGGAGCAGGTCTCCGACGACGACCCCGAGGTGGACAAGGACCAGAAGCCGCCGGTGGCGGTGGACGACGACCTGGGCGCTCGACCGGGACGCACCACGAGCCTCCCGGTCCTGCTCAACGACTACGACCCGAACGGTGACCCGATCATCGTGAGCGAGGTCGGGTCCATCTCTGAGTCCACCGGCCGGGTCGCCATCGTCGCCGACGGCCAACGGCTGCAGGTGACGCTGTCGTCGCGCGCGACCGGCACCGTGACCTTCCCGTACACGATCACCGACGGCAACGGCGGGTCGGACACCGGGACCGTCCGTGTCACGGTGCGGCCGGAATCGCAGAACGAGGCCCCGCGGCAGGTGCGCGACACCTCCGCGGACGTGGTGCAGAACGGCCACGTCGTCAGCAGCGTGCTCGGCGACTGGGTCGACCCGGACGGCGACCCGGTGTACCTGAAGTCCGCGACCGCCTCGGACGGCGACCGGGTGTCGACCACCCCGGACGGCCTGCTCGACTTCCGCGCGGACAGCGGCCGGACGGGCGACCGTGCCGTGCAGCTCGTCGTGAGCGACGGACGCGCCGACGGCCGCGGCTCGGTGACCGTGCGCGTGGCGAAGCAGGGGAGTGTGCCGCTGCGTGCCGACCCGTTCCCGGTGCAGGGCTACGCAGGCAAGGCCCTCACGGTCGAGCCGCTCGACCACGTCCGGGGCGGCAACGGCACCGTGACCCTCACGAGCGTGTCGTCGTCGGCCGGGCTGACGGTCACCCCGAGCTACGACGCCGGTACCTTCCGGGTGCAGGGTGCGAGTGCCGGTGACCACCAGCTCGAGTACACCGTCACCGACGGTGTGAAGACGTCGAGCGGCATCGTGCGCGTCACGATCCTCGCCCCGCCGGACGCCTCGACCGCGCCCATCACGACCCCGAAGACGGTCTTCGTCAACACGCTCTCGAGCAAGGACACCGACGTCACCGCGACCGACATCGACCCCGCGGGCGGGGTGCTGCTCGTCACCGCCCTCGACGGACCCGAGCGGGGCAGCGGCGTCCAGGCGAGCATCCTCGACCAACACACCGTGCGCGTCACGCTGACCGCACCGCTCGACGGGCCGGTGTCCTTCGGCTACACCGAGACGAACGGCCTCGCGTCGTCCACCGGCACGATCACCGTCGTCGAGATCCCCAAGCCCGACCGGATCCAGCCGCCCGTCGCCCAGCCCGACAGTGCGACCGTCCGGGTCGGCGACGTCGCGAACATCGACGTGCTCGACAACGACACCCAGCCCGAGGGTGAACCCCTCACTCTTGAGCCCGAGCTCGTGCAGAACGTGCCCGGCGACGGCGGTCTGCTGTTTGCCTCGGGTGACCACCTGCGCTACCTCGCGCCGAAGACCCCCGGCAACTACACCGCCGTCTACCGGGTCGCGGGTCCGGACGGCCAGTACGCCGACGCCGCCGTCTCGATCTCGGTGCGCGAGCGGGACGCCGCGACGAACAACCCGCCGGTCCCGCAGACCGTGACCGCCCGGGTCGTGGCCGGTTCGTCGGTGCGGATCTCGGTGCCGCTGAACGGCGTCGACCCGGATGGCGACTCCGTGCAACTCGTCGGCGTCGGGTCGAACCCGGACAAGGGCTCCGTCACCGACGTCGCGTCCGACGCCCTGACCTACGAGGCGGGCGACTACTCGGCCGGCACCGACGAGTTCACCTACACCGTGGTCGACGCCCTGGGCGCGCGTGCCACCGGCACGGTCCGCGTGGGCATCGCGCCCCGGGCCGAACAGGCGTCGAACCCCGTCGCCGAGGCCGACCACGTGACCATCCGCCCCGGCGGGTCGGTGACCGTCCGGGTGCTGCAGAACGACTCCGACCCCGAGGGCGGCCAGCTCACCGTGTCGGCGGCCGAGCCCACCGCCGACGACGTGTCGGCGAAGATCCTGCGGAAGCAGCAGATCCGGGTCACACCCCCGAAGACCGCGAAGTCGGGCGACTACGCCGTGCTCTACACCGTCGCGAACGCGAGCGGGGGATCGAGCACCGCGTTCCTCACCGTCACCGTCGACCCGGACGCGCAGCCCCTCCGCCCCGAGGTCGACGACACCACCCTGGACCTCCAGGACATCCTGCGGCGCGAGAGCGTGACCGTCGACGTGCTCGAGAACGTCTTCTTCGCCGAGGGCACCGCTGCCGACCTGCGGGTCGGGATCGTGGACGGCTACGGCGACACCGCGCGGCTCACCGACGACGGACGGATCACGGTCCGGCTCACCGACGAGTCCCAGGTCATCCCGTTCTCGGTCGCACGGGTCGACCACCCCGACATCGTGTCCTACGGCTTCATCAACGTCCCCGGGTTCGACGACGCCCTGCCGCAGATCAACCGCTCGGCCGGTGCCGTCACCGTGAAGAGCGAGGCCACGGTCCGCATCCCGCTCGAGGACTACGTCGTGACCGCGAACGGCCAGACGGCGAAGATCACGGACCGCGGCACGGTGAAGGCGACGCACGCGAACGGTCAGAGCCTGGTCGTGGACTCGTCGACGCTGCAGTTCACCTCGTCGAAGCTCTACTACGGCAACGCGTCCATCTCGTTCGAGGTCACCGACGGCTCCGCGGCGAACGGGGGCAAGGGCCGCGTCGCGACCCTCGTGCTGCCGGTCACCGTGACACCGCGGTCGAACCAGCCGCCGGCGTTCACCGGTTCGGCGGTCGAGATGCAGCCGGGCGAGACCCGGACCGTCGACCTGACCAAGCTCACCGACTACCCGTACCCGAAGGACCTGCCGGAGCTGCGCTACTCCGTGGTGAGCAGGCCGACCAGCGGTGCCACCGCGACGATCTCCGGCCAGCAGCTGACCATCGCCGTGCCGGACACCGCGAAGAAGAACACGACGGCGTCGATCGGCATCGGCGTACAGGACGACGCCAACGCCGGACGTGCCGGCACCGTGACCGTCGGCGTGGTGGCGTCCACCCGACCGCTCGTGCAACCCGGCGCCGACAGGTCGATCACCAAGCGTGGTGCGACCACGACCATCGACGTCCTGACGAACGACCAGCCGACCAACCCGTTCCCCGGTGAGCGGCTGCGCGTCGTGAACATCCGCGGTCTCTCCGGCGGGCTGCCGAGCGGTGTCTCGGTGACGCCGAGCGCCGACCGCTCCCGCCTGCAGGTCCGGGTCTCCGACAACGCGAAGCCCGTCGACGCCCACCTGCAGTACCAGGTCGCGGACGCCACGAACGACCCGGACCGGTACGTGTGGGGCGACGTCACAGTCTCCGTGCAGGACGTCCCCGACGCCCCGGGCACACCGACCCGCACCGGCTCGTACGACGGCGGCCAGGCCACGCTCACGTGGTCGACGCCTCAGGGGAACAACTCGCCGATCACCGGGTACCGCGTGACGGGCACGAACGGCGTCTCGAAGAACTGCGGCACCGCGACCGTCTGCACGCTGACCGGGCTGGACCCGAAGGCGTCCTACCGTTTCCAGGTCGTCGCCACCAACGCGATCGGCGACTCGAAGCCGTCGGGCAGCTCCGCTCCGATCAGTGCGGACTTCGTGCCGGCGCCGCCGAAGGGCATCACCGTCACGCCGAACGCGTCGACGCCCAACCAGCTCGACGTCAAGTGGAGCGCCGTCGCCGCTCCGAACCGGGGCAGCGCGGTCGACAACTACGTCGTGACGATCGAGGGCCCGGGGCTGTCCGACACCCGTAACACCGGCACCGCGACGAACACCTCGTTCTCCGGAGCCCAGAGCGCGGCGCAGTACACGGTGACCGTGTCGGCTCGGAACGGCGCTGATCGCAACGGCACGGTGGTGCAGTGGAACTCGGCGTCGGCGAGCGGCACCGCGGTCGGCACCCCCGGCAAACCGACGAACGTGCAAGCTGTGGCTGCAGACCAAGCGGACTCGTCAGGTCGGTCGACCGTGACCGTCACCTGGGGTGCTCCGGATGCCGCTGGCGGATCCGGACTTCGCTACGGCGTCTTCCGGTCGGGCAACGTCGACTGCTCTGCCAATCCCTCTGGTTCCCTCGGAACGTCCAGTCCGACACGCGACTCGGGCGTCGGCGGCGGCTCGACGCGCTACGCCGTGACCGTCTCCAACGGGTACTTCTGCAATGTCGAGTACACCGACGCCGTGACCTACGAGCGCCCGACCGGAACCGGGCGTCCGTCGATCGACGTGACCCCGGTCGGTAAGAACCTCTGGAACGTCAGCATCACCGCACCCTCGCGGAGTGCTCACCACTACCAGCTGGAGACGGGCGGTCAGCCCATCTCCCTGCAGCCCGGGCAGACCTGGACGGGTGTTCCGGGATCGGGTGCCCGGAACGTCTCGGCGCAGATGGTGCTGCGCGCTTGTGGCGGCCCCGGCAGCTCGTTCTGCACGACCGACGACCAGTCCTGGACCGGCAGCGCGACCGCTCTCGATGCGAACATGTCCGTGGTCGCCGCTCAGCAGGAGCAACCGCTCACGGTCGCCGGGCCGACCGGGGCTGGCGTATCGGTGCGGTTCACCGCGAGCTGGTACCTGACGGACGACGGCACCGGCATCTCCACCACCGCGAGCTGGGATGCGGGTAGCCCCGCACCGACACCACCGGCCCTCGCGAAGTCAGTGCGTGTCCGAGCGCTCGTGACAGCGACGGACGGTTCCAGCTCGACGCAGACCGGCGACAACACGGAGGCGTTCCCCATCGCGGCAGCCCCCGAGCCCCAACAACCCGATCCGGAACCCGCCCCGGGCTGACACCGCCCAGCCGCCCTTCCGCCGTACGCTGCACCCACCGCCATCCCCCGAGACGACGAGGACCACCCCCGCATGAGCATGACCCCGGAGCAGGCCACCTGGTTCGCCGACGTCGCAGGCCGCATCGTGACCAACGTCGAGCAGGTGCTCCTCGGGAAGACGTTCGTGATCCGCCTCGCGGTGACCGCGATGCTCAGCGAGGGCCACCTGCTCCTCGAGGACGTCCCCGGCACGGGCAAGACGAGCCTGGCGCGGGCGATGGCGCAGAGCGTGCAGGGGACGACGAACCGCATCCAGTTCACCCCCGACCTACTGCCCGGCGACATCACCGGCATCAGCGTCTACGACCAGCGCACGCAGGAGTTCGACTTCCACCGCGGCCCGGTCTTCGCGAACATCGTGCTCGCCGACGAGATCAACCGTGCGAGTCCGAAGACGCAGTCGGCCCTGCTGGAGGCGATGGAGGAGTCGGCGATCACGGTCGACGGCGTGAACCACCGCCTGGCGGCCCCCTTCATGGTCATCGCGACGCAGAACCCCATCGAGCAGGCCGGCACGTACCGTCTGCCCGAGGCGCAGCTCGACCGGTTCCTCATGAAGACCTCGATCGGCTACCCCGACCACGCCGCCACCGTCAAGATCCTCGAGACCTCGTCGGCTCCGTCGGCATCGGTCCCGCTCGCGAGCGTCGTGCCCGCGGCGACGATCACCGAGATGGCGGCGCTGGCCCGCACGGTGCACGTCGACGCCGTCATCGCCGACTACGTCGCACGGTTGGTCGACGCGACGCGTTCGGCCAGTGAAGTCCGCCTGGGCGTCAGTGTCCGCGGCGCGATGGGCCTCATCCGTTCGGCACGCGTGCTCGCCGCGCTGAGCGGCCGCCACTACGTCACGCCGGACGACGTCAAGGCCCTCGCCGTCCCGGTGCTCGCGCACCGCCTGGTGCTCGACGCCGAGGCGGAGTTCGACGGTGTCAGCGCGCCGAGCGTCATCGCACAGCTGCTGGTGGAGACGCCGCCGCCGGCCGACCGAGTCACGACGTGACGGACCGCCGGCCCGTCTCCACGCGCTCACGCCGTCCGTCCTCGACGCGGTCGCGTCGCGGGACGACGGCGTACGAGCGCACGGGGACGGTCGCCGGCCTGACCAACGTCCGCTCACGGATCGTCGGTGACCGCGAAGGCGTCGCCGCGGATGCGGTCGTCGGGATCGTCCGGGTCTGGGCAACGGCCTGGAGGCTCGTCAAGCGTTCCTGGGGCGAGGTCTCGTCCGTCGTCACCGGGCTCGGGTGGACGGTCGCGGCCCTCACGCTCGTCGCGTTCGTTGCCGGCTACCGGTTCGGCCTGCGGGAGATCGTCGTCGTCGGGTTCGCAGGAGCGGTGCTCGTCGTCGTCGCGGCCATCGCGCTCATCGGCCGCACGCGGCTGGTGATCCGGATGCGCCTGCCGCAGCACCGAGTGGCGGTCGGCGACGAGGCCGGCGTGGTCGTCACGGCGGAGAACCCGACGCGTCTGCCCTCGGTGCCGACGACGGTCGAGGTGCCGGTCGGCCCGGGCCTCGTCGACGTCGCGATCCCGGCGATCGGCGCGCACGGCACGTTCGAGCAGCTGGTGCCGGTGCCGACCGTGCGCCGCGGCGTGCTCGACGTGGGTCCGGTCACCGGTGTGCGCGCCGACCCGGTCGGGCTCGTCCGTCGCGAAGTCGTCTGGACCGCTCGCGAACAGGTCATCGTGCACCCGCGCACGATCGCGATCCCGTCGACGAGCACCGGGCTGGTGCGCGACCTCGAGGGGCAGGCGACCACCGACCTGTCGCCGGCCGACATCGCGTTCCACGCCATCCGCGAGTACATGCCCGGTGACGACCCCCGCACCATCCACTGGAAGTCGACGGCGAAGTCGGGCGCGCTGATGGTGCGCCAGTTCGAGGACACGCGCCGCTCGCACCTCGTCGTGGCGCTCGGCATCGCCCGGTCCGAGTTCGGGGACGACGAGGAGTTCGAGCTCGCGGTGAGCGCTGCGGCGTCGCTCGGTGCCCGTGCGATCCGCGACGGCCGGGAGGTCTCGGTCGTGGTGTCGGAACGCACCCCGGAGTTCGCAAAGCGTGCCGTCTACGCGGTGCGGACCCTGCCGACGGTCACCCCGACGCGACTGCTCGACGACTTCGCCTCGGTCGGACTCGCCGATGCGTGCCTGCCCGTCGCCGAGGTCTCCCGGATCATCGGAAGCGACACCGAGGGCATCTCGGTGGCGTTCCTGGTCGTCGGTTCGACGATCGGGCTGCCGGCGCTCCGGCTCGCGGCGACGCGCTTCCCCGTGGGGGTCGAGGTCGTCGCGGTGATCTGCGAGCCCGAAGCGCAGCCACGGTTCCTGCGGGTCGCGGGGCTGACCGTGATGACCATCGGCTACCTGGACGACCTCCGGCACGCCCTGCACCGATCGGCCGCCGCGTGAGCGCCGCTCCGGTGAGCACCCCGACGCCGCCTGCGGAGCGTGCCCGTCGGTCGACCCGGCGTTCCGATCGCCGCGACGCCCGGCGGCTCGTGCCGTTCCGTCTGGCCGGCGGGACCCTCGTCGTGTGGCTGCTGCTCGCGGTCGCGAGCGTGTCGTGGTGGCCGGTCTACCGTGACGACTCGATGATCGTCGCGGCGGTGGCCGCGATCGTGTTCGGCACCCTCGTCGCCCTCGTCGGCGCGGTCCTGCGACTGCCGCTGGTCGTCGTGGCGATCGCGACGGTGGCGGCGTTCACGCTCGCCGGTGTGCCCGCAGCCGTGCCCGGTCAGGCCAACGGGGTCCTGCCCACGGGCCAGGGCCTGCTCGCGCTGTTCGCCGGTGTCGCGCTCGGGTGGAAGCAGCTGGTGACCATCAGCCTGCCGGTCGGTTCGTACGAGGCGCTCCTCGTGCCGTACTTCGTGACGCTCCTCGTCGCCACGGTGACGGCCGTGAGCGTGGCGACCCGGGCCTCCAGGCAGGAACTCGCGAGCATCCCGGCACTGGTGCTGTTCGCGATCGGGGTGGTCGTCGGGCCGAGCCGGCTGGACACGTCGATCGTGACGGCAGTCGTGCTCGTCGCCATCGCGCTCGTCTGGGCGCTGACAGTGCGGCACGCACGTCGCGCGGTCGCCGTGGCGACCACGATCGGTTCGTCGGTGCCGATCGCACGGTCCGTCGTGCGCCCGGCGCTCGTCGGCACGGGGACGATCGTCGCGGCGGCCGTCGTCGCGACGGGGCTCGGGCTCGTCGCGCCGCCGACCAACGAGCGCACCGTGGCCCGCACGGACGTCGTGAAGCCGTTCGACCCCCGCGACTACGTCAGCCCGCTGAGCGGCTTCCGGGCGTACGAAGAGCAGAGCGCGGCGGACACTGCACAGCTCCGGGTCACCGGACTACCGGAGAACGGGTTCGTGCGCATCGCGACGCTCGACAGCTACGACGGTGTGGTCTACCGCGTCGGCGGGTCGGACGGCTCCTCGTCGTCGGGGACGTTCGAGCGGGTGCCGACGTCGGTCGACGTCCGTGGCGTGGACGGCACCAGGGTGCGCGTCGGCGTGACCGTCGACGGCTACAGCGGCGTCTGGCTGCCGACGGTCGGGGACCTGGAGCGCGTCGACTTCACCGGGACCGACGCCGACGACGAGCGCGGGTCCTTCTTCTTCAAC
The DNA here is from genome assembly GCF_025642935.1 of Curtobacterium sp. RIT-PI-V. Lineage (NCBI taxonomy): Bacteria > Bacillati > Actinomycetota > Actinomycetes > Micrococcales > Microbacteriaceae > Curtobacterium > Curtobacterium sp. RIT-PI-V. The sequence continues at coordinate 46,695 of NZ_JANZKM010000006.1, forward strand.
GGCTCGACGCAGACGGGGGCCGTGGTCGGCGGTGTCCGCGAAGGCACTTCCTACGACCTGACCGCCGTGGTCCCCGACCAGCCGACGGACGAGCAGCTCGCAGCGGCCCGCCCGGGCAGCGCCGCGGTCCCGACGGCGCGCGACGTGCCGGACGCCGTCCGCGAGACGGTCGAGGCGACGACCGACACCGATGCGACGTCGGGTGCGAAGCTCGTCGCGGTGATCCAGGCGCTCAAGCGCAACGGGTACGTCAGCCACGGCGTCGGTGACGACCGGATGAGCCGTTCGGGGCACGGCGCCGACCGCATCCAGGAGCTCCTGACGTCGCCGCTGATGATCGGCGACCAGGAGCAGTACGCCGCCGCCGCTGCGCTGATGGCCGACGAGCTCGGGTTCCCGGCACGGGTGGTCATGGGCTTCACAGCCGGCGGCGACTCGGGGTCCGGCGGGGCGTCGGCGAGCGGGGGCACGACGACGTTCCGCGGCTCGGACGTCACCGCGCGCATCGAGGTCGACACCGCGCAGTGGGGGTGGGTGATGCTCAACCCGAACCCGAGTGTCCGTGAGATCCCGAACGAGCAGCAGCAGACGCCGCAGCCGGTGACCCGTCCGGAGACCGTCGTGCCGCCGCCTCCCGTCGACCAGCAGGACCAGGACCAGCAGGCGCCGCCGCAGAGCGACCGGAACACGCCGCCCGTGCAGCCGCTGTGGTTGCAGATCCTGCTCGCAGTGCTGCCCTGGGTGCTCGGTGCACTGGGGCTGATCGCCCTCGTGCTCCTGCCGTTCGGGGTGATCGTCCTGCTGAAGCGGGTCCGCCGCCGACGGCGCCGGCGTGCTCCGACGCCGCGCGGTCGCATCGTCGGGGCCTGGGACGAGTACCGCGATGCGCTCCTCGACCGTGGCCACGACGTGGCCGGATCGGCCACACGACGCGAGACGGTGGCCGGTGCTCCGGGTGAGGGCGGGACCGGACTGGCTGCCCTCGCCGACCGGGCGGTGTTCGGCCCGAGCGACGTCGACCAAGCCGCCGCCGACCGGATGTGGTCGGCGACGGACGATGCGGTGGGCACGCTGCGCACCGGTCGGACGCGCCGTGAACGCTTCCGCACCGCCGTGTCGCTCAGGTCCCTGCGCGGAACCGATCGGCTGCGCACGACCACCGGTCAGGGCTCGGCGAGACGCGGTGACTACGATGGCCGGAGGCCTGACGAGCGTCGTGGACGGCCGAGTGAGGACAGAGGCAGACCGTGATCAGATGCGAACACTGTGGATCGATGCTCCCGGAGGGGGCGATCTTCTGCGGTGAGTGCGGACGTGCGGTGACCGCCGGAGCGAGCCGTCGGCCGGTCGCTGCGACCCCCGTCGAGCAGGCGCCGCCGCCGCCCCTGCAGCAGCCCGATTCCCACGGCCGTCGCTCCGATCCCGCGGCCGATGCATGGTTGCCCGAGTCGACCCTCGACCCAGCCACCCGTGCGTGGCTGACCGGTGCCGACCGCCGCAGCACCGAGCCACCGGCCGCGGTGCCCGTCCAACGCCCCGACGACCTCGCCCCGCGCGACGCACCGTCGCACGTGCACGGTGCGGGCTCCGGCCTCGGGGACTGGCCGAACGCGGCCGCGCAGCCCGGCGCAGCACCAGCCCAGGATGAACCGCCACTGGACCCGGACGCCTACCGCTCCGAGCCCGCAGACGTCCTCGCCGACGACCCCGAGCGGACCCGGTTGGCCCCCGTCGACGACCGTTCCGCGACCCCGCCGCCTGTTGACGAGGCGCCGGCACCCGTGTGGGCGCCACCGGTCGCTCCGGCCCCGCCCGCAGCGCCGGCCGGCCCGTCCTGGTGGGTCGGCCGCGGTGCCACCACCGAGGCTGCGCAGCCCGCGTCCGGAGCCGAGTCCGCTCCCGTCGTCCCGCCGGTCCCGAGTGCACCGGCCGCCGCTGAAGACACGCCCCACGACACGCTCGACGACTCCGAGGCGTCCCTGCGCGCGACGGACGACGCGCCCGTGCACGTCGAGACCGACGGCGCCCACGACACGTCGTCCACCCGCTCCGGCGAGCCCGTCCAGGAGGGTGCGCTCGACCAACCGACCGCCGCCGCGCTCGTCGTGTCGCCGCCGCAGCCGGGGGACACCGCCGTCGTCGAGCCCCTGATCGACCGCCGACCGCCTCGGCCCGCGCCGCTCGTCACGCCGGGCATGCACGCCACGACCATCTGCCACGTCTGCGGCAACCGCCTCGAGCCCGACGACATCTTCTGCGGCGAGTGCGGAGCAGTCCGTCCCGCCGTGACCGCTGCGTTCACCGGACCGGTCGTGCCGCTGCCGATGGCGCGTCCGGACTGGGCGACCGAGCACTCCGACGTGGAGTCGGCCGGAGCCGGCGGGTCGTCGTCGACCGACGTGCCGGACGACGAGATCCCGGTCGAGGCGACCGCGGACGACCAGATCACGAGCGACGAGACCGGTTCCGACCAGACTGGTTCCGACCAGACCGGGTCCGATGAGAGCGGGTCCGTCGAGGCCGTGGCCGACGAGACCGCCGCCGACGACGAGTCGGCCCTGCCGGACAGCGAGGCCTCGCGCCCGGGTGGGCGTCCTCGCGGCGCCCACGCAGCGCCGGTGACCGAGCCGTTCGAGTCGTCCGGGCCCGAGTACGCGGCACCGCACGGAGCACCGCAGGATCCCGAACCGTCCTGGGCTCCGCCGGCGCAAGCCCCACAGGCCCCGCTCGCCGCGCCGCTGCCACCGGTCCCCGGCGCGACGGCACCTGAGCTCCCGCTCCCGCCGTCGGACCGTGCTCGGGCCAGTGCGGACGCCGACGAGCTCGACGAGGACGTCGACGAGACCCGCATCGTCTCGAAGACCCCGACGCGCGCGCCGTTCCTGCTGCACTTCAGCACCGGCGAGCGGTTCGGCGTCCACGGCACCGGACTGCTCGGTCGTCTGCCCCGTCCGCAGCCGGGGGAGCGCTACGACGACCTGCTCACCGTCCACGACCCGGGCAAGTCGGTGTCGAAGACCCACCTCGAGCTCGGCCGCGACGGTGACGACCTGTGGGTGTCCGACCGGTTCTCCGGCAACGGCACCGTCGTCCGGCACATCGACGGTTCGATCCGTCGCTGCGAGCCCGGCCGTCGGTACCGCGTGGAGCGCGGTGCCCGGGTGGACATCGGCGAGCAGTTCTTCCTCGTGCAGTAGCGCTGCCGGACTTCTCCACAGATCGGTCGTCGGCGCCCCGGCGGCGCCGCCGTCCTGTTGCGATGGAGGCATGACCCTGTTCGCAGCTCGGTGCGTCCTGGTCGGGACGGCCGTCGTGCTCGTCCTCGCCGGGGTGTCCGTGCCCCTCGACGGCGCCTCCCGTGCGGTGGTGTTCGCAGCCGCCGGGTGCTGCGCGGTGCTCGACGTCCTGCTGCACCGGTCCGGCGCAGGCGGGCCCCGCGAACCGGAGTCGCTGTCCGGTGACGACGCCGCAGCGCCGATCGAGCCCCTCGGTCCGAGCGCACCCGGACGGCTCCTGCTCGGCCACGGCCCGGACGGTGTCCCGTGGGAGACCGACGTGGCCGGTCACGTCGTGGTCGTCGGCACCGGGGCACTCGCCGCCGCGGTGTTCCGGGCGATCGCCGAACAGCTCCGCGCCACCGCCGACCCGTGGGACGACCTCCGCCCAGCCGGCAGGATCGGAACCCTCGCTGGCGACGGTCCAGCGATGCCCGACGGCACGGCGGTGCTCGCTCGCCTCGACCGCTCCGGACGTCCGAAGGGCACGGTCGTGCTCGTCCCGGGTCTCGGCACGATGCCACGGCTGTGGGACGCAGCGGTCGAGGTCACCCGCTACGGCTGCACCGTGCGTCGCCCACCCGACCGACGCGGTGTCACGGTCAGACCGGTGCTCCCGGTGCTCCCGGTGCTCCCGGTGCTCCCTGAACTCGTCGGGTGACGGACTCAGCGCAAGCCGGAGCCGACCCGGACCACGCCGACCGGCACGCCACCGCCGAGCACCTGCTCACCCGTCGCCGTCAGGACATCGGCCACGCCGTCGGCACCCACCAGCCCGTTCCGCTGCAGCAGGGTGAGCGCTGCGAGGGTGCCTGCACGCTGCGACCCGTCCAGCACCTTCACCGCGACCGCGGCCCCACCGGGCAGCCCCATCACCATGACGCCCTCGGCACCGAGCTTCGCCAGGACCTGCAGCCGCTCGATCGTGACGGTGTTGGCCCGCCCGACTCCGTCGATCGCCCACGGGTGCGCCAGGACTGCGTCGGTCAGCGCCGCGGAGTCGTCGTCCGCCCGAGCGACGACGCCGGCGAACCCGCGTGCCAGTCCGGACAGCGTGAGCGGGAACACGGGGGCACCGCAGCCGTCGGTGCCGACCAGGTCGACCGTCTCGTGCGTGTACTCCTCGACCACCGAGCGGACGCGCTGCTGCATCGGGTGCTCGATGTCCAGGTACGTCGCTTCGTCCCATCCGTTGACGCGGCAGGCGGCGAGCATGCCGGCGTGCTTGCCCGAGCAGTTCATCGCCAGGCGCCGGGGGCCGTCCATCGTCCGTCCGGTCGCGCGGTCGAAGGGCATGTCCGGCGGGCACCCGAGGTCGGCTTCGACGTGGTCGAACGACTCGAGCATGTGCAGCGCGAGTGCCTGGTGCGCGGCGGTACCGGCGTGGCTCGCGGTGGTGAGGACGAGTTCCTCGTCGGAGAACAGTGCACCGGCTCGGCGGACGGCCAGGGCCTGGAACGGCTTCATCGTCGAGCGCGGGTAGATGCTGGCGGCGACGTCGCCGACCGAGTCGACCACGGCACCCGCGGAGTCGACCACGACCCCGGCGCCGATGTGCCGGCTCTCGTCGAACCCCGACCGGTCGAGGACCGCGAGTTCGACCGACCCGTCGGCGGTGAGAGGATGGCGATCAGTGCGGACTTCGTGGCTCACCGTCATGCCGCCATGCTAGCCAGGGCGGACGACCGCCAGTGACGCCGACGAAGGGGCAGCACCCGTGCAGGACCACACCTACGAGGTCTCCGTCAGCTGGACGGGAGACCGCGGCACCGGTACCTCCGGCTACCGCGACTACGGGCGCGAGCACGTGGTCTCGGCGGTCGGCAAGCCCGACGTGGCCGGCTCGGCCGACCCCACGTTCCGCGGTGACCGCGACCGCTGGAACCCGGAGGAACTCGTCGTCGCCGCGCTGGCCCAGTGCCACATGCTCAGCTACCTGCACGTCGCGGTGACCCAGGGCTTCACCGTCGTCGACTACCGCGACACGGCCACGGCGTCGCTGAACCTGAACCGCGACGGCTCGGGCGAGCTCACCGGGGCGACGCTGCACCCGGTCGTGACGATCCTCGAGGCGGACCGGGTCGCCGACGCCGAGGCCGCCCACGCCACGGCCAACCAGCTCTGCTTCATCGCCCGGTCGGTGTCGTTCCCGGTGCGCCACGAGGCCGAGACCGTCGTCCGTGCTGCGACATTGGCAGGGGACTCTTCAGCGGGTGGGGCAGACTAGGTTCCCGTGAAGCGTCTGCGCCTGCTCCCGATCGCCCTCGTCCCCGCCGTCGTGCTGGGACTCGCCGCATGCTCCGGTTCCGGCTCGGACGGGTCCACGGCCTCGCCGACCCCGACCGCCAGCGCGACCGCCTCGGCGATCACGTCCTGCCCGGACCCCGGCAAGTCCTCCGACACGATCCGCGCGACCGGCTCGTTCGGCGGCACGAAGGCCCCGACGGTCAAGTTCGAGGCCGGTCTGTCGGCGAAGACGCCGCAGGCCACGAAGCTCGTCTCGGGCAAGGGCGCGTCGCTCGACGAGGGCGACTACGCCCAGGTGTCCTACACGGTCTACGAGGCCAAGGACGCCAAGAAGCTCGGCACCGTCGGCTTCGACGAGGGCAACCCGCAGGTGCTGTCCGTCGGCGGCTCGGGCTTCGGAGCCCTGCTCGCCTGCTCGAAGGTCGGCGACCGTGTGGCCGCCGTGGGCCAGTCGTCGGCTCTCGGTTTCAACACCGGCGGCGAGATCGTCGTCGTCGCCGACGTCGTCGCACAGACCCCCACCAAGGCCAACGGCACCCCGAAGGACCAGGACCCGGCGCTCCCGACGGTCACGGACAAGTCGAGCGGCGAGCCGGAGATCACGATCCCCGACGGCGTGAAGGCCCCGACGAAGACGACGGTCGAGGTCCTCAAGCAGGGCAACGGCGCCGCGATCGCCGACGGCGACACCGCCCTCGTGCAGTACAAGGGCGTCGTCTACAGCACCGGCAAGGAGTTCGACTCCTCGTGGTCGAAGGGCGCCCCGACGACCTTCACGGTCTCCGAGAGCGCACTCATCAAGGGCTTCGTCACCGGGCTCGTCGGCCAGAAGGTCGGCTCGCAGGTGCTGATCGTCGCCACGCCGGAGGACGCCTACGGCGCGAACCCGCAGGAGGGCTCGGGCATCCCGAAGAACGCCACGCTCGTCTTCGTGGTCGACATCCTCGCGAAGGGCTGACCGTGGCCCGGCGTCGCATCGTCGTCCTCGGCAGCACCGGCTCGATCGGCACGCAGGCGCTCGACGTCGTCGCCCGCAACCCGGACCGGTTCGAGGTCGTCGGTCTGACCGCCGGCAGCAACCGTGACCTCGTCGCCGAACAGGCCGCCCGGTTCGGCGTGCGCGACACGGCGTTCGGGGCGCAAGACTCCGAGCGGCTCGTCCGCAGCGTCGAGGCCGACGTCGTCCTGAACGGCATCACGGGGTCGGTCGGCCTCGGGCCGACGCTCGCGGTGCTCGAGACCGGCGCCACCCTCGCGCTCGCCAACAAGGAGAGCCTCATCGTGGGCGGCTCCCTGGTGCAGCAGGCTGCGGCGCCGGGCCAGATCGTCCCGGTGGACAGCGAGCACTCGGCGATCGCGCAGGCGCTCCGCTCCGGTGCCGACACCGAGGTGCAGCGGCTCGTCCTGACGGCGAGCGGCGGTCCGTTCCGCGGCCGCACCCGCGAGCAGCTCCGCGACGTCACCCCGGCGCAGGCGCTGGCGCACCCCACGTGGGACATGGGACTCGTCGTCACGACGAACTCCGCCACGCTCGTCAACAAGGGGCTCGAGGTCATCGAGGCGCACCTGCTCTTCGGAGTGCCGTACGACCGCATCGACGTCACGGTGCACGCGCAGTCGATCGTGCACTCGATGGTCGAGTTCGTCGACGGCTCCACCATCGCGCAGGCCTCGCCGCCGGACATGCGCCTGCCGATCGCGCTCGGCCTGGCCTGGCCGGACCGGGTGCCCGGCGTCGGCGTGCCGCTCGACTGGACCACGGCGAGCACCTGGACCTTCGAGCCGCTCGACGCCGACGCGTTCGGTGCCGTCGCGCTCGCGAAGCGCGTCGGCGAACTCGGCGGGACCTACCCGGCCGTCTTCAACGCGGCGAACGAGCAGGCCGTTGCCGCGTTCCACGCGGGCGCCATCGGGTTCCTGGACATCGTCGACACGGTCGAGCGCGTCGTCGACGAGCACGTGGCGGGGGAGCGGTCACTCGACGGCGTGCTGGCGGCGGAGCACTGGGCCCGCGCCGCGGCGGACCGCGCGCTGACCCGCTGACGCGATCCGCGCCTCCCGTCGGTCGCGTGGTCACCACGTGACGGACTGGGCCCACACCGCCGGTTCCGGCGCGACGCGCCAGCGGCGGGACGGCCGTGCCGGTGGGGAGAGGCCCGTCCCACCTCTCAGACGGCGCTCGGCTCCGTCATGGCGAGCGTCCCGTACCCTTTCCCGGTGACCGTCGAATCCGTCCTGCTCTTCGTCCTCGGCGTGGTCGTCTTCATCATCGGCCTGCTGGTCTCGATCGGACTCCACGAGCTGGGGCACCTGTCCTTCGCGAAGCTGTTCAACGTCAAGGTGACGCAGTACTCGCTCGGGTTCGGCAAGGCCATGTGGTCGTTCAAGCGGGGTGAGACCGAGTACGGCATCCGACCGATCCTGCTCGGCGGCTACATCTCGATGGTCGGCATGCTCAAGCCGCGCGTTTCCGGCCGCCCGAGTGCGATCACGAACACCGGCATGTACGGCGCGTTCGTGCAGGACGCCCGCCAGGCCAGCGCCGAGCAGATCGCGGACTCCGGCGGCGACGACTCCCGCGCCTTCTACCGACTGACCCCGTGGAAGCGCATCATCGTGATGGTCGCTGGCCCCGCGATGAACCTGGTGATCGGGATCGTGCTGTTCGGCGTGCTGCTGTGCGGCTTCGGGTCGCCCACCACGACGTTCACGTCGAGCGTCGACTGCGTCCTGCCGACCAGCCAGACGACCGAGTGCACCTCGGGCGATGCGGAGTCGCCGGCGAAGCAGGCCGGCATCGCGTCCGGCGACGTCGTGCTCTCGGTCAACGGTGAGCAGGACCCGACCATCGCGCGCGTCTCCGAGGTCTTCCAGGAGTCGGCCAACGAGCAGGTGACGGTCGTCGTCGAGCGTGACGGTGCCCGGAAGACGCTCGAGATCACCCCGACGACCGCCACCCGCGACGTCTACGACGCCGAGGGCAAGGTCGTCACGAACGACGACGGCACGACGAAGACCCAGCGGGTCGGTGTGGTCGGCGTCAGCATCGGGCAGTCGCTCGTGCGGCAGTCGCCGGCCGAGGTGCTGCCCGCGACGGGTGCGCAGATCGCCGCGTCGGCGCACCTGATCATCGACCTGCCGCAGCGGCTGGTCGCCGTCTGGAACGCGGCGTTCGGCGCGCAGGAGCGGTCGCAGGACAGCCCCGTGTCGGTCGTCGGTGTCGGCCGAGCGATCGGCGAGGTCTCGTCGATGAGCGGCGTGCCGGTGGTCGACAAGGCGTACACGATCCTCGGGCTGCTGGCCTCGTTGAACATCGGCCTGTTCGTGCTGAACATGGTGCCGCTGCTGCCGCTCGACGGCGGGCACATCGCCGGCGCCCTCTGGGAGGCGATCAAGCGACGGTCCTTCACGCTCGTCGGCAAGGCGGACCCGGGCCCCATCGACCTGGCGAAGACGATGCCGCTCACGATGGTCGTCGTGGTGCTGCTGGCGGGGATGAGTGCGCTGCTGATCTACGCCGACATCGTGCGGCCCGTGAACCTGTTCGGGTAGTCGCTGCGGCGCTACGCTCAGCGGATGAGCACAGCGCCCACGAACTCCGGGCCCACCACCGCCGCGCCCGAGGTCCGCACCGTCGAACGGCAGGGCCTCGACGTCATCGCCGAGTCCGACCGCAAGGGCACCCCGCGGGGACTGTTCTGGCCGTGGTTCGCGGCGAACATCTCCGTCCTCGGCATCGCCTACGGATCGTTCGTCGTCGGGTTCGGGATCTCCTTCTGGCAGGCGACCGTCGTCTCGGTCGTCGGGGTGGTGTTCTCGTTCCTGCTGTGCGGCGTCGTCGCGATCGCCGGCAAGCGGGGGTCGGCGCCGACGATGGTGCTGAGCCGCGCGGCCTTCGGGGTCCGCGGCAACCGGGTGCCCTCCTTCCTCAGCTGGATCCTCACCGTCGGGTGGGAGACCGCCCTCGCCGCGCTGGCGGTCCTCGCGACCTCGACGGTCTTCACCGAGCTCGGCTGGGACGGCGGGGTGCTGACGAAGGTCGTCGCCCTCGTCGTGGTCGCCGCGCTCGTGGTCGGTGCCGGCGTCGCGGGCTTCGACGTGATCATGCGCCTGCAGACCTGGATCACGGTGATCACCGCGGTCCTGACGGTCGTCTACGTGGTGCTCGCGGTGCCGTCCATCGACTTCGGCGCGATCGCCGCGCTGCCGACGGGCAGCAGCCAGCAGTTCATCGGTGCACTCGTCCTGGTGATGACCGGGTTCGGCCTCGGCTGGGTGAACGCCGCTGCCGACTACTCGCGCTACCTGCCGCGGTCGTCGTCCACCGGGGGAGTCGTCGGGTGGACGACCTTCGGCGGGGCGCTCGCACCGGCCGTCCTCGTGGTCTTCGGTGTCCTGCTCGCCGGTTCATCGCCGGACCTGAACGCCGCGATCGGTGCCGACCCGATCGGTGCCCTCACGTCGATCCTGCCGGTGTGGTTCCTCATCCCGTTCGCCCTCGTGGCGATCCTCGGGCTGGTGGGCGGTGCTGTCCTCGACATCTACTCGTCGGGCCTGGCGCTGCTGAGCGTCGGCGTGAAGATCCCGCGGCCGGTCGCCGCCGGGGTCGACGGCGTGTTCATGGTGGCGGGTGCGATCTACATCGCCTTCTTCGCAACGGACTTCGTCGGCCCGTTCCAGGCCTTCCTGATCACCCTCGGCGTGCCGATCGCCGCGTGGGCCGGCATCTTCGTCGCCGACGTCCTGCTCCGGCGCACTGCCTACGCCGAAGGCGAGCTCGACGACCGTCGCGGCCGCTACGGCGACGTCCGGTGGGGCGCGATCGCCCTGGTCGCGGTCGGCACGGCGCTCGGGTGGGGCCTCGTCACGCTGGCGTCGCCGGCGTGGCTGTCGTGGCAGGGCTACCTGCTCGGGCCGTTCGGCCTCGGCGGACGCGACGGCGCCTGGGCCTACGCGAACCTCGGCGTGCTGGTCGCGCTCGTCGTCGGATTCCTCGGCACCCTGTTGTTCGCCCGGGGCTCCGTCCGGCTCCAGGAAGCACAGCGGTGAGCGGAGCGGTGAGCACGTCGGGGAGCACGAGCGTCCCCGACGACGCCTGGCTCGTCGTCATCGACATGCAGCAGGTCTTCACGGGGGAGTCCCCGTGGGCCGCGCCGCGGTACGACCACGCCGGAGTCGGCATCGAGCGCCTGCTGCCCCGGTTCACCGGACGCACGGTGTTCACCCGGTTCGTCGCGCCCCAGCGCCCGCAGGGCGCCTGGGTGCCGTACTACCGCGAGTGGCCCTTCGCCCTCGTGCCGGACGCCGACCCGCTGTACGCGTTGACCGAGCCCTTCGCGAGTGCGGCAGGGGACCGGAACGACCCCGTCGTGACCGAGCCGACGTTCGGCAAGTGGGGCACGGGCCTCCAGGCCGTTGTCGGCGACCACCCGCACCTGGTGCTCACGGGCGTGTCGACCGACTGCTGCGTCCTGTCGACCGCCCTGGCGGCGGCGGACGCCGGAGCGACCGTGACGGTCGTCGCGGACGCCTGCGCCGGGGCGAGCGACGCGGACCACGAGCGCGCGCTCGACGCGATGCGGCTGTACGCGCCGCTCATCACCGTGGTGGACAGCGCCGCGCGGCTCTGAACGTCCGGTGTGACCGGGCCGGACGGTCGGGGCGAGCGCGTAGAGTGCTCACGTGCCCGCTGTGAACCTCGGTATGCCCAAGTCGCCCGAAACCCTCGCCCCCCGACGCAAGTCGCGCCAGATCCGGGTCGGCAAGGTGCTCGTGGGTGGCGACGCTCCGGTGTCCGTCCAGTCGATGACCACGACCCCGACGACGAACATCAACGCGACGCTGCAGCAGATCGCCGAGCTCACGGCCTCGGGCTGCGACATCGTCCGGGTCGCCGTGCCGACGCAGGAAGACGCCGACGCGCTGCCGATCATCGCGAAGAAGTCGCAGATCCCGGTCATCGCCGACATCCACTTCCAGCCCAAGTACGTGTTCCAGGCGATCGACGCCGGCTGTGCCGCGGTCCGCGTGAACCCGGGCAACATCCGCAAGTTCGACGACCAGGTCGGTGCGATCGCCGCCGCGGCGAAGGCTGCAGGCGTGTCGCTCCGCATCGGCGTCAACGCCGGGTCACTCGAACCGAGCCTGCTGCAGAAGTACGGCAAGGCCACGCCCGAGGCGCTCGTCGAGTCCGCCGTGTGGGAAGCCAGCCTGTTCGAGGAGCACGACTTCCACGACTTCAAGATCTCGGTCAAGCACAACGACCCGATCGTCATGGTCAAGGCGTACCGCCAGCTCGCCGCCGCCGGCGACTGGCCGTTGCACCTCGGTGTGACCGAGGCCGGCCCCGAGTTCCAGGGCACCATCAAGAGCGCCACCGCGTTCGGCATCCTGCTGGCCGAGGGCATCGGTGACACCATCCGCGTGTCCCTGTCCGCGCCGCCCGCGCAAGAGGTGAAGGTCGGCCTGCAGATCCTGCAGTCGCTCAACCTGCGCGAGCGCAAGCTCGAGATCGTCTCGTGCCCGAGCTGCGGCCGGGCCCAGGTCGACGTCTACCAGCTGGCGAACGACGTCACCAAGGGGCTCGAGGGCATGTCCGTCCCCCTGCGCGTCGCCGTCATGGGCTGCGTCGTGAACGGACCGGGCGAGGCACGCGAGGCCGACCTCGGCGTGGCGTCGGGCAACGGCAAGGGCCAGATCTTCGTCAAGGGCAAGGTCGTCAAGACGGTTCCGGAGCACGAGATCGTGCAGACCCTCATCGCCGAGGCGAACCGCATCGCCGACGAGATGGGGCCGGAGGCCGCGCTCGGCAGCCCCGAGGTCATCACCACCCCGTAGCTCGCGCTCCGGCACGGCGCGGATTCCGCCACCGTGTGCCGGGTTGACGGCTCGGTGCGGGGTCAGCGGGCCGCACCGATCGGTGAAGCTCGCACGGTGCGCGTCCGGCCGCGACGAGCGTCGTGAGCGGCCCGGACGGGAGGCCCGTGGCGGCCTGGCCCCGGGCGTCCCGTTCGCGCCGTGCGGACTTCGCGAACCCGTGACGGGACAGCAGTCCGGTGCGCGCTTGTGACACCGCACGATGCGGCTTGCGCCGCACCGTGCGGCGAACCTCGCACGGTGCGGCGCAAGCCCGGACCTCGCACCGTACGGCGAACCTCGCAGGGTGCGCCCCCTCCCGTGCCGCGCCGTCGGCGCACGCCGCTAGGCTGGCCTCGTGGTCACACGGCTTTCGCATCTGTTCCTCCGTACGCTCCGCGACGACCCCTCCGACGCCGAGGTGACGAGCCACAAGCTGCTCGTCCGCGCCGGGTACGTCCGTCGCCAGTCCCCGGGGATCTTCGCCTGGTTGCCGCTCGGTCTCCGGGTGCGCGCCAAGATCGAGGGGATCATCCGCGACGAGATGGTCGCTGCCGGTGCGCAGGAAGTGCTCCTGCCGGCGCTGCTGCCGCGCGAGCCGTACGAAGCGACGAACCGCTGGACCGAGTACGGCGACGGCATGTTCCGCCTGCAGGACCGCAAGGGGTCCGACTACCTGCTCGCCCCCACGCACGAAGAGATGTTCGCGCTGCTGGTGAAGGACCTGTACTCGTCGTACAAGGACCTCCCCGTCACGCTGTTCCAGATCCAGGACAAGTACCGCGACGAAGCACGCCCGCGCGCGGGTCTGCTGCGCGGTCGCGAGTTCACCATGAAGGACGCGTACTCGTTCGACCTCACCGACGAGGGCCTCGAGCGCAGCTACCAGGTCATGCGCGACGCGTACGAGAAGATCTTCGCGCGCCTCGGCCTCGAGTACGTCATCGTCAAGGCGGACGCCGGTGCGATGGGCGGCTCCAAGTCGGAGGAGTTCCTGCACCCGATCGCCGTGGGCGAGGACACCTTCGTCCGCAGCGCCGACGGCTACGCGGCGAACGTCGAGGCCTACGTCACGCCCGTGCCCGCGTCGCTGCCGATCGAGGGCCAGCCCGACGCGGTGCTCCTGCCGTCGTCGGACACCCCGACGATCGACACGCTCGTCGCCCACGCGAATGAGGTCGCGCCGCGGGACGGCGCGCCGTGGACCGCGGCGGACACGCTCAAGAACGTCGTGCTCGCGCTCACCCACCTCGACGGCACCCGAGAGGTCGTGGCCGTCGGACTCCCCGGTGACCGTGACGTCGACCTCAAGCGCGCCGAGGTGGCGTTCGCGCCGGCCGAGGTCGAAGCCGCAGGCGACGACGACTTCAAGAAGCACAAGGGCCTGGTCAAGGGCTACATCGGCCCGCAGGTCCTCGGCGCCGACAGTGCCACGGGCATCCGGTACTTCGTCGACCCGCGTGTGGTCGACGGCACCGCCTGGGTCACCGGCGCCAACGAGCGCGGCGTGCACGTCTCGGGCCTGGTCGCCGGCCGTGACTTCGTGGCCGACGGTGTCGCCGAGGTCTCCGACGTCCGTGCAGGGGACCCGTCGCCGGACGGCTCCGGTCCGCTCGAGACCGCCCGCGGCATGGAGATCGGGCACGTCTTCCAGCTCGGCCGCAAGTACGCCGAGGCCCTGGGCCTCAAGGTGCAGGACGAGAACGGCAAGCTCGCGACGGTCACGATGGGCTCGTACGGCATCGGCGTGACGCGCATCGTGGCGATCCTGGCCGAGGCCCACAACGACGAGAAGGGCCTGGCCTGGCCGAAGAACGTCGCGCCGTTCGACGTGCACATCGTCGCGACCGGCCGTGACCAGGTCGCCTACGACCTGGCGACGTCGATCGTCGCCGAGCTCGAGGGCGAGCGGTTCGACGTGCTCTACGACGACCGTCCGAAGGTGTCGCCGGGCGTCAAGCTGCGCGACGCGGAGCTGCTCGGCATGCCGATCGTGGTCGTCGCCGGCCGCGGCGCCGCCGACGGCGTCGTCGAGCTGTGGAACCGGGCCAGCGGCGAACGCCGCGACGTGCCGGTCGCCGAGCTGCTCGACGCGGTCCGCGCGATCTAGCGGGTCGCGTCCTGGACGTGCGCACCTGACGGACGGGAGGCCCGTGGCGACGCCGCCACGGGCCTCCCGTCCGTCTCGGCTCGGGTCCGCGAGCCGCAGTGCGGTACGCTTGTGGCCGACTTCTGCGACGGTTCCATCCGCAGGAGCGACTCATCTGAATACGGAGGCACCTCGGTGAAGATCGATCTCGCAGTCCTGCGACTCATGGAGCGCGAGCGGGAGATCCCGTTCGACGAACTGGTCCAGATCATCGAATCTGCCATCCTGACCGCCTACCAGAAGCACGCCGAGGAGAACGGCGAGCCGGCCCACGCGCAGTCGCGTGTCGAGCTCGACCGCAAGTCCGGCGAGGTCAGCGTCTACGTCCCCGAGCTCGACGACGAGGGCACCGTCATCGGCGAAGCCGTCGACCAGCCCAGCGACTTCGGCCGCATCGCGGCGTTCGCGGCGAAGCAGGTCATCAACCAGCGCCTGCGCGACATCGGCGACGACAAGATCCTCGGCGAGTTCCGCGGCAAGGAAGGCGACATCGTCGCCGGCGTGGTCCAGCAGGGGCCGAACCCGCGCATGGTGATGGTCGACCTCGGTACGGTCGAGGCGATCCTGCCGCCCGAAGAGCAGGTGCCGGGCGAGTCCTACGCCCACGGTTCACGCATCCGTGTGTACGTGACGAGCGTCGCCCGCGGCAACAAGGGCCCGCAGATCACCGTGTCGCGCACGCACCCGGGCCTGGTCCGGAAGCTCTTCGCCCTCGAGGTGCCGGAGATCGCCTCGGGCGTCGTGGAGATCACCTCGCTCGCGCGCGAAGCCGGCCACCGCACGAAGATCGCGGTCAAGGCGAACGAGCCCGGCGTCAACGCGAAGGGTGCCTGCATCGGCGAGCTCGGTGCGCGCGTGCGTGCCGTCACCAACGAGCTGGGTGCCGAGAAGGTCGACATCGTGGACTGGTCCCCGGACCTGTCGGCGTTCGTCGCGAGCGCCCTGTCGCCGGCCAAGGTGACCAGCGCCTTCGTGCTCGACGCGTCGACCAAGGCCGTCCGCGCGCTCGTGCCCGACTACCAGCTGTCGCTCGCGATCGGCAAGGAGGGGCAGAACGCCCGCCTGGCCGCCAAGCTCACCGGGGCCCGGATCGACATCCAGCCGGACTCCATCCTGGACGGCGACGACTAGGCGATTTCGCCGCCGGCGTGCCCAGAAGGGCGCGCCGGATCGCGGACGTCCGAGGCAAGGAGTAGAGTGGTTCCCGTCAGAACGTGCATCGGCAGTCGTCGTCGCGCTTCCCGATCCTCACTCCTCCGAGTCGTCGCCCTGGGCGATGGCCGCGTCGTGGCGGATCCGAAGGCAGTCATGCCGGGCCGGGGAGCATGGCTCACACCGACCGTCGATGCCTACGATCTGGCCGTCAAGCGCAGGGCTTTCCGCCGTGCGCTCCGGTTGGATCGCGATCCCGACACGTCCGCGGTGCTCGACCACATCGTCGGCCTCTCACGAGCGTCGACCGAGCGCCCGGACATGACAGAACAGGCTGAACGGCTTATGGACAACTGATGAGCGGCTCGAAATGAGACCCGTCATCCATTGAGTCCTGCCCTTTACGGGGTGGGACCCGTGAAGGAGAACAGTGGCTAAACCACGCGTACACGAGATCGCAAGCGAACTCGGCGTCGACAGCAAGACCGCACTCGAGAAGCTCAAGGAGCTCGGAGAGTTCGTCCGGGGTGCCAGCTCGAGCATCGAGCCCCCCGTTGCCCGGAAGCTCCGTGCCGCCCTGCAGGCGGACGGTGTCCCGGCATCCAAGCCCGCAGCCTCGGCCCCCGCGCCGAGCACGCCGGCGAAGAGCAGCACGTCCGCCTCTGGCGCGCCGAAGCCCGGCGGCCCGCGCCCCGGCCCGGTCCGTCCGGCACCCGCACCGGAGCCCGAGGTCCAGGCAGCACCTGCTGCCGAGGACGTGCCGACCCCGGCCGCACCGAAGTCCGTCGCCCAGCGACAGGCCGAGGCCGAGGCCGCACAGAAGGCCCGTGCCGAGAAGGCCGCCGCCGAGCAGCAGGCTGCCACGCAGCCGGCCGACTCGACCGGTGACGAGCCGAAGACCGACGCGGTGAAGCCCGGCTCCAGTGCCAAGCCCGCCGCTGCCGGCCCGAAGCCCGGTGGCCCGAAGCCCGGCGCACGTCCGGGCAACAACCCCTACGCGTCGAACCAGGGCATGGGCTCGCGCCCGCCGCGCCCCGGCAACAACCCCTTCGCCTCGAACCAGGGCATGGGCCAGCGCCCCGCCGCTGGTGCCGGTGGAGCGGGCATCCCGCGTCCGCAGCCCCCGCGTCCCGGCGTCCCGCGTCCGGGTGCACCGCGTCCGGGTGGACCCGGTCAGGCGAACCGTCCCAACGGCTTCGGGCAGCGCCCCGGCCAGGGTGGCGGTCGTGGCGGCCCCGGTGGCGCCCGTCCGGGTGCCGGCGGCGGTGCCGGTGGCGGCTTCCCGCGTCCGGCCTTCAGCGGCCCGCGTCCCGCCGGTGGCGGTGGCCGTGGTCGTGGCCCCGGTGGTGGTACCGCCGGTGCGTTCGGTCGCGGTGGCGGCAAGAGCCGTGCCCGCAAGTCGAAGCGGACGAAGCGCGCCGAGTACGAGATGCGTCAGGCCCCGTCGCTCGGCGGTGTGCAGGTCCCTCGTGGCGACGGCAACACGGTCGTCCGACTCCGTCGCGGTGCGAGCATCTCGGACTTCGCGGACAAGATCGACGCCATGCCCGGCAACCTGGTCACGGTGCTGTTCCACCTCGGTGAGATGGCGACCGCGACCGAGTCGCTGGACGAGGCCACGTTCGAGGTCCTCGGTGACGAGCTGGGCTACAAGATCCAGATCGTCTCGCCCGAGGACGAGGACAAGGAGCTCCTCGAGGGCTTCGACATCGACATCGATGCCGAGTACGCCGACGAGGACGACTCCGTCCTGCAGGTCCGTCCCCCCGTCGTGACCGTCATGGGTCACGTCGACCACGGTAAGACGCGACTGCTCGACGCGATCCGGAACTCGAAGGTCGTCGAGGGTGAAGCCGGTGGCATCACCCAGCACATCGGTGCGTACCAGATCGTCACCGAGCACGAGGGCATCGAGCGTCCGATCACGTTCATCGACACCCCGGGTCACGAGGCCTTCACGGCCATGCGTGCTCGTGGTGCGCAGGTCACCGACATCGCGATCCTCGTGGTCGCGGCGGACGACGGCATCATGCCCCAGACGATCGAGGCGCTGAACCACGCGCAGTCGGCCAACGTGCCGATCGTGGTCGCGGTGAACAAGATCGACAAGGAAGGCGCGAACCCGGCCAAGGTCCGCCAGCAGCTCACCGAGTACAACTTGGTGGCGGAGGAGTACGGCGGAGACGTCATGTTCGTCGACGTCTCGGCTCGGCAGAACATCGGCATCCAGGAGCTCCTGGACGCCGTGCTGCTGACCGCTGACGCCGGGCTCGACCTGCGTGCGAACCCCGACAAGGACGCCCGCGGCGTCGCGATCGAAGCACGGCTCGACAAGGGCCGCGGTGCGGTGGCGACCGTCCTCATCCAGTCCGGAACGCTGCACGTCGGCGACGCCATCGTGGCGGGCACGGCCTACGGCCGCGTCCGTGCGATGACCGACGAGAACGGTGTCGCGGTCAAGGCCGCCACGCCGAGCCGCCCGGTCCAGGTGCAGGGCCTGTCCTCGGTGCCCCGCGCCGGTGACACGTTCCTCGTCACCGAAGAGGACCGCACGGCACGTCAGATCGCCGAGAAGCGTGAAGCCGCCGAGCGCAACGCCCAGCTGGCCAAGGCCCGCAAGCGCATCTCGCTCGAGGACTTCACCCGTGCACTCGAAGAGGGCAAGGTCGACTCGCTCAACCTCATCATCAAGGGTGACGTCTCCGGTGCCGTCGAGGCACTCGAGCAGTCGCTCCTGGACATCGAGGTCGACGACAGCGTCCAGCTCCGCATCCTCCACCGCGGTGTCGGTGCGATCACGGAGTCGGACATCGACCTCGCCACGATCGACAACGCCATCGTGGTCGGCTTCAACGTCCGTCCGGACGTCAAGGCCCGTGAGCGTGCGGCGCGCGAAGGCATCGACGTGCGCTTCTACTCGGTCATCTACAACGCACTCGACGACATCGAGCAGTCCCTCAAGGGCATGCTCAAGCCCGAGTACGAAGAGGTCCAGTCCGGTGTCGCCGAGATCCGCGAGGTCTTCAGCTCCTCGAAGTTCGGCAACATCGCGGGTGTCATCGTCCGCTCCGGCACGATCACGCGCAACGCCAAGGCGCGCGTCATCCGTGACGGTGTGGTCCTGGCCGACGGACTGGCGATCGAGTCGCTCCGCCGCTTCAAGGACGACGTCACCGAGGTCCGCACGGACTTCGAGGCCGGTATCGGCCTGGGCAAGTTCAACGATCTCCAGATCGGTGACGAGATCGAGACGACCGAGCTCGTCGAGAAGCCGCGCGACTGATCGTGTGACTACCCTGGGCCCCGGCCTCCCGTCGCGGGAGGTCGGGGCCCGACCCCTTTCCACGCAGAACCACCGGTGGGAAACGTCCCGCCACTGCCTCAGGAGGCACCCATGGCCGATCCGCAGCGCGCACGCAAGATGGCGGACCGCATCAAGGAAGTCGTCGCACGCCGTCTCGACAAGGGTCTGCGCGACCCGCGTCTCGGGTTCGTGACGATCACCGACGTCCGCGTGACCGGAGACCTGCAGCACGCATCGGTCTTCTACACCGTGTACGGCACCGACGAGGAGCGCGCCGACTCCGCCGCGGCACTCAAGGCCGCGACCGGCATGCTCCGCTCCGAGGTCGGCAAGAACATCACGGCGCGGCTCACCCCGTCGCTCGAGTTCATCGCCGACGCACTGCCGGAGACCTCGGCGCACATGGAGGACCTGCTCGTGCAGGCCCAGGTGCGCGACCAGCAGGTCCGAGCCGCGTCGGTCGGTGCGACGTTCGCCGGCGACGCCGACCCGTACAAGCACGACGAGGACGAGGACGACGAGTCCGACGACGAGCAGGACACCGCGCGGGCGTAGTCACCGCCCGTCCGAACGCCCCGCTGCGCCCCGTGCGCAGCGGGGCGTTCGTGCGTCGTGCCCAGCGGAGCGTCAGGCGTCCGGCAGGCGGTACCCGGTGGTGTCGTCGCCGACCGCCAGCCCGTCGCGCAGCAGCGACGCGAGGGCCCGGTCCCGCTGCTCGGCGTCCGGCCAGACCGGTTCGATCTCCGACCGGGCGACCGGCACGTCGCTCGCGCGCAGCTCGGCCATGATGAGCCCGCGCACCTGCCGGTCGCTGCCGGCGAACTTCGCCTGCTTCGGGGCGCGTGGCCCGTCGTGTTCGGGGTACCCGGCCGCACGCCAGGCGCAGCGGTCCGCGATCGGGCACGCGTCGCACGCGGGGGAGCGGGCGACGCAGACGAGTGCTCCGAGCTCCATCACCGCCGCGTTCGTCGCAGCGGCGTCGTCGCGGTCGGCCGGCAGCACGGACTCCATCAGCGGCAGGTCGTCCTTGGCCTTCGCCGGCCCGGGCTCGCCCTGGCCCAGGAGCGCACGCTTCAGGACCCGCCGCACGTTGACGTCGACGACGGGGTGGCGGTCGCCGTACGCGAACACCGCGACGGCCCGTGCGGTGTAGTCGCCGATACCCGGCAGCGCGAGCAGCGCCTCGACGTCCCGTGGGACGACGTTGCCGTGCTCGGTCGCGATCGCCGTGGCCGCCGCGTGCAGCGCGAGCGCGCGTCTCGGGTACCCGAGCCGGTCCCAGGCACGCACCGCGTCCGCCGGGGGTGATGCCGCGAGGTCCGCAGGCGTCGGCCACCGGGTGAGCCACGCCTCCAGTCGGGGGATCACGCGCGCGACCTGCGTCTGCTGCAGCATGATCTCGCTGACCAGGGTGCCCCACGCGGGGAAGCCGGGGCGACGCCACGGCAGGTCGCGGGCTTCCTGTCGGAACCAGGTGGTCAACGGGGTCGCGATGTCGGGGACGCCCGCGTTCTCCACGTCCGGTCGGGAGGCCCTGCTCGCGTTCACCACGACAGCCTACGGTGGACGCATGGCACGCTGGGCACCCGAAGAGACCGACACGATGGCCGCGATCGCTGCTGAGGTGATCGCGCAGGTCGGCACGAACCGGACCGTCATCGGCATCGACGGGCAGGACGGCACCGATCTCGAACACGTCGCCGCCACGCTGGTGGCCGGTTTCGAGCAGCACGGGGTGTCCGCGATGGCCGCTGCTGCGCCGTCCACCGACCCCGACACGCTGCGTGCCGAGGTGGTCACCCCGTTCCGCACGACCGGCGCCGGTGACGGTGTGCTGGTCGTGCACGGGCACGGCCTGCTGGCCCCGGGGGTCCGCGGGCTCTGGCGCTGGTCGCTGTGGGTGGAGCAGGAAGCCGGTCGGCTGGAACGCCGGGCGGACGTCAAGATCGCCGCCTCCGCCGTCCTCGACGTCACCGATCCCGGGCACCCCCGTCGCGAGTGGAACGACGCCTGCTGACCGGCGCTGGTAATCTCCTCTGGTGCTCGAAACCGTGCCGGACGGCATCCTCCTCGTCGACAAACCGCAGGGGATCTCCAGCCACCGCGTCGTGTCGATCGCCCGCCGCCGCCTCGGTCTGAAGAAGGTCGGGCACGCGGGGACCCTCGACCCGATGGCCACCGGGCTGCTGCTCCTGGGGATCGGGCACTCCACCCGGCTGCTCACCCACCTGGTGGGCCTCGGCAAGACCTACACCGCCACGATCCGGCTCGGCGTGTCCACGGACTCCGACGACGCCGACGGCACCCCGACCGCCGCGACCGGCATCGCCGAAGCCGACGTCTCGGACGAGTCCGTCGAACGTGCCGTCGCCCTGCAGCGCGGTCGGATCGACCAGGTCCCGTCCACCGTCAGCGCGATCAAGGTCGACGGGCGCCGCGCGTACGACTTGGCGCGCAAGGGCGAGACCGTCGAGCTGAAGTCCCGCACGGTCACCGTCTCGCGGTTCGACGTCACCGGCCGGAACGACCGCACCGTCACGGTCGACGGTGCCGAGGTGGCAGTCGTCGACCTCGACGTCGTCGTGACCTGCTCGTCGGGCACGTACGTCCGGGCCCTCGCTCGCGACGTCGGCGCCACCCTCGGCACCGGCGCGCACCTCACCGCGCTCCGCCGCACCCAGGTCGGTCCCTTCGACGTGGCCGACGCGATCGACCTCGAGGACGACGCCGTCGACGTCCGCGCGGCGCTCGCCCGTCCGGCCGACGTGGCACGCAGGTTGTTCTCGTCGGTGTCGCTCGACGCGGCCGCGGCGAAGGACCTGACCGACGGCAAGCGCGTCGCAGCCGACCACCCGGACTCGGACGACCCGGTGGCCGCGGTCGCCGTCGACGACGACCGTCTCGTCGGCCTGGTCTCGGTCCGGCGCGGACTGCTCCGGGTCATCACGAACTTCCCGGCGCCGGCTGCTCCGGCGTCGCAGAACGAGGCGCACGCGTGATCGAGTGGTTCATGTGGGTCCAGCTCGTCGTCGCGGTCCTGGCCGGGCTGTTCGCCGTCGTGGTCGGGTTCATCGGCTGGAAGCCGAACGACTACACCGTGGGGTCGCTCGCGCTCATCGAGGTCCTGCTCCTGGTGCAGGGCGTCATCTCGATCGTGCTGCCAGCGACGGGCAGCCCGCCGGACGGCAACGCCCTCGAGTTCGGGGTCTACGCCGTGTCGGTGCTCCTGGTACCGCCGGCGGCCATCGTCTGGGCGCTCGTGGACCGCACGAAGTGGAGCACCGTCGTCCTCGGTGCCGGCGCGTTCACCGTCGCGGTCATGATCTACCGGATGTACCAGATCTGGTTCGCCCTGAACTGACGCCGAGCGTCATGGTGGTCCGCGCACGTCGGTAGAATCGGTGCAATGGCGACCAGATCCTCACTCGCGACCGGCATCGGCCGCGTCCTCATCGCCGTGTACGGCATCCTCGCCCTGGCGGCGACGGGCCGGAGCGTCGTCCAGATCATCGAGAAGTTCTCGTTCGCACCGTTCGCGTACACGGTGAGTGCCATCGCCGCCGTTGTGTACATCGTGGCGATGATCGCCCTGATCGTGCCCGGACGCTTCTGGTACCGCGTCGCGTGCGTCACGATCGTGTTCGAGATGACCGGTGTGCTCGTCATCGGCACGCTCTCGCTGTTCGACCGGCAGCTCTTCCCCGACGACACGATCTGGTCGTACTACGGCATGGGCTACGCCTTCGCGCCGCTGGTGCTGCCGATCGCCGGACTCTGGTGGCTCCGCAAGCACCACCGCACCGCGACGGTCGAACCGGTGCCCGCATCGACCACCGCCCCCGTGGGCGAGTAGGAGCAGCCGTGCAGTTCTACGACGACATCGCCGACGTGGCCGAGGGCTTCGGTCCGAGCGCCGTCACGATCGGCAAGTTCGACGGCGTGCACGTCGGACACCGCGCGGTGATCGCGCACCTGGAGCGCGCCGCCCACGAACAGGGCCTGGTCGCCACCGTGGTGACGTTCGACCGGCACCCCCTCAACGTCATCGACCCGCAGCACGTCCCGCCGGCGCTCACGAGCACGGCGCAGCGGCGCGAGCTCCTCGACGACGCCGGGGTCGACGCCACCCTGCTGCTCCGCTTCGACGAGGAACTGCAGTCGAAGTCGCCCGAGGCGTTCGTGTCCGAGATCCTCGTCGACACCCTGCACGCCCGGCTCGTCTTCGTCGGCAGCGACTTCCGCTTCGGGGCGAAGGGTGCCGGTGACGTCGCCCTGCTCCGCACCCTGGGGGAGCAGCACGGCTTCACGGTCGAGCTCATCGACGACGTCGACCTGGTGGACGACGTCCGCCCCGACGGCGAGCGACGCGTCTCGTCGACCTGGATCCGTGAACTCCTCGGCGACGGGCGGGTGGCCGAGGCTGCTCGGTTGCTCGGGCGTGAGCACGCGGTCCGCAGCACGGTCGTGCACGGCAACCAGCGCGGGCGCGCCATGGGGTACCCGACGGCGAACCTCGACCCGGCGTTCGAGGGGTTCGCGCCGGCCGACGGCGTCTACGCCGCTCGGGTGCTGCACGACGGCACGGTGTACCCGGCAGCAGTCTCGGTCGGCAACAACCCGACGTTCGAGGGTGTGCCCGCCAAGCAGATCGAGGCGCACCTGCTCGACGTCGACCTCGACCTGTACGGCGATCGCATCTCGGTGCTGTTCGTGTCCTACGTGCGCGGCATGGTGAAGTTCGACTCGATGGACGAGCTCGCCGCGCAGATGCGGCAGGACGACCTCGACATCCGGTTGCTGCTGGGCCTGCCCACGCCGGTTTGAACGGCGGCGCCACACGACGACGCCCCCGCGACCGATCGGTCGCGGGGGCGTCGTCGTGTGCGGTGACTAGCTGCCGAGGGCGTCGAGCCAGATCTTGCGGGCGTCGAGCGCTTCCTGGGCGTCCTTGATCTTCCGGGCGTCGCCGGAGGCCTGCGCGTCGGCGAGCTCGGACTCGAGCTTGCCGATGGCGTCCTCGAGCTGGCTCGCGAGTCCGGTCTGCCGGGCCTTGCGCTCCGGGTTGGACTCCTTCCAGTGCGCGTCCTCGAGCCCACGCACGTGGTCCTCGATCGCACGCAGGCGGTCCTCGATGCGGCGGACGTCCCCGCGGGGGACCTTGCCGACCTCGTCCCAGCGGCGCTGGATGCCGGTCAGGGTCTTGCGCGCCGCCACCCGGTCGGTCGCCTTGAGCAGCGGCTCGGCCTCGGTGAGCAGGGCCTGCTTCGCCTCGAGGTTGCCGGAGAACTCTTCGTCCTCGGCCGCGCTCTCGGCGTGGCGCTGCTCGAAGAGCACGTCGCCGGCGGCCTTGAACCGCGCCCAGAGGGCGTCGTCGTGGCGCTTGCCGGCACGCCCGGCGTTCTTCCAGTCGTCGAGGAGCTGGCGGTAGTCCGGGATCGCGTCGGACCCGCGTGACGCGAGTGCCTCGGCCTGCGACACGAGTTCCTGCTTGCGGGTGCGGGCGTCGCGGTGCTGCGCGTCCAGCTCGGAGTAGAACGCGCGACGGTGCTGGTCGACCGTGGAGCGCGCTGCGCGGAACCGCTTCCAGAGCTCGTTCGCCTCGTTCTTGGGGATGCGCGGGCCGTCGTGCTGGTGCTGCTGCCACCGGGCGAACACGTCGTCGAGCTGCGCCGTGATCTGCTTCCACTGCGCGCGTGCCGGGTCGACCGCCGCGAGTGCCTCTGCCTCTTCGACCAGGGCCGCACGGTGCGCGAGGGCGTCGTTCAGCGCCTGCTGTGCCTGTTCCGCCTGCTCCTTGGTGAGCGAGCCGAGCTGCTCGGTGAGCGCGCCCACCCGGGTCTCGAGTGACTTGATGTCACCGACCACGCGGGCTTCGGCCACCAGGGTCGTCAGGTGCTCGACCGTCCGGGCGACGTCGTTCGCCGACGCACCACGCTGGACGCGCTGCTCGGCGATCTTCACCTGTCCCTCGAGGTCGGCGTACTTCCGCGCGAAGTAGGCGAGGGCTTCTTCGGGGGTGGCGTCCGGGTACTCACCGACAGCACGTTCGGTCTCTTCGTACCGGACGTACACGGTCCCGTTCTCGTCGACCCGCCCCCAGGTCGTTGCTTCGTCAGATCCCACAGGTCTCGCCTCGATCGTGGTCGTGCATCGCCGACGTCACCGTCGGCACGGTCAGGTCGTCAGCCTATTGCACGGACGGGCTCCGCGGCCCGCCGCGCGCAACGGCTTGTGGACTACTTCTCCTGGGCGATGGTCGCGGAGGTGATCGTCGTCGCCACCTTCGGCTCACCGGTGCCGTCCTGGCCGGGCGACGAGATGCCCTTCGCGGCGATCTTCGACTCGAGTTCGGACAGGCCGCTCGTGACCTTCCCGACGACCGTGTAGCCGCCCGTGGAGCTGTCGAGCGTGGTGTCGCCGTAGACGATGAAGAACTGGGTCGACTGCGAGTACGGCGACGTCGATCGCGCGATCGCGATGGTGCCCTCGTCGTAGACGCCGTCGCTCGGGACGTTCTCGAGCGGGCCGTACTCGAACCCGGCGTCGCCCGTGCCGTCGCCGTTCGCCGAACCGCACTGCAGGAACTTCAGCCCGTCGCTGTCGGCCAGCCGGTGGCAGGTGGTGCCGTTGTAGAACTGCTCCCTGATCAACGAGATCTCGACGCTCGCGGCCTGCGGGGCCTTCGCGCCGTCCAGCTCGATGCCGAGGTCGATCGACTTGTTGAGCGTCAGCGAGCCCGTCCAGGTCGCGCCCTTGGCGATCTCCTTGCTCGGCACGTCGCCCGTGTTCGCCGCCGTGGCGCTGGCCGAGGGCGTCGGTGTGGCGGTGGCGCTCGCGCTGGCGTCTGCCGACCCGTTCCCCTGCGAGCCCGCGAAGGCGAGCTGCGACCCGGTGGCCAGGGCGGCGACCAGCACGAGGGCACCGGCGCCGACCAGGTTGTCGCGCACCCGCCGACGACGCTGCCGGTCGTGGAGTCCCTGGCGGGCCTGGTAGAGACGGAGGCGCTCGCGCGCCTCGCGGTTGTCGCGCGCTGGGTTCTTCGGTGCCACGGTGCTGTTCTGCCCTCTCGTCGCAGTGTGGAACGAGCGTATCCGAGTCGTCACCATCAACGGCCTGGGAGGCGCGGGGCTGTCAGTGGGTCGGCCTACGATTGGTGCATGGCAGCGGACCGTTCGAGCATGCGTGCGCCCACGACGGGCGGTCGCGCCGGTCTCGCGCAGGGCTCCGTCCCGCTCGCGGTGCGGATGCGCCCGACCAGCCTCGACGAGGTCGCCGGCCAACAGCACCTGCTCGGCCGCGGGTCACCGCTCGTGCAGCTCGCCACCGGCACCCGCGACAACCCGGGCGGTGTGTCGGTCATCCTCTGGGGTCCTCCCGGCACCGGCAAGACCACGTTGGCGCAGGCCATCGCGCGGCAGTCCGGGCGCGAGTTCGTCGAGCTCTCCGCGGTGACCGCCGGCGTCAAGGACGTGCGCGAGGTCATGGAGAAGGCCCTCACCCACCGCGACCTGTACGGGTCCACGACGGTGCTGTTCCTCGACGAGATCCACCGGTTCAGCAAGGCGCAGCAGGACGCCCTGCTGCCCGGTGTCGAGAACGGGTGGGTGATCCTCATCGCGGCCACGACCGAGAACCCGTCGTTCTCGGTCATCTCCCCGCTGCTGTCCCGGTCCCTGCTCCTGACGCTCAAGCCGCTCACCGACGCCGACCTCGGCATGCTCGTCGACCGTGCGGTGGAGGACCCCCGCGGCCTCGGCGGCGCGGTCGTCCTCGGTGACGAGGCACGTGGGGCCATCGTCCGGTTGGCCTCGGGTGACGCCCGACGCGCCCTCACGGCGCTCGAGGCTGCTGCTGCCTCGGCTGCCGCGGCCCAGGACGACGACGACGACACCGTGCCGGTGGTCGACGCGGACACCGTCGCCGCGGCCGTCGACCGTGCGCTGCTGCGGTACGACCGGCAGGGCGACGAGCACTACGACGTCATCAGCGCCTTCATCAAGTCGGTGCGGGGGAGCGACGTCGACGCCGCGCTGCACTACCTCGCGCGGATGATCGAGGCGGGCGAGGACTCCCGGTTCATCGCGCGCCGGATCATCATCTCGGCGTCCGAGGACATCGGCATGGCGGACCCGCAGGCACTGCCCATCGCCGTCGCGGCGGCCCAGGCCGTGCAGCTCATCGGCATGCCCGAGGGCCGCATCCCCCTGGCCGAGGCCGTCGTGTACCTGGCGACCGCACCGAAGTCGAACGCCGCCTACAACGGTGTGAACGCGGCGATGGCGGACGTCAAGGCCGGCCGGATGGGCACCGTGCCGATGCACCTGCGCGACGCGCACTACGCCGGGGCGAAGCGACTCGGCCACGGCAAGGGCTACGTCTACTCGCACGACGCCGAGCACGGGGTCGCCGAGCAGCAGTACCTGCCCGATGCGCTCGAGGGCACCGAGTACTACACCCCGACGGCGAACGGCTACGAGCGCGAGGTCGGTCCGCGGCTCGAACGACTCCGGAAGATCACCCGCGGGCAGTAGGACGGCACGTCGAGTTCCTGCTAGCATTGCCGGGCCTACGTCCTGGTCCTCGAGCACGGCTGCGTTGAGGACAGAGTGCCACTCCGGTGGTACGGGGGCAGAGGTTCGGACTGTAGCCGTCCGATCCCACAGGCTCATCCCTCTGGATCCCGTCGTCGGGGCCACGGGCACTCGTGTGCCCGGCCTCCGGTGAGTATTCAGTTCGAACAGAGAAAAGGACCCTGTGTCTACCAAGTCACGTACCCGCAGCAAGACCCGCCTGTCGCGCGCACTCGGCATCCCGCTGACGCCGAAGGCGGCCCGTTACCTCGAGAAGCGCCCCTACGGCCCCGGTGAGCACGGCCGTACGCGCCGTCGTGCGGACAGCGACTACGCCGTCCGCCTCCGTGAGAAGCAGCGTCTGCGCGCCCAGTACGGCATCCGCGAGAAGCAGCTCCGCATCGTCTTCGAAGAGGCCCGCAAGACGAAGGGCCTGACCGGTGAGAACCTGGTCGAGCTCCTCGAGCAGCGCCTCGACGCCCTCGTGGTCCGTGCCGGCTTCGCCCGCACCACCGCGCAGGCCCGTCAGCTGATCGTGCACCGTCACCTGCTGGTCGACGGCAAGCTCGTGGACCGCCCCTCCTTCCGCGTCAAGGAGGGCCAGCTGATCCACGTCAAGCCGAAGTCCGAGTCGATGGAGCCCTTCCAGGTCGCCGCTGCCGGTGGCCACCAGGAAGTCCTGCCGAAGGTCCCGGGTTACCTCGAGGTCGAGATCGACAAGCTCCAGGCCCGCCTCGTGCGTCGCCCGAAGCGCGCCGAGGTCCCCGTGACCTGTGAAGTGCAGCTCGTCGTCGAGTACTACGCAGCTCGCTGATCCACTGATCACACCCGAACGGCGGGTCGTCCTCTCGAGGACGGCCCGCCGTTCGGCGTTCCGGCCCCGAAGTGCCCGGCGGCTAAGCTTGTCCGGGCATGCACCGCCAGGGTGCACAGAGGGAGAGGCACCGTGAAGCAGTTGTTCTTCGTCGCGGTCGGCGTCGTCATCGGGTTCGCCGTGGCGCACCAGGTCGCCAGGACCCCCGGAGGCGCACGGCTCTTCGCCGTCGTCGACGCGAGCACGAAGGCCTTCACCGGCGCGGTCGCCGACGGGTACCGGTCCCGAGGGGCCGAGCTCCGCACCGACGTCTGAGTCGTCGAGCTCCACCGCGGCCCGGCCGCACCGTCGTCCCGCCTCCACCTCCCACCCCCGACCTGAACCCAGGAAGCACCATGCAGACCGCAGAGATCCGCCGCCGTTGGCTCCAGTACTTCGGTGACCGCGGCCACACCGTCGTCCCGTCCGCATCCCTCGTCTCCGACGACCCGTCGCTCCTCTTCACGGTCGCCGGCATGGTGCCGTTCATCCCGTACCTGACGGGGCTCGTCCCCGCGCCGTACCCCCGTGCCACGAGCGTGCAGAAGTGCATCCGCACGAACGACATCGAAGAGGTCGGCAAGACCCCTCGCCACGGCACGTTCTTCCAGATGAACGGCAACTTCTCGTTCGGCGACTACTTCAAGGAGCAGGCGATCCAGTTCGCCTGGGAGTTCCTGACGAACCCGGAGTCGGACGGCGGGCTCGGCTTCTCGCCCGACGACCTCTGGGTGACGG
Organism: Curtobacterium sp. RIT-PI-V; assembly: GCF_025642935.1. NCBI lineage: Bacteria > Bacillati > Actinomycetota > Actinomycetes > Micrococcales > Microbacteriaceae > Curtobacterium > Curtobacterium sp. RIT-PI-V. Next base: position 75,838 of record NZ_JANZKM010000006.1, read on the forward strand.
TCTACGAGGACGACGACGAGGCGATCGCGTTCTGGAAGCAGCACTCCTCACTGCCCGAGGAGCGCATCCAGCGCCTCGGCAAGGACACGAACTACTGGTCCACCGGCCAGCCCGGACCCGCGGGTCCCTGCTCCGAGATCTTCTTCGACCGCGGGCCCGAGTACGGCATCGACGGCGGCCCGGCCACCGACGACGACCGGTACGTCGAGATCTGGAACCTCGTGTTCATGCAGTACCAGATCGCCGACGTCCGCTCGAAGTACGACTTCGAGATCACCGGCGAGCTGCCGAACAAGAACATCGACACCGGCATGGGGCTCGAGCGCGTCGCCTTCATCAAGCAGGGCGTCGACAACATGTACGAGATCGACCAGGTCCGCCCGGTCCTCGACCGCGCGTCCGAGATCTCCGGCCGCCGCTACGGCGCCGTGCACGAGGACGACGTCCGCATGCGGGTCATCGCGGACCACGTGCGCTCCGCGCTCATGCTCATCGCCGACGGCGTGAGCCCGTCGAACGAGGGCCGCGGGTACATCCTGCGTCGTCTGCTGCGCCGCACGGTCCGTGCGATGCGCCTGCTCGGGGTCGAGACCGCGACGTTCCCGGAGCTGTTCCCGGCGTCCCGCGACGCGATGCGCGACGCCTACCCCGAGGTCGCTTCCGACTACGACCGCATCGCGCGGATCGCCTACGCGGAAGAAGAGACGTTCCTCCGCACGCTCGCGCAGGGCACGACGATCCTCGACGTCGCCGTCGAGCGCGCGAAGCAGGACGGTGCGCCGTCCATCGGCGGGGACACCGCGTTCCTGCTGCACGACACCTTCGGGTTCCCGATCGACCTGACGATGGAGATGGCCGAAGAGGCCGGGGTCCACGTCGACCGGACCGCGTTCGAGACCCTGATGTCCGAGCAGCGCGCCCGGGCGAAGGCCGACGCGAAGAGCAAGAAGACCGCGATCGCCGACCTGAGCGTGTACAGCGCGTTCCGGGCGAAGGGCGAGACGGTCTTCCTCGGCTACGACGCGCTCGAGGCCGAGACGAACGTGCTCGGCATCATCGTCGGCGGCGTCAGCGTCGACCGGGCAGTGGCGGGCGACATCGCCGAGGTCATCCTCGGTGAGACGTCGCTGTACGCCGAGTCGGGTGGCCAGGACGCCGACCAGGGATCGATCGTCGGCAACGGCTTCGACCTCGAGGTCCTCGACGTCCAGCGTCCCGTCGCCGGCCTCTGGAGCCACACCGTCCAGGTCCGCTCCGGCGAGGTCGGCGTGGGCGACGCGGCGAACACCGTGGTCGATGCCGAGTACCGCCGCGGCGCCACGCAGGCGCACTCCGCGACGCACCTGGTGAACGCAGCGCTCCGCGACATCCTCGGCCCCGAGGCGCTGCAGGCGGGTTCGTACAACAAGTCCGGCTACATGCGCCTCGACTTCTCGTGGTCGCAGCCGATCTCGCTCGCGACCCGCTCCGAGATCGAGGAGGTCGTCAACACCGCGATCCGCACCGACCTCGAGGTCTCGACCCGCATCATGCCGATCGACGAGGCCAAGGCGCTCGGTGCGCAGGCGCTCTTCGGTGAGAAGTACGGTGCCGAGGTCCGCATGGTCGACATCGGCGGTCCGTGGTCGCGCGAGCTCTGCGGTGGCACGCACGTCGCGTCCAGTGCCCAGATCGGACTCGTCAACCTGGTGGGGGAGTCGAGCGTCGGGTCGACCAACCGTCGTGTCGAAGCGCTCGTCGGGCTCGAGGGCTTCCGTGACCTCGCGGTCGAGCGGACCATCGTCTCGCAGCTCTCCAGCGCGCTGAAGGCCCCTCGAGCCGACCTGCCCACGCGCGTGCAGTCGCTCATGGAGGACCTCCGCACCGCGCAGAAGCGGATCGCCGAGTACGAGTCGGCGAACCTCCAGCAGCGGGTCCCGTCGATCGCACGGACCGCGACGACCGTCGGGACGACCACCGTCGTGGCCGAGACCGTCGACGGCCTGCAGTCCGGCGACGACCTGCGCTCGCTGGCGACCGGGGTCCGCGCACAGCTCGGTGACGGCGCTGCCGTCGTCGTGCTCGGTGCCGTGGTGAGCGGGAAGCCGATCGTGATCGTCGCCACCAACGACGCGGCGCGCTCCGCGGGCGTCCAGGCGGGTCCGCTCGCCAAGGAGGCCGCCGGTGTGCTCGGTGGTGGCGGCGGCGGCAAGCCGGACCTGGCCCAGGGCGGCGGCACCGACCCGGCGGCGCTCCCGGCTGCGCTCCGTGCCGTGACCGCCCGGATCGCGGGCTGACCGTGGCGATCCGGTCCGGGCGGCGGCTCGGCGTGGACGTCGGCCGCGCCCGGATCGGGATCGCCGTGTGCGACCGCGACGGGTTGCTGGCGACGCCGGTCGAGACCGTGCGTCGAGACGACTCGTCCGACCTGCGTCGGATCCTCGAGATCGCGGACGAGTACGACGTGCTCGAGCTCGTCGTCGGACTGCCCCTGTCGATGTCCGGCGGCGACACCCCGTCGACGGACGACGCCCGGGCGTTCGCGGCCCGGATCGCCGAGCACCGCCCGGTCCGACTGGTCGACGAACGGCTGTCCACGGTGACCGCGCAACGGGGACTGCACCAGGCCGGCAAGAACACGAAGAAGTCGCGCTCCGTGATCGACCAAGCGGCCGCTGTTATCATTCTGCAACACGCGCTCGACCACGAACGCAGTGCCGGTGCCCCTCCGGGCACCACGCTTCCCTGACAGGGCAACCCACCGCGACCCGGCTGCCCTTCCGTCACCCGAGGACGACGGTGCCCAGGCGGAGTTCCCGACCGAGAGACCGAGAACCGTTGGCAGACGATCTGGACTGGAACGCGATCATCGCGCCCGGCAACGAAGCCGAGCGGCGGAAGACGACTTCCGACCGCGCAGCAGGTACCGATGACCGTGACGACTCCGCGCGGGTGACCCCGCAGCCGGACCGTCCGATGTCCCGTCGCGAGGCTCGGGCGCTCGAAGCGGAACGCGCTCGTCGCGACGCCGACGCCGACGCCGCGACCGACCCCGCCCCAGACCCCGATTCGACCGCTCCGCGTGAGCAGCCGGTACCGGAGCCCGCGCAGCCGCAGGCGGCCCCCGAACTCCACCCCGAGGTCGCCGCGCTGCTGACCGGCGAGGTGCCCTCGGCGCGCGCCGCCGGCGGAGCCGGGTCCGACGGGCCCGACGGTACCGACGACGCCGGGCGCACCGGCGGCGGTGGAGCCGCGGGAGGCGGTGGTCGTGGTGGCCGTGGCGGACGCGGGGGAGCCTCCCGGCCGCCGCGCGAACCGCGCCCGCAGCGCCGTCGCGGGCCGCTCATCGCCGGCATCGTGATCGTCGCCGTGGTCCTCGCCGGCGGGGTGAGCGCGTACGCGTTCGCCGCCCCGAAGATCCAGCAGATCGTCGCCGCGGTCAGCGGCTCGCAGGAGCCGGACGACTACACGGGCAGCGGCAAGGCCAAGGTCACCATCACCATCAAGCAGGGCGACATCGGCGAGAACGTCGCCGCGACGCTGCAGCGCAGCGGCGTCGTGAAGGACTCGAAGGTCTTCTACAAGCTGCTGCTGGCGTCGCCCGACGTGCAGTTCCAGCCGGGTTCGTACTCGCTGAAGAAGCAGATGAGCTCGAAGTCGGCGCTGGCCGCGCTGCAGGACGAGAAGAACCGCGTGCAGGCCTCGATCGTGATCCCCGAGGGCACCGCGCTGGCGGACATCGAGGCCGGGATGGTCTCGAAGGCCGGGCTCACCAAGACCGAGGTCGCCAAGGCCGCGAAGGACCTGTCCGCGTACGGCCTGCCGTCCGGCGTCACCACGCTCGAGGGCTGGCTGTTCCCCGCGACGTACCCGATCAACCCGGGGTGGACGGCGGAGCAGTACTTCAAGTCGATGGTCGACACGATGAAGGAGCACCTGGTCGCCGCTGGCGTCAAGGAGGCCGACCAGGAGCACGTCATCGTCTTCGCGTCGCTCGTGCAGAAGGAAGCCGGCCTCGCCGCCGACTACCCGAAGGTCGCACGGGTGTTCCAGAACCGGCTCGACCAGGGCATGCGCCTGCAGTCCGACGCCACTGTCGCCTACGGAACGGGCAACACCCACACCGTGACGACGACCGACGCCGAACGGGCCGACGAGTCGAACGCGTACAACACCTACGTGCACGAGGGGCTGCCGCCGGCACCGATCTCGAACCCCGGGGACATCGCGATCAAGGCCGTGACGAACGAGGCCCCGGGCAAGTGGCTGTACTTCGTGACGGTGAACCTGGAGACCGGCGAGACGGTGTTCTCGAACACCTACGACGAGCACCTCGTCGCGGTGGAGCAGTTCCAGGCGTGGCTCCGGGCACACCCCGACTACCAGTAGGGCGGCGACGTCGCACGGCGGTGCGCTGTGGGAGGATTGCTCCATGCTTCGTTGGTTGACTGCTGGTGAGTCCCACGGACCCGAACTGATCGCGATGCTCGAGGGCCTGCCCGCGGGTGTCCCGGTGTCGTTCGAGTCCATCCGTACCGATCTCGCGCGCCGCAAGCTCGGCTACGGTCGTGGCTCGCGCATGAAGTTCGAACAGGACGAGCTGCACGTGTCCGGCGGTGTCCGGCACGGGTTCTCGCTCGGCAGCCCGATCGCGATCCGGATCGGCAACACCGAGTGGCCGAAGTGGGTCGAGGTCATGAACCCCGAGCCGGTCGAGTCCACCGAGATGTCGCGTGGCCGCAGCGCCCCGCTGACCCGCCCCCGTCCGGGCCACGCCGACCTGGTCGGCATGCAGAAGTACGGCTTCGACGAGGCCCGCCCGATCCTCGAGCGCGCGAGCGCCCGTGAGACCGCGGCCCGCGTCGCGCTCGGCGCCGTCGCGAAGTCCTTCCTTGCCGAACTCGGCATGCGGTCGGTCGCGCACACCCTGCAGGTCGGCACGGTCCGTGTGCCGGACGGCACCGACCTGCCCCTGCCCGACGACGTCGACCGTCTCGACGACGACCAGTTGCGTTGCTTCGACGCCGACACCTCGGCGCGCATGGTGACCGAGGTCGAGGCCGCGAAGAAGGACGGCGACACCCTCGGCGGCGTCGTCGAGGTGCTGTTCTACGGCGTCCCGCCGGGGCTCGGTTCGCACGTGCAGTGGGACCGTCGACTCGACGCCCGGCTGGCTGCGGCGATCATGGGCATCCAGGCGATCAAGGGCGTCGAGGTCGGCGACGGCTTCGCGACCGCCGGTCGGCGCGGCTCCGCGGCCCACGACGAGCTCTACCGCGAGGACGGCGAGATCTACCGCACCAGCGACCGCGCCGGCGGCACCGAGGGCGGTATGTCCACGGGCACCGTCCTGCGCGTCCGTGCCGGCATGAAGCCGATCGCGACCGTGCCGCACGCGCTGCACACCGTCGACGTCGTCTCGGGCGAGGACGCCTCGGCGCACCACCAGCGTTCCGACGTCTGCGCGGTCCCGGCCGCCGGCGTCGTGGCCGAGGCGATGGTGGCACTCGTGCTCGCCGACGCCGTGCTCGAGAAGTTCGGCGGCGACAACGTCGTCGAGACCAAGCGCAACCTCGACGCCTACCTCGCGTCGATCCCGGAGACGCTCCGCACCCGTCGGACGGAGCCGGCGGCACCGGCCGACGCGACGTGAGCACGAACGGCGGCGGCGCCGCGTCCGGCGACGTCCCGTCCGGGGACGTCCCGTCCGGCGCCGCGTCCGGGGACGTCCCGTTCGGCGGCGCTGCGCGGGGTCCGGCTGCGCCCGTCGTCGTGATCGGCCCGATGGGCGCCGGCAAGTCCAGCGTCGGCAAGCGCGTCGCGAAGGCGCTGGGCGTGCCGTTCACCGACACCGACCGGGTCATCGTCCGCGAGCACGGCCCGATCCCCGGGATCTTCACCGATCGCGGTGAGCCGGCCTTTCGTGCCCTCGAGGCCGACGCCGTCCGGACCGCCCTCGGTACCGGGGGCGTCATCGCGGTCGGCGGCGGAGCGGTGACGCACGCCGCCACCCGCGAGGCACTGTCCGGCGCCCGCATCGTCCTGCTCACCGTCTCGCCCGAGGCCGTCGCCGAGCGGATCGCCGGCTCGGACCGGCCCCTGCTCGCGAACGGCGGCATCGACGCCTGGCAGACGATCATGGACGAGCGTGCGGCGACCTACGCCGAGCTCGCGCACGTCGTCGTCGACACCTCGCGCCGTCCGATGTCCCGGGTGGTCGACGAGGTCGTGACGTGGCTGCGGAACGACGGCAGCGACGGCAGCGCCAACCGCCGCGACACCAGCACCACCACCGAAGGAGCACCGTGACCGACCCGATCCTGCCCGCAGGCACCACCGAGATCCGCGTCGGCGGTGACGACGGCTACGTGGTGGCGGTCGGTTCGGGCCTGCTCGGCTCGCTGCCCGCGATCCTCGGCCCCCGCGTCGCGAAGGTCCTCATCGTGCACGCCCCGACCCTCGGTGCGCGGGCGAACGACCTGCGCGACCTGCTCGTCGACGCCGGCCTCGAAGCCCTCATCGCCGAGGTGCCGGACGCCGAGGCCGCCAAGCGCATCGAGGTCGCGTCGTTCTGCTGGCAGATCATGGGCCAGTCCGACTTCACCCGCACCGACGCCGTCATCGGCCTCGGCGGCGGTGCCGTCACCGACCTGGCGGGCTTCGTCGCGGCGACGTGGCTGCGCGGGGTGCCGTACGTGTCGGTGCCGACGAGCGTGCTCGGAATGGTGGACGCCAGCGTGGGCGGGAAGACCGGCATCAACACGAACGAGGGCAAGAACCTCGTCGGTTCCTTCTCCGCCCCCCGCGCGGTGGTCGCCGACCTCGACCTCGTCCGCACCCTGCCGCGCAACGAGATCCTCACCGGCTTCGCCGAGATCGTGAAGGCCGGGTTCATCGCCGTGCCGGAGATCCTGGACATCATCAAGGCCGACGTCGCCCGCGTCACCGACCCGACGTCGCCGGAGTTCCGCCGCGTGGTCGAACTCGCCATCGCCCTGAAGGCCGAGGTCGTGTCCGACGACTTCACCGAGCAGGGACGACGCGAGATCCTGAACTACGGTCACACGCTCGGGCACGCCATCGAGCACGCGGAGCGGTACCAGTGGCGCCACGGTGCTGCGGTGTCGGTCGGCATGGTGTTCGCCGCCGAGCTCGCACGCCTGACGGGGCACCTCGACGATGCGACCGTGGACCGGCACCGGGCGATCCTGGACTCCCTGGACCTGCCGACGACCTACGGCATCGGCCGGTGGCAGGGCCTCCTCGCCGCGATGCGTCGCGACAAGAAGGCCCGTGCCGGCATGCTCCGGTTCATCATCCTCGACGCCGTCGGCAAGCCGGTGATCCTCGAGGGCCCCGAGGACCACCTGCTGTTCACCGCCTACCAAGAGGTCGGCGTCTAGTACTTCTGCACCCCCAGGTGGTCGCGCAGGTGCGGTCCGGTGTACTCGGTCCGGTGCAGTCCGCGTCGCTGCAGCTCCGGCACGACCTTCTGGGTGAAGTCCTCGACCCCGGCCGGGAAGTGCGTCGGCACCGCCAGGAACCCGTCGCACGCCCCGGCCTCCGACCACGCCTGCATGGTGTCGGCGATCGTCGACGGCGACCCGATCATCTTCCGGTAGCTGCCCTCGGCGAAGTACCGGGCGGTCTCGATGACGGACAGTCCCTGTTGCCGTGACACCGCCATGATCGCCGCCCGGTGCGACTTGCCGGTGTTCGACTCGGGCAGCTCCGGCACGGGCGCGTCGAGGTCGAACTGCCGGAAGTCGACGCCACCGGCGAGGGGCTTCAGGTTGCTCAGTGCCAGGTCGTCCGGGATCAACGCCATCATCCGGTCGGCGAGGTCGCGTGCGTCCTGGTCGGTGTCGCCGACGATCGGGGTCATCCCGACGAGCACCTTGACGTGGTCGGGGTCGCGGCCGAACCGTTCGGCGCGCGCCCGGATGTCGTCGCGGAACGCGCGGCTCTCGTCCGGGTCGGACTGCAGGGTGAACACGACGTCTGCGGTGCGCGCCGCGAGTGCGCGGCCCGGCTCCGACGCACCCGCCTGGAACACGACGGGCCGTCCCTGCGGGCTCCGACCCGTCGTCAGCGGCCCTCGCACGCGGAAGTGCTCGCCGTCGTGCTGCAGGAACCGCATCTTGTCGATGTCGAAGTAGGTGCCGGACTCCTTGTCGCGCACGATCGCGTCCGGGTCCCACGAGTCCCAGAGCCCCGTGACGACGTCGACGAACTCGCTCGCACGCTCGTACCGCGCGGCGTGCTGCACGTGGGCGTCGAGTCCGAAGTTCTGCGCCTCGTCCTCGTTGAAGGACGTCACGAGGTTCCACCCCGCGCGGCCCTTGCTGATGTGGTCGAGGGTCGAGAACCGCCGCGCGAGGTTGTAGGGGTCGTTGAAGGTCGTGGTCGACGTCGCCGCGAGACCCAGGTGCGTGGTCCGCATCGCCAGGGCGGGCAGGAGCATCGTCGGGTCGAAGTGGATCGAGCGGGGGTTCGCGGCACCGTAGGTGTCGCCGGCCAGGATGTCGTTGCTGCGCCGGACGGCGGCCTGGTCCTCGAAGAACAGGGCGTCGAGCTTCGCCGCCTCGGCGAGTTCGGCGGCGCGGACGTAGTGGTCGATGCCGAGGTCGAGCTCGGGGACGGCGTCCGGCAGTCGCCAGGCGCCGAGGTGGTAGCCGGGGAACAGGAACACGGCGAGGTGGATCGTGGTCACGGGGGTCCTCTCGGAGGGGACGGTGGAGCAGGTGGGTGGGTGCGTCCGGCGGACGGCCGGGAGGCACGGAGCAGGGTGCGCGGATCGGCGCGGCTCGGCGAGACGGCGCGCTCCAGAGCACGTGGACCGCCCGGCGGATCGGCGCGCGACGGTCGGACGAACGGGCGGACGGTCGTCAGTGTCCGTGCGCGATGGCGCCGCGGGGCCAGCAGCGGGACGCGGCGGTCGCGTGGTGTGCCGTCATCATCGCCCCCTGTCGTGGATGCTCGCGTGACGTCGATGCGCACGCGCTCCTGCCGGCTCGAGCCGGTGGTGGTCGAGGCTACGGGCGCGGTGTTTCGGCATCGTTTCGATCGGGAAACACCGTCGAAACGATGCGCCGTTAGCGTCGCCGCATGTCTGCAGCAGCCCTCGCCCCGTTCCCGACCGAGCTCCGTGTCGCCGTCCCCGACTGGCTCCGCGACGCGCAGGCCGCTGCTCCGGAACACCTCGGCACCCGTGCGGAGCGGTTCGCGCTCGTGAACGCCCTCGCCGAACGGAACGTCGAGGAGGGCACCGGCGGCCCGTTCGGAGCGGCCGTCGTCGACGAGGACACGGGCGCGGTCGTCGCCCTCGGGGTGAACCTGGTGCTGCACGCCAACGTGTCGTCGATGCACGCCGAGGTCGTCACCCTCGGACTCGCACAGGCTCGGACGGGCGCCTGGAACCTCGGCCGTGACGTCGGCCACCGGCGCGTGCTCGTCGTGAACGCCCAACCGTGCGTGATGTGCCTCGGCGCCCTGCTGTGGTCGGGGGTCTCCGCGCTGGAGTTCGCCGCTGACGGAGCCACGGTCGAGCGGATCACGGGCTTCGACGAGGGCCCGGTGCCGGGGGACTGGCGCGAGCAGCTCGTTGCTCGGGGGATCGGCGTGCACCAGGAGCACGGCACCGGTGCCGAGACGGCGCTCGAGCGCTACCGCGACCTGGTCGAGTCCGGCGCCACCGCACGCTACAACGGCAGCGGCGCCTGACCGGGCGTCAGCGCAACACCCGCCGCGTCCGTCGCCACCACCACTTGACCCGCATGGACACGGTGAGGACACCGGTCCGCTGCCATTCCCGGAACTCCGCGACCGTGGCGCCGTTGTCCCACGCGAAGAGAACGTCGTCGTCCGCGTCCACGTCGGGCGCATCCGGCAAGGGTCGCAGGATCGGCATCAGGTGGGCTCCTCTTCCTCATGGTGGACGTGATCGGCGGCGGTTCGTCTCCGGAGTGCGCGAGTGGCGAGCCGTCGGTCCGCCTTCGACCACCACCGTACGGTCTCGAGTTCCCGGAGCACAGTTCTCGAAATGTCGTATGCACGGCCGCCCAGTGGGCGGCGATGCACGCCGCGACCAGTGCTGTCTCCATGGGGCAAGCCTGCGGCAGTGGGCGCGACCCGACGCGTCACGCGAGCCGGTCTGTGGATGCCGAGCCGCGCCTCCCGGCCTGTGCAGGAGGGCAGGCACACGCGGCGGACCCAGCAGCGGGGAGCAGACTGACGACGTGCCCAACCCACCCCGACTGAGCGACCTGTCCGGCTCGCAGGAGGCCGGCACCGGCACCCTCCGGTCCCGCGGCCGCCGGTTCACCGAACTGCTGTCGATCGCGAGGCGCCACCGCCTCGTCCCGTTCCGTCGCCTCGACTTCTCGCACGACCCGGCCACCGCCGACCTGCGCCGCAGCCAGGCCGAGCACCTGCGCCGTGCGCTCGAGGAAGCGGGCGGCGGGTTCGTCAAGATGGGGCAGCTGCTCTCCACGCGTGACGACCTGCTCCCCGAGGAGTGGACCGAGGGACTCGCGCACCTGCAGCGCAACGTCACCGCGGCCCCCGCCGACCAGGTGCTCGCCCTGCTCGAACAGGAACTCGGCGCACCGGTCGACCAGGTCTTCGCGTCCTTCGACCCGGTGCCCGTCGCTGCGGCCTCGATCGCCCAGGTCCACCGCGCCCGCCTGCCCGACGGCACCGCGGTCGCGGTCAAGGTGCAGCGTCCCGGCATCGACGCCGCCGTCCGCCGTGACGTCGACATCGCGCTCCGGGTCGTCCGCTTCATGGCGCGCTGGTCGACCGAGGCCCGGCAGGTCGGCGTGCAGGACGTGGCCGCGCAGTACGCCGACGACCTGGTCCGCCAGGTCGACTTCGTGTCCGAGCTGCGGAACCTCACCGCCCTGCGTGCCGCACAGGCCCGCAGCGCCCGTCCGGACGAGGTCCGGTTCCCGGACCCCTACCCGGACCTGTCCGGGCGCCGCGTGCTCGTGATGGAGTTCCTGGAGGGCGACACGCTCAGCGCGATCCGCGCCGAGCGTGCGGACCGCGACCTCGACGGCCCGATGCGTGCGATCCTGCGGGCGTTCCTGCGCCAGGTCGTCTTCGACGGTCTGTACCACGCCGACCTGCACCCCGGGAACGTCCTGGTGCTGCCGGACGGGCGGCCCGCGTTGATCGACTTCGGATCGGTCGGGAGGCTCGACCCGACCCTCCGGGACACGGTCCAGGACCTGCTGGTCGCCTACCTGCAGGACGACACCTCGCGGATCGCCGACGCGGTCCTGCGGATGGCACCGGTGCGCGACGCGCACGACGAGCCCGACTTCCGTCGGGACATCGCGCGCTTCGTCGCGGACGAGCTCGGACCGGGCGCACGGATCGGCGTCGAGACGGTCGACGACGCGGTCGAGGTGTTCGGGCGGTACCGGCTCAAGGCGCCGCCGGACTTCGTCGCGGCCGCGCGGGCGTTGGCGATCTTCGAGGGCACGCTCCGCACACTCGCGCCCTCGTTCGACCTGCTCGAGGAGTCCCGCGGGCTCGCCCGTGAGCAGATCACCGACCAGCTGCGCCCCGGCAAGCTGCGCGACCTGGCGGCGAAGGAGCTGATCGGTGTCGTCTCCGCGGCCCGACGACTGCCGCGCCGGGTCGACCGGATCGGCGAGGCGATCGAGACGGGCAAGTTCACCGTCAACATCCGGCTGTTCGCGGACCGCCGCGACCGCGAGCTCGTGTCCGGCATGATCCGGCGCATCCTGCTCGTGCTGCTCGGCGCCGGTGCCGGCATCCTGGCGATCGTCTACCTGGCGCTGCCCGCCCGACCGGACGCCGCGATCTCGACCGCGGTGGCCGGGGCACTGCTCGGGGGAGCGGCCGTGGTGCTGCTCGGCTGGGCGGCGATCGACTCCTGGCGCGCCCGGCGACGGCGCTGATGGCGACGGGCGGGCGTCCGCTACACTCGTCCGGGGCCCAGCGCGGCCCGAAGACCTTTCACAACACGACCGAACGGGACACCGAAGACTCATGGCCAGTACCACTGACATCAAGAACGGCGCCGTTCTCATCATCGACGGCCAGCTGTGGTCGGTCGTGGAGTTCCAGCACGTCAAGCCCGGCAAGGGTGGCGCGTTCGTCCGCACCAAGCTGAAGAACGTCGTCTCCGGCAAGGTCGTCGACCGCACCTTCAACGCCGGTGCGAAGATCGACACCGCCGTGGTCGACCGCCGCGACTACCAGTTCCTCTACGAGGACGGCGACTCGTACGTGTTCATGGACACCGACACCTACGACCAGATCCCGGTCTCGGCGACGGTCGTCGGCGACGCGAAGAACTACCTGCTCGAGTCCGCGATGGTCACCATCGCGATGAACGAGGGCAACCCGCTCTACGTCGAGCTCCCGACGTCGATCGTGACCGAGGTCGAGACCGAGCCGGGCCTGCAGGGCGACCGCTCCTCCGGCGGCACCAAGGACGCGACCATCATCGCGACCGGCCACCGCATCCAGGTCCCGCTCTACCTCGAGAGCGGCACCACGGTGAAGATCGACACGCGCGACGGCAGCTTCCTCGGCCGCGTCAACTCCTAGGCGACGTCCGTATGAGTGCTCGTTCGAAGGCCCGCAAGCGCGCCCTCGACATGCTGTACGTGGCCGAGGTGCGTGAGCTCCCGATCGCGGACGTCCTGGCCACCGAGACCGTCCGTCACCTGGACCAGCCCGAGCGTGCCTCGAGCTGGGACTACGCACGGCAGATCGTGACGGGCGTCGACGACGCCCGTCACGAGATCGACTCCGTCATCGTCGACCACGCCCAGGGGTGGTCGATCGCCCGGATGCCGGTCCTCGACCGCTGCATCCTGCGGATGGCCGTCTGGGAGCTCCGGTTCAACCCGGAGGTGCCCGACGCCGTCGCGATCGCCGAGGCCGTCGAGCTCGCCCAGTCGCTCTCGACGGAGGACTCCGCGGGCTTCGTGAACGGTGTCCTCGGAGCCGTCGCCGGCGGTCGTGCACCGTCCGGTCGGACGGTCGCAGGGGACCAGGAGTCCCGCTAGGCTTGTGCACGTCAGCATCCTTTAATGCCGTCCAGTGAGGCGGGGAAGGGGGTCGACGTGGGTACCAGAACGGTCCTGCAGCAACCCGACATCACGCGTGCTCTGACGCGCATCGCACACGAGATCCTCGAGGCCAACCACGGCGGCTCGGACCTCGTCCTCCTGGGCATCCCGACCCGGGGCGCCGTGCTCGCCGAACGGCTGGGCCGCGTCCTGGCGGACATCGAGCCCGAGTGGCAGTCCGCGCGGGCGGGCATCGGATCCGAACGGGTCGGCACGCTCGACGTGACCATGCACCGGGACGACCTCGGGCACGGCATCGGTCGTGCCCCGCACCGCACGGTCATCCCCGCCGGTGGCATCGACGGCAAGGTCGTCGTGCTCGTCGACGACGTCCTGTACTCGGGCCGCACGGTCCGGGCAGCGCTCGACGCCCTGCAGGGGATCGGCCGACCGCGCGCCGTCCGGCTCGCCGTGCTCGTCGACCGCGGCCACCGCGAGTTGCCGATCCGGGCGGACCACGTCGGCAAGAACCTGCCGACCGCCTCGGACGAGCGGGTCACCCTGCACCTGTCCGAGACCGACGGCGACGACACCGTGTTCATCGAGCAGGGGGTGGCGTGATGCGACACCTGCTCTCCACCGCCGACCTGTCGCGCGACCAGGCCGTGCACATCCTCGACGTCGCCGAGGAGATGGCCGAGGTCAACACGCGCGAGGTCCGGAAGCTCCCGGCCCTGCGCGGCAAGACGGTCGTGAACCTGTTCTTCGAGGACTCGACGCGCACGCGCATCTCGTTCGAGGCCGCGGCGAAGCGCCTGTCGGCCGACGTCATCAACTTCGCGGCCAAGGGCTCGAGCGTCTCCAAGGGCGAGTCCCTCAAGGACACCGTGCAGACCCTCGGCGCGATGGGCATCGACGGCATCGTCATGCGGCACGGTTCCTCCGGTGCGCCACGCGTGCTGGCCGACGCCGACTGGATCGACGTCCCCGTGGTGAACGCCGGCGACGGCACGCACGAGCACCCGACGCAGGCGCTGCTCGACGCCTTCACCATGCGTCGTCGTCTGCACGGTGCGGGGTCGCGTGGACAGGGCCTCGACGGCGTCCGGGTCCTGATCGTCGGAGACGTGCTGCACAGCCGTGTCGCCCGCTCGAACGCGTGGCTGCTCCGGACCCTCGGTGCGAGCGTCACCTTCGCCGCACCGCCGACGCTGTTGCCCGCCACCACGACCCCGTTCGGCGCAGCGGTGCACCACGACCTCGACGCCGCCCTGGCCGAGGACCCGGACGTCGTCATGACGCTCCGGATCCAGCAGGAGCGGATGGACGACGCGTTCTTCCCGAACCCGCGCGAGTACACGCGGCACTGGGGCCTGACGGCAGCGCGGTTCGCGCGGCTGTCCGAGCGCACGCTGATCATGCACCCCGGTCCGATGAACCGCGGTCTGGAGATCGCCGGCGTCGCAGCCGACGACCCCCGATCCACCGTGGTCGAGCAGGTCGAGAACGGTGTCTCGGTCCGCATGGCGGTCCTCTACCTGGCCCTGACCGGCACCGAACCGAAGGAGTCCGCAGCATGACCGCTCACCTGATCCGCGGCGCGCAGCTGGTCGACGGCTCGCGCGCCGACATCCGACTCCAGGACGGCCGCATCACGGCGATCGGGTTCGGTGTGGACGCGGGCGGCGCCACGGTCGTCGACGCCGACGGGCTCATCGCCCTGCCGGGTCTCGTCGACCTGCACACCCACCTGCGCGAGCCCGGGCACGAGGAATCCGAGACGGTCCTCACCGGCTCCCGCGCCGCTGCGGCCGGAGGCTTCACCGCCGTCAACGCGATGGCGAACTCGAGCCCGGTCGCCGACACCGCCGGGGTCGTCGAGCAGGTGCAGGCACTCGGAGACGACGCCGGCTACGTCACCGTCCGCCCGATCGGTGCGGTGTCACAGGGGCTGCAGGGCACGCACCTGTCCGAGATCGGCGCCATGGCGACGAGCAGGGCCAAGGTCCGGGTCTTCTCGGACGACGGCTCCTGCGTCGCCGACCCGCTGCTCATGCGCCGTGCGCTCGAGTACATCAAGGGCTTCGGCGGCGTGCTCGCGCAGCACGCGCAGGAACCCCGACTCACCATCGGCGCGCAGATGAACGAGGGCCGCCTGTCGTCGGAGCTCGGACTGGCCGGCTGGCCGGCCGTGGCGGAGGAGGCGATCATCGCCCGCGACGTCCTGCTCGCCGACCACGTGGGCGCGCGGCTGCACGTCTGCCACGTGTCGACCGCCGGCAGCGTCGAGGTGATCCGCTGGGCCAAGTCCCGCGGCATCGACGTCACCGCCGAGGTCACCCCGCACCACCTCGTGCTCACCGAGGACCTCATCGCCGGGCACGACGGCGCCCCCGGGTACGACGCCCGCTACAAGGTGAACCCGCCACTCCGAGCCCAGGAGGACGTCGACGCCCTGCGCGCCGCCCTGGCCGACGGAACGATCGACATCGTCGCGACGGACCACGCGCCGCACACCGCCGAGGCGAAGTGCTGCGAGTGGCCGGCGGCGGCGAACGGCATGGTCGGCCTCGAGTCGGCGCTCAGCGTCGTGCAGTCCGCCGTCGTCGCGTCGGGGCAGCTCGACTGGGCCGACGTCGCCCGGGTCCTGTCCGAGGCGCCGGCACGCATCGGCCAGGTCGAGGGCCACGGCCAGCGCATCGCCGAGGGCGCACCCGCCGAGATCACGCTCTACGACCCGACGGCCAGCCGCGAGTTCGCGGCCGCCGACCTCGCCGGCCAGTCGCAGAACTCGCCGTACCTCGGCATGACCCTGCCCGGCCGGGTCGTCGCCACGTTCCACCTGGGCGCGCCGACGGTGCTCGACGGCCGTCTCGTCGACGCCGACACCGTCGCCGCGCACGCCGCGGCCCTCCGGACGGGGGCGCGCGCATGAGCGGCGACGCCGCGCGCTGGCTGCTCGGCGGGGTGATCCTGCTCGCGGTGGCCGCGCTCTTCGTCGCCATGGCGCGCACCTGGCGGACGCGGAGCAGGAAGCAGGCGGAATCCGTGCCTCCCGTCCCCGTCCCGACCACGGTCGGACCGGCGGCCGGGTCCTGGGACGGTTTCTCCGTCGCGACGACCCGTGCGGACCAGCCGCTGGAACGCATCACCGCCGGCGGACTCGGGTTCCGGGGTCGCGGCGGCGTGGACGTCCACGCGACCGGTGTGGTCCTGCGACTCGCCGGCGCGGACGACCGCTGGATCGAACGTGCCGCGGTCCGCGGGGCCGACCGCTCGACGTGGGCGATCGACCGGGTGGTCGAGCCCGGGGGACTGGTCCGTCTGCGATGGACGGCGACCGGCGCCGCAGGTGCGACGGACCTCGACACGTACTTCCGGTTCCCGGAGGGCGACGCAGCCGCGCTGCTCGCCCTGCAGGGACTGACCGAGACCGGGCCGCAGGCGACTGCGGCCGATGCCCCGCGAACCGCGGGCGAAGGGAAGAAAGCATGACACGCGAACGGGCCGTCCTGGTCCTCGAAGACGGCACCCGGTACGACGGCTGGGCCTACGGCGCCCGAGGGCGCACGCTCGGCGAGGTGGTCTTCGCGACCGGCATGACCGGCTACCAGGAGACGCTGACCGATCCGTCCTACGCCGGCCAGATCGTGGTGCAGACCGCGCCGCACATCGGCAACACCGGTGTCAACGACGAGGACCCCGAGTCCCGTCGCATCTGGGTCGCCGGGTACGTGGTGCGCGACCCCAGCCGCGTGGTCTCGAACCACCGCGCGAACGCGTCGCTCGACGACCACCTGGTGCGCGACGGCATCGTCGGCATCTCCGGCATCGACACCCGTGCGCTCACGCGCCGCATCCGCGACGCCGGTGCCATGAAGGGCGGCGTGTTCAGCGGTGTCGACTCGACGCTGTCGGAGTCGGAGCAGCTGGACGCCGTCCGGTCGCAGGCCACCATGGCCGGCGCGAGCTTCTCGGCGATCGTGTCCACCCCGGAGACCTACGTGGTGCCGGCCGAAGGTGAGCAGATCGGCCGGCTGGCCGTGCTCGACCTGGGCGTGAAGGCCTCGACCACCCGCTACCTCGCCCAGCGCGGGTTCGAGGTGCACGTCGTGCCGCAGGACATCTCCGCTGCGGCGCTCGAGGAGCTCGCACCGGACGCCCTGTTCTACTCGAACGGCCCCGGGGACCCCGCTGCGTCGGACGCCCAGGTCGAACTGCTGCAGGGCAGCCTGCGGACCGGACGTCCGTTCTTCGGCATCTGCTTCGGCAACCAGCTGCTCGGCCGCGCGCTCGGCTTCGGCACCTACAAGCTGCCCTTCGGCCACCGCGGCATCAACCAGCCGGTGCTCGACACCACCACGGGCAAGGTCGAGATCACGAGCCAGAACCACGGTTTCGCGGTCGACGCTCCCCTGGGGCAGGTCCTCGAGTCGCCGGCCGGGTTCGGACGCGTCGAGGTCTCGCACTACTCGCTGAACGACGACGTGGTCGAGGGCCTGCGGGCGCTCGACGTGCCCGCGTTCAGCGTGCAGTACCACCCCGAGGCCGCCGCTGGTCCGCACGACAGCATGTACCTCTTCGACCGGTTCGCGGACCTGGTGCGCGCGCGACGTGACGGGGAGCCGCTCGACGCGGCCACCGCCGACGCGACCACTCCCGCAGCAGACATCACCAAGGAAGCGAACTGATGCCCAAGCGCGCAGACATCAACTCCGTCCTCGTCATCGGTTCCGGCCCGATCGTCATCGGTCAGGCCGCCGAGTTCGACTACTCCGGCACCCAGGCGTGCCGCGTCCTCCGGGCCGAGGGCGTCCGGGTCATCCTCGTCAACCCGAACCCCGCGACGATCATGACCGACCCCGACTTCGCCGACGCGACCTACATCGAGCCGATCACGAACGCGTGCCTCGAGGAGATCATCCGCATCGAGAAGCCGGACGCCGTCCTGCCGACGCTGGGCGGCCAGACCGCGCTGAACGCGGCGATCGCGCTCGACGAGGCCGGCATCCTCGCCAAGCACGGTGTCGAGCTCATCGGCGCCAAGGTGGACGCCATCCAGCGCGGAGAGGACCGCCAGCTCTTCAAGGAGCTCGTGCTCGAGTCCGGCGCCGACGTGGCCCGGAGCCACATCGCCCACACGCTGGAAGAGGCGAAGGAGTTCGCGAAGGACCTCGGCTACCCGCTCGTCGTCCGCCCGTCCTTCACCATGGGTGGTCTCGGTTCGGGCTTCGCGTACGACGAAGCCGAACTCGTCCGCTTCGTCGGCGACGGGCTGCAGTCCAGCCCGACGACCGAGGTCCTGCTCGAGGAGTCCATCCTCGGCTGGAAGGAGTACGAGCTCGAGCTGATGCGCGACAACTACGACAACACCGTCGTCATCTGCTCCATCGAGAACGTCGACCCGGTCGGCGTGCACACCGGCGACTCGATCACCGTCGCCCCGGCGCTGACGCTCACCGACCGCGAGTACCAGAACATGCGCAACATCGGCATCGACATCATCCGCCGCGTCGGTGTCGACACCGGTGGTTGCAACATCCAGTTCGCCGTCGACCCGTCGAACGGCCGTCTGATCGTCATCGAGATGAACCCGCGCGTCTCCCGCTCGTCGGCCCTGGCCTCGAAGGCCACCGGCTTCCCGATCGCGAAGATCGCCGCGAAGCTCGCCATCGGGTACCGCCTGGACGAGATCCAGAACGACATCACGAAGGTCACCCCGGCCAGCTTCGAGCCGACGCTCGACTACGTGGTCGTGAAGACCCCGCGGTTCGCGTTCGAGAAGTTCCCCGCTGCGGACGCCACGCTCACCACGACGATGAAGAGCGTCGGCGAGGCGATGGCGATCGGCCGCAACTACGCGACGGCGCTGCAGAAGTCACTGCGCTCGCTCGAGAAGCGCGGCTCGAGCTTCCACTGGGACACCCCGGCGGCGGCGCTCGACAAGGACGCCCTGCTCGCGAAGTCGTCCATCCCCACCGACGGCCGGATCGTCACGGTGCAGCAGGCCCTGGTCGCCGGCGCCACCGCCGACGAGGTCTTCGAGGCGACGAAGATCGACCCGTGGTTCATCGACCAGATCGTGCTCATCAACGAGGTCGCCGCCGAGGTCGCGGCCGCCGACGAGCTCGACGCGGACACCATCCGGTGGGCCAAGGAGCACGGCTTCAGCGACACCCAGATCGCGGCGCTGCGCAGCACCCCGGAGCACCCGGTCAGCGAGCAGCAGGTCCGCGACGACCGGCACGCCCTCGGCATCCGCCCCGTCTTCAAGACCGTCGACACCTGCGCCGGCGAGTTCCCGGCCCTGACGCCGTACCACTACTCGTCGTACGACGCCGAGACCGAGGTGGTCGCGAGCGACCGCAAGAAGGTCGTCATCCTGGGCTCCGGCCCGAACCGCATCGGCCAGGGCGTCGAGTTCGACTACTCCTGCGTGCACGCGTCCTTCGCGCTGAGCGACGCCGGGTTCGAGACGATCATGATCAACTGCAACCCCGAGACGGTCTCCACCGACTACGACACCTCGGACCGCCTGTACTTCGAGCCGCTCACGGCCGAGGACGTCCTCGAGGTCATCGAGGCCGAGGCGGCATCGGGCGAACTGGTCGGCGTCGTCGTGCAGCTCGGGGGGCAGACCGCCCTGGGCCTGGCGAAGCCGCTCGAGGCGGCGGGGATCCCGATCCTCGGCACGAGCCCGACGGCGATCGACTCCGCCGAGGAGCGCGGCCAGTTCTCCGCCATCCTCGACGCCGCGGGGCTGCTCGCGCCGCGCAACGGCACCGCCCACGACCTGGCGAGCGCGACCGCCGTGGCCGAGGAGATCGGCTACCCGGTGCTCGTCCGCCCGTCCTTCGTGCTCGGCGGCCGCGGCATGGAGATCCTGTACGACTCCCCGTCGCTCGCCGACTACTTCGACCGGATGGCCGACCAGGCGATCATCGGCCCGGAGCTCCCGCTGCTCGTCGACCGGTTCCTGGACGACGCGGTGGAGATCGACGTCGACGCGCTCTTCGACGGTGAGCGGCTCTACATCGGCGGCATCATGGAGCACCTGGAAGAGGCCGGCATCCACTCCGGTGACTCCGCCTGCACCCTGCCCCCGGTCGGCCTCGGCCGTGCCGAGATCCAGGGCGTCGTCGACGCGACCGAGAAGATCGCCCGCGGCATCGGCGTGCAGGGGCTGCTCAACGTCCAGTTCGCCATCGGCGCCGGTGTGCTCTACGTCCTCGAGGCGAACCCACGAGCCAGCCGCACGGTCCCGTTCGTCTCGAAGGCGCTCGGCATCCCGCTGGCCAAGGCCGCGTCCCGCATCATGACCGGCACCAGCGTCGACGAGCTCGTCGCCGAGGGCATGCTGCCGGCACGCGACGGGGCGTTCGTCCCGATGGAGGCCCCGGTCGCCGTCAAGGAGGCCGTCCTGCCCTTCCGCCGCTTCCGCACCCGCGAGGGTCAGGTCGTCGACTCGGTCCTCAGCCCCGAGATGCGCTCCACCGGCGAGGTCATGGGCATCGACCGCGACTTCCCGCGGGCGTTCCTCAAGTCGCAGGACGCCGCGTACGGCGGCCTGCCGACCAGCGGCACGGTCTTCGTGAGCGTCGCGGACACCGACAAGCGCGCCATCGTGCTGCCGGTGCACCGCCTGCAGCAGCTCGGCTTCACGATCATCGCGACCGAGGGCACGGCGGAGATCCTCCGCCGCAACGGCATCGAGGTCGGCATCGTCGGCAAGTACAGCCAGGGCGGCGAGAGCGTCGTCGACCTGCTGACGCGCAACGAGGTCGACATCGTCATCAACACGCCGTCGGGTGCCGCCGGTCGGGCGGACGGGTACGAGATCCGTGCGGCCACGGTCGCAGCGGACAAGCCGCTGTTCACGACGATCGCGCAGATCGGTGCGGCGGTCGCGGCGATCGAGACGATCGGCACGCCGCTCAACGTCCGGAGCCTGCAGGACTACGCGCGGGAGCGCGCCACCTGGTGAGCGACGGACGATCGGGAGGCCCGGCCTCCTTCGGCGATCGGCTCGCGTCCGCGATGCGCGAGCGTTCACCGCTCTGCGTCGGCATCGACCCCCACGCCACCACCCTGGCGGCGTGGGGGCTCGGCCGCGACGAGCAGGGCCTGACCGCCTTCGGTGCGGCCCTGGTCGACGCGGCCGCCGGCCGCGCGGCGATCGTGAAGCCGCAGATCGCCTTCTTCGAGGCGGCGGGGGTAGCGGGCTACCGCGCGCTCGACGCGACGATCCGTCGGGCACGTGATGCGGGCCTCCTGGTCGTCGCCGACGTGAAGCGGGGCGACATCGGGTCGACCGGTGACGACTACGCACTCGCGTGGCTCGACCGTGACGGGCCGTTCGCGGCCGACGCGATGACGGTGTCGCCGTACCTGGGCTACGGCTCGCTCAGCGGCACGGTCGACGTCGCCCGGCGGAACGGTGCCGGCGTCTTCGTGCTCGCCGCGACGAGCAACCCGGAGGCCCGGGTGCTGCAGACCGCGGTCCTGGCGGAGGGTCCGCGTGCCGGGCGGTCCGTGGCTGCCGGTATCGTCTTGGACGTGGCAGACGACAACCGGGCCGCGGGCGACCAGGCCCTCGGCGACGTCGGGCTCGTGCTCGGCGCGACCCTTCACCTCGACGACTTCGGCATCGACGCGGACGCCATCGGCACCGCGCCGGTCCTGGCCCCGGGCTTCGGTGCCCAGGGTGCCCGGATCGAGGACCTCCGTGCGCTGTACGGTGCACGCGCCGAGCAGGTGCTCGTGAGCGAGTCGCGCGGTCTGCTGACCGACGGTCCGGACGGGGTCGCGGCACTCGTGTCCGACCGCGCCGACCGGATCCGCGCTGCCCTCGGGGCCGCAGCATGACCGCCGACGGCGACCGCACCGACGGCGACCGCACCGACCGCACCGACGGCACCGACCTGCCGGCCCACCGCACACCACCAGAGGTCGACCGCGTCGCGGCGGCCCAGGCCGCGGTCGCCGCGCGACGCGCCCGGGCCGCGGTCAAGGCCGCGATCGCGTCGGGGGAGCGCTCGGCACTCGAGGTCGCTCGCTCGGCATGGGACGACGCCCTCGTCGACACGACCTCGGCGGAGCGCTCGCTCCGGGTGCGCGACCTGCTCGTCAGCCTGTCCGGCATCGGTCCGGCGCGTGCCGAGTCGATCATGGGCACGCTGCGCATCGCGCCGTCGAAGCGCCTCGGGGGCCTCGGCACCCGGCAGCGCACGGCACTGGCCGACTGGCTCGCCGCCCGCGGTCGCAAGCGCGGTGCCTCGAAGCTCGTCGTCCTCGCCGGGCCGACGGCGGTCGGCAAGGGCACGGTGAGCGCCTACATCCGCGAGCAGTACCCGGACGTGAACCTCAGCGTCTCCGCCACCACGCGCAAGCCCCGCCCCGGCGAGGTCGACGGCGTGCACTACTACTTCGTCGACGACGCCGAGTTCGACCGGATGATCCGCGAGCGCGAACTGCTGGAGTGGGCCACGGTGCACAACTCGTACCGGTACGGCACCCCGCGGCCGCCGATCGACCGAGCGCTCGACGCCGGCGAGCGGGTCATGCTCGAGATCGACCTGCAGGGTGCTCGCCAGGTCCGTGACGCCATGCCCGAGGCCGTGCTCGTGTTCCTGCTGCCCCCGACGTGGGAAGAGCTGGTGCGTCGACTCATCGGCCGCGGCACCGAGTCGCCCGAGGAACAGGCGCGTCGACTCGACACGGCGAAGGTCGAACTGGCCGCCCAGGACGAGTTCGACGTGCGGATCGTGAACTCCGATGTCGGCACCGCAGCACGACAGGTCGTAGACTTGTTCTCTGCGCCCTGACGGGTGCACCGACGACGAGGAGACTCCATGGCCAACCCCCAGGGCATCATCGACCCGCCCATCGACGACCTGCTCAGCAAGGTCGAGTCGAAGTACGCGCTCGTCATCTTCGCTTCCAAGCGCGCGCGTCAGATCAACGACTACTACGCCGACCTGCACGAGGGCTCGCTCTTCGACAACGTCGGCCCGCTCGTCGACTCGACGATCGACGACAAGCCGCTGTCCGTGGCTCTCCACGAGATCAACGAGGACAAGCTCACCGTCACCAAGCAGCAGCAGCCCTCCGACTGATCCCGGTGACTGCAGCTGCTCTGCGCCTCTTCACGTCCGAGTCGGTGACCGAGGGGCACCCCGACAAGATCTGCGACCAGATCTCGGACAGCATCCTCGACGCACTGCTCACGGTGGACCCGCACGCTCGGGTCGCCGTCGAGACGATGGTCACGACGGGCCTCGTGCACGTCGCCGGCGAGGTCACGACCTCGGGCTACGTCGAGATCCCCAAGCTCGTCCGTGACGTCATCACAGGCATCGGCTACAACTCGTCGGACGTCTCCTTCGACGGCGCCACGTGCGGCGTCGAGGTGTCGATCGGTGCGCAGTCGCCGGACATCGCGCAGGGCGTCGACGAGTCGCTCGACTCCCGCACCGGCGCGGTCGACCCGCTCGACCGCCAGGGTGCCGGCGACCAGGGCATCATGTTCGGCTTCGCGACGAACGAGACCCCCGAGTACATGCCGGTCGCGATCTGGCTGGCGCACCGCCTGGCCGAGCGTCTGGCCGCCGTGCGCAAGTCCGGCGAGCTGGCGTTCCTGCGCCCGGACGGCAAGACGCAGGTCACCGTCGGCTACGACGGCGTCGTGCCGAAGACCGTCGAGACCGTCGTCCTGTCGACGCAGCACTCGCCGAGCGTCACGCTGGAGCAGCTCACCGCCGAGATCACCGAGCACGTGATCCGTCCGGTGCTCGACCTCGTCGACCTCGACTCCTCGCACGTCGACGTCATCGTCAACCCGACGGGTCGCTTCGAGATCGGTGGCCCTCAGGGCGACGCCGGACTCACCGGCCGCAAGGTCATCGTCGACACCTACGGCGGGGCCTCCCGTCACGGCGGTGGCGCGTTCAGCGGCAAGGACCCGTCGAAGGTCGACCGCTCGGCGGCGTACGCGCTGCGCTGGGTCGCGAAGAACGCGGTCGCCGCGGGCCTCGCCGACCGGCTCGAGGTGCAGGTCGCCTACGCGATCGGCCGCGCGAAGCCCGTCGGGCTCTACGTCGAGACCTTCGGCACCGGACACGTCGACGACGCCACGATCGAAGCCGCGATCCGCCAGGTCTTCGACCTGCGTCCGGCCGCGATCATCCGCGACCTCGACCTGCTCCGTCCGGTCTACGCGCAGACCGCGACGTACGGACACTTCGGCCGCGAGCTCCCCGGGTTCACCTGGGAGCAGCTCGACCGTGTCGAGGAACTCCGCGCCGCCGCAGGGCTCGTCACCGCCGCCGTCTGAGGCACCGCGTGACCACCGTCGCGCGCGTCGTCCTCGACTCGCCGCTCCCGCAGTTGGACCGTCTGTTCGACTACCGGGTGCCGGCCGAGCTCGAGGACGACTGCGTGCCGGGGGTCCGCGTGAAGGTCCCGCTCCGCACCGGGGCCCGGATGTCCGACGGCTACGTCGTCGAGATCGTCGACGAGGGCGACTACCCGGGTGAACTCAGCGCGATCGAGACCCTGGTGTCACCCGTCCCGGTCCTGGCGCCGGAGATCTGGAAGCTCGCCCGCGCCGTGGCCGACCGCGCCGCCGGTGTGGCGTCCGACGTCCTGCGCCTGGCCGTGCCGACCCGCCAGGTCCGCGCCGAGAAGGCCTGGCTCGCGCGGGACACCTCGTGGTCCCCGCCCCCGGTGTCCGCGCCGCCGGTGACCGGCTACACCCCGGGCATGCTCGAAGGCGTGATCGCCGAGCACGATCGTGCTGCGGTCGCCGCGGTACCCCACCCCGTGGCGCTGGCCGGGCGCTCCGGTGCCGACGGCGACGCGGACGACGACCGCGACGCCGACCCCGTCTGGGTCCCCGGATGGGCGGCGACGCTCGCCCAGGCGGCGGCGCACACCCTCGCGGCCGAGCAGTCCGCCGTCATCGCCGTCCCCGACTTCCGCGACGTGATCGACCTCGAGCGCGCGCTGCTCGCGGTGCTGCCGCCGGAACGGGTCGTGCGCTTCGACGCCAAGCAGACGAACGGGCAGCGCGCCAAGGCACTGCTGCAGGCGCGGACGCGCCCCGTCGTCGCGATCGGCAACCGCACGGCGGTGTACGCACCGGCGACCGACCTCGGGCTCATCGCGATGTGGGACGACGGCGACGCCTCGTTCATCGAGCAGCGCGCGCCGTACGTGCACACGCGTGACGTCGCCCTCGTGCGGGCGGCGCAGTCGGGCGCCGCACTGCTGTTCGTCTCGCACGCCCGCAGCACCGACGTGCAGCGGCTCGTCGAACTGCACTGGCTGCAGGACGTCACGCCGTTCCGGGTGAAGAACCCGAAGGTCATCCCCACCGTGCAGCAGACCTCGGCCGAGGGCTACGCCGCGCAGGCGCGCATCCCGAGCTCCGCCTGGCGTGCCGCGCGCGAGGCCAGCCAGCACGGCCCGGTGCTCGTGCAGGTCGCGAGCCCCGGGTTCGGTACCGGACTCGTCTGCGCGGAGTGCGGTGAGCGGGCGCACTGCCGGATCTGCGGCGGTCCGCTCGGCAGTCCGCACCGTGGGGCCACGCCGCAGTGCCGTTTCTGCGGTGCCCTCGCCGTGGGGTTCCGTTGCCCGACGTGCGGCAACGGCACCGTGAAGCCCGTGGGACAGGGTGCCCAACGCACCGCCGACGAACTCGGGCGGGCGTTCCCCGGCACCCGGATCGTGGTGGCGGACGGCTCGCGCCCGCTCGACGAGGTCCCTGCGAGGCCCTCCGTCGTCGTCGCGACCCGTGGCGCCGAGCCGAGCGTGCCCGGTGGGTACGCGTGCGTCCTGCTGCTCGACGGCGAGAAGATGCTCGCGCGCGAAGGACTGCGCGTGCAGGAGGACGTGCTCCGGTTCTGGACGAACGCCGCCGCCAAGGGTGCTCCCGGGGCGGAGGCGTACCTGGTCGGCATCGGCGGCAAGCTCGCGACGGCGATGGCGCTCTGGCGGCTCGACGGTCCCGCGCACGACGAACTCACCGACCGGCGCGAACTGCACTTCCCGCCGGCGGTCCGCGTCGCGACGATGACCGGCACCGACGAGGCCGTCACCGCTGCGGTCGAGGCCCTCGAGGGGGCGACCGCCGGCCCGGTGCTCGGCCCGGTACCCGTCGAGGACGACGGCCTGCCCGGCACGGTCCGGGCGATCGTGCGGTTCCCGTACGCCCACGGTGCCGAGGTCGCGGCGACCCTGAAGGCCGAGGTCATCCGGCGGTCGTCGACCCGGCGAGTGCTCAAGGGCGGCAATCGGCGTCGTGCGGCACCGACGCTGCGGGTCCGGCTGGACGACGCCGAGCCCTTCAGCGAGGTCTGAGCCGCACGGCCGCCGGACGAGACCTCCGCGGCGGAGCTGCGCCGGGCCTCCCGGGCCGCATGCGTTCGCATCTTGCGACGTTCCACGCGTCGATCACCTCGTGTGCTGTCGGCCGATGCGCACGCACCCGATGCGTGTGCACCTTCCGACGAACCACGCGTCGATCAACGAGTGGTTCGTCGGAAAACCCGCCTGCGCCAGGGCCCGCCCCTCAGGCGCGCGCGGGCCGCCCACCGACGCGCGGGAACACCACGCCGAGTGCGACCATCCCGACCGCGAGCACGAGGTGCAGCCAGTTGTCGGCCCAGTTCAGCGGCACGAAGTTCGCGCCGAACGAGTGCCCGGCGGTGAACAGCCCGTAGACCCAGAGCACGAAGTAGACGACCCCGCCGAGCACCAGGTACATCCGCGACCCGGTGGCGTACCCCGCCGCGAGCACCCCGACGACCCCGAACAGCAGGTGCACGACGTTGTGCAGCACCGACACCTGGAAGACCCCGAGCAGCATCGCCATCGACCCGTGGCCGGCACCCGCGAGCGAGCCGGACGTCAGCCCGGGCACGAACCCGGCGATCCCGACCAGCAGGAACACGACGCCGACGAGCAGCGCGACCTTCTGGATGCTGGACCCTGCGAAGCGGTCGGTGGACGTGGTGACGTCGGACATGGGAGCCCCTCTCGTTCCGTGCCGCAGAACGTACCCATCCACAGAACGCCCGGTTCGGGTCAGTCCGGCGAGCGCGCTCGTGGGAGGATCGAACCCATGCGTCTCGTCGTCGCCGGCAGCCCCGCTGCGGCCGTCCCCACCCTCCGCCGCCTGGCGGCGTCCGACCACGAGATCGCTGCGGTCCTCACCCGTCCGCCGACACCGCAGGGCCGGAAGCGCATCCTGACGCCGACGCCGGTCGCGCAGGTCGCCGCGGAGCTCGGACTGCCCGTCATCGAGGCGAGCCGCGTGGACGACGACGTCACCGCGCGCATCGCCGCGCTGGACGTCGACCTCGGTGTCATCGTCGCCTACGGCGCGTTGCTCCGCCGCCCCGCGCTCGACGCTCCGCGCCTCGGTTGGGTGAACCTGCACTTCTCCGACCTGCCGGAGTACCGCGGTGCCGCGCCGGTCCAGCGGGCCGTGATGGCGGGGGACACCCGCACCGCCGCGTCGGTCTTCCAGCTCGTCGAGGCGCTCGACGCCGGCCCGGTGTTCGCGGCGGACCCGTTCACGATCGAACCGGAGGCCACCGCCGGCGAGGTCCTCGCCGCCATGGCCGAGTCCGGCGCCGAGACCGTCGCCCGTGTGGTCGACGACATCGCCGCCGGCACCGCCGTCGCGACCGAGCAGACCGGCGAGCCGACGCTCGCCCCGAAGACCACCATCGACGACGGGCGCATCGACTTCGGTGCTCCGGCGACGGTCGTGCACGCCCGTCTGCGCGGGGTCACCCCCGAGCCCGGCGCGTACGCCCACCTCGGCGAGACCCGCGTGAAGCTGCTCCGCAGCAACCGCCTGACAGGAGGCCCCGCAGACCCCGCCCCGCAGCTCGCGCCCGGTGCGCTGGCACTCCACGGCGGTCGGCTGCTGGTCGGGACCGGTGACACGCCGCTGGCGCTGCTCGAGGTGCAGCCGGCCGGCAAGAAGGCGATGGACGCCGCAGCCTGGGCCCGTGGCCTGGGTGAACTGGACGGGAAGGTCCTCGCATGAGCCAGCCGACGAACACCCGGGGTGCCCGTCGCGGACCCCGCTCCGCGAACGCGCGTCGTGTCGCCTTCGACGTGCTCCGGGCCGTGCAGGTCGACGACGCGTACGCGAACCTGCTGCTGCCGACACGCATCCGTCGCGCCGGTCTCACGGCCCGCGACGCCGCGTTCGCCACCGAGCTCACCTACGGCTCGATCCGGATGCTCGGCCGCTACGACGTCATCATCGCGCTGGCCTCCGGTCGTCGGCCCGAGAACATCGAGGCCGACGTCCTCGACGTGATGCGGCTCGGTGCCCACCAGCTGCTCGCGATGCGCACCCCGACGCACGCCGCGGTCGACGCGACGGTCGAGCTCGCGCGCGAGGTCGGAGCCCGCCGTGCCACCGGCTTCGTGAACGCCGTGATGCGCAAGATCGCCGCGCGTACCGACGACGAGTGGGACGCCCAGATCACCGAGGGCCGTGGCGGCGACGCCCTGCTCGCCACGCGGTGGTCGCACCCGGTCTGGGTCGTCTCGGCCCTGCGCGACGCCCTCGCCGCCGAACGCTCCCGCGAAGAGCTCGCCGCCCTGCTCGCCGCCGACAACGCCGCGCCCCGGGTGCAGCTCGCGGCGCTGCCCGGGCTCGCCACCGACGAGGACATCGCCACCGCGACGGCGCGCACGGTGCCGGACGCAGACGAAGACGCAGACGACGACGCCGCGTTCGCCGACGCGACCGGCGCGGCGGACGTGCCGGCGGCCCTGGTGCCCGCCGACGACGAACCGGCGGCCGACGGCGCGACCGGCACCGTGCCTCCCGTCCGGACCGCCGACCCCGTGCCGGCCGCCGACGCCCTGCCGGTCTCGCCCGTCGGGATCCGCGGCATCTCCGGTGACCCCGCGCGCGTGCCGGGCGTCGCTGCCGGGCGCCTGCGCGTGCAGGACGAGGGCTCGCAGCTCGCCGCCCTCGCGCTGAGCCGGTCGTCCGCGGTCCGCGCGGGCGAGCGCTGGCTCGACATGTGCGCCGGCCCCGGTGGCAAGGCCGCGCTGCTCGCCGCCGAGGCGCAGCAGGGCGGCGCGACCCTCGTCGCGAACGAGCTCGTGCCGGCACGTGCCGGACTCGTGCGGAACGCCCTCGGGGTGTTCGGCGACCACGTCCGCGTCGTCGAGGGCGATGCCCGGCGCTACGGCCGCGACGGCACCGGGATGACCTTCGACCGCATCCTGCTCGACGCGCCGTGCACGGGCCTCGGCGCCCTGCGTCGGCGTCCGGAAGCGCGATGGCGCAAGACCCCCGAGGACGTCCAGGAGCTCGCGGCCCTGCAGGCCGAGCTGCTCGACGCCGCGGTCCGGGTGCTCGCACCGGGCGGGACGCTCGCGTACGTGACGTGCTCACCGCACCTGGCCGAGACGCGCGGGCAGGTCGACGCGCTGATGGGGCGGCACGGGGGAGTCCTCGAGCAGCTCGACACCGCGACGATCGTGCGCGGCGTCGCCGCTCGTGACCCGGAGATCGCGGACGGGAACACGGCGCAGCTCTGGCCCCACCGGGTCGGCACCGACGCGATGTTCATCGCGTTGTTCCGTCGCGTCGGCTGAGCGGGTCGCCCGGCGTTCAAGCCGCGCGCCGGTAGGCGCTGCCGTCGCACGTGTGCACGGCCGTGTCGTCGAACAGCGCCCGCAGGTTGTACGCGGCGCAGTCCCGGAACGTGCCGATGCTGATCCACCGCGCCGACCGGCGGAGCTCGCCCTTCGTGGGACCGTCCGAGCCGATACCGGCCCGGTGGACGGTCCAGGCGATGTCCTGCGCTTCGGCGTCGAGGTAGCGCATGACCGCCTCGTTGTCCGCGTGCTGGCCGCGGTAGTCCCGCGCGAGCGTCGACCGGACGACGCGGAGCACGGGGGCGAGCCGCTTGCCGGGAGGGGCGCTCAGCCCGCCGGCCTGGTACAGCAGGCGCCGGGTGCCGTTCCGGCGCATGGCGGGGACGAGGGCGCGGACGAACTGCGTGTTGACGGGTCGCTCGCGTTGCGCGGCGACGTCCCCGAGCATCACGACCACGCCCGTCACGCCGTCGAGCAGTGCGTCGAGGTCGAGGTCGTCGGTGATCGAGCCCTGCACGACCTGCAGGTCGTCGTGCTGGACGGCCAGCTTCGACGGCGTCCGGACGACGGCGCGGACGCGGTGACCGGCGTCGAGCGCGAGCCGGGTGAAGTGCTGGCCGGTCTGGCCGGTCGCGCCGAACACGAGGAGGGTCTGTTCCGAAGGCATGTCGTCAAACTAGGCGTTGCCTAGAAAATAGTCAATGCCTAGTTCGGGACTAAGATGGCCTCATGACCGAGCGGCCCTTCCACCACGGGAACCTGCGGGCGGTGCTCCTCGACGAGGCCGTCGCGGTGCTGCGGGAGTCCGGGGTCGACGGACTCTCGCTCCGCGACCTCGCCCGCCGCGCCGGGGTCAGTCACGGCGCCCCCCGGAGCCACTTCGTCGATCGGCAGGCGCTCCTCGACGCCCTCGCCGAACTCGGCTTCGACCGGTTGACCGCTGCCGTGCGCCGGGCACTGTCGGGTGCCGACGGGCTGGAGGACCGGTTCCGCCGGGTCGCCCTGGCGTACGTGGACTTCGCGATCGACGACGCGGCGCTGATGGACCTCATGTTCCAGGCGAAGACGACCGGCCGGACGGGCCCCGTGCAGGCTGCCGCGGAGTCGCTGTTCGCGGTGCTCGAGGGTGCCGTGGGAGCCGCGACGACGGGGGACGACGGTGCGGACGCCCGACTCCTCTTCAAGCTCCTGTTCGCGGCGACCATGCAGGGGATCGCCACCCTGGTCGTCTCGCACCGGATCGACCGGGCGCAGGGCGAACGGCTCGTCGACGCCGCGCTCGAGACGATGCTCGGCTCGGAGCTCGGCACCCGGGTGGTCGGCGGGCGCTGACGTCGCCGCGGAGCGGCCCGGCAGGCTCGCGCCGGTAGGCTTGCCCGGTGACGATCCGCATCTCGCCGAGCATCCTGTCCGCCGACTTCGCGAACCTCGAGCGTGAACTCCACCGCATCGAGAGCGCCGATCTGGTGCACGTCGACGTGATGGACAACCACTTCGTGCCGAACCTGACGCTCGGGCTGCCGATCGTCGAACGCCTGCAGCAGGTCTCCCCGGTGCCGCTCGACGTCCACCTCATGATCACCGACGCCGACGTCAACGCGCCGAAGTACGCCGAGACCGGTGCGTCGAGCGTGACGTTCCACTTCGAGGCCGCGGACGACCCCGTGGCCACGGCCGCCGCGATCCGCTCGAACGGGGCCCGTGCCGCCGTCGCGGTGAAGCCAGGCACCCCGATCACGCAGGTGCTGCACCACCTCGACGCCTACGACATGATCCTGCTCATGACCGTCGAGCCCGGCTTCGGCGGCCAGTCGTTCATGCCGTCCGTGATGCCGAAGCTCGCCGACGCCCGTGCGGCGGTCGACGCCTCGGGGCTCGACGTGTGGCTCGAGGTCGACGGTGGCATCTCGGTGGACACCGTGCCCGAGGCCGTGCGCAGCGGCGCCGACACGCTCGTCGCCGGGTCGGCCGTCTACGGCGGTGAGCCCGCCGCGCGGATCACGGACCTGCGCGAAGCGGCCGCGCGGGCGCGGGCATGAGCGCGACCCGTCCGGACGGTACGTCGGAGGCGTCAGCGGAGACCGGTAGCCTGGACCGCGTGAAGACGTTCGACGACCTGTTCCAGGAGCTCACCGAGAAGGCGCGCACGCGCCCCGAGGGCTCCGGCACCGTCGCCGAACTGGACGCCGGCGTGCACCAGATCGGCAAGAAGATCGTGGAAGAAGCAGCCGAGGTCTGGATGGCGGCCGAGTACGAGGGCGACGAGCGCACCTCGGAGGAGATCTCGCAGCTCGTGTACCACCTGCAGGTCCTCATGGTCGCGAAGGGGCTGTCCCCGGCGGACATCTGGCGACATCTGTAGGACGCGCTCGGGCACCGCCCGTGCACCGACCTCGATCCGCCACGACCCCGACCAGAAAGCAGACCCCCTGATGCTCCGCATCGCCGTGCCCAACAAGGGCTCCCTGTCCGAGACCGCGTCCGACATGCTGCGCGAGGCCGGGTACGCCGGTCGCCGCGACCCGAAGGCGCTGCACCTGCTCGACGAGCGCAACGGCGTCGAGTTCTTCTTCCTCCGCCCGCGGGACATCGCGACCTACGTCGGCTCCGGCGCGCTCGACGTCGGCATCACCGGCCGCGACCTGCTGCTCGACTCCGGTTCCGAGGCGCACGAGGTCGACGCGCTCGGCTTCGCCGACTCCACCTTCCGGTTCGCCGGCACGCCGGGCAGGTACAGCACCCTGCAGGACCTCGACGGCGTCCGCGTCGCGACGAGCTACCCGGGCCTGGTCGGCGACTTCCTCGCTCGCCACGGGGTGACGGCGACGCTCGTCAAGCTCGACGGGGCCGTCGAGAGCGCCGTGCGTCTCGGTGTCGCCGACGCCGTGGCCGACGTGGTGTCGACGGGCAGCACGCTGCGGCAGGCCGGCCTCGAGATCTTCGGTCCGGTCATCCTCGAGTCGACCGCGTTGCTGGTGTCGACCGACGAGACGATCCCGGGCATCGACGTGCTCCGCCGTCGACTGCAGGGTGTGCTCGTCGCGCGCGGCTACGTCATGCTCGACTACGACATCCCCACCGCGCTGCTCGAGCAGGCGACGGCCGTCGCGTCCGGCATCGAGTCCCCGACGGTGTCGCCGCTGCACGGCCGCGACTGGTCCGCGGTGCGCGTGATGATCCCGCGCGACGACGCGAACCTCATCATGGACGCCCTGTACGACCTCGGGGCGCGCGCCATCCTCGTCAGCCCGATCCACGCGGCGCGGCTGTGACCGCGGCAGCCACGGCGCCGGGCGGCGTGGCCGTCCGGGTCATCCCGTGCCTCGACGTCCAGGGCGGCCGGGTCGTCAAGGGCGTCAACTTCCTCGACCTGCAGGACGCCGGCGACCCGGTCGAGCTCGCCGCGCGCTACTACGAGCAGGGTGCCGACGAGCTGACCTTCCTCGACGTCGGTGCGACGGTCGAGAACCGCGCCACGATGTACGACACGGTCACCCGCACCGCCGAGCAGGTGTTCATCCCGCTCACGGTGGGTGGCGGCGTCCGCTCCGTCGACGACGTGTCCCGCCTGCAGCAGTGCGGTGCGGACAAGATCGGCGTGAACAGCGCTGCGATCGCCCGACCCGACCTCGTCGGCGAGATCGCCGACCGGTTCGGCGCCCAGGCCGTCGTGTTGTCGCTCGACGTCAAGCGCTCCGACCGCACCGCGTCCGGCTTCGTGGTCACCACGCACGGTGGCCGCACCGAGACCGACATCGACGCGATCGCCTGGGCAAGCGACGCCGTCGAGCGGGGTGCGGGGGAGCTGCTCGTCAACTCCATCGACGCGGACGGCACGAAGAACGGGTTCGACCTCGAACTCGTCGCCGCGGTGCGCTCGGTCGCGCGGGTCCCGGTCATCGCTTCGGGAGGCGCGGGTCGGGTCGACCACTTCGCCCCCGCCGTCGACGCGGGTGCGGATGCCCTCCTCGCCGCGTCCGTCTTCCACCGTGGCGAGATGACGGTGGGCGACGTCAAGGCCGCGCTGCGCGCGACCGGCCACGCCGTCCGCTGAACCGCCGCCGCCCGCTGATCCGCCGCCGTAGGCTAGGAGTCTCATGACCGACAGCACCAGCACCGACACCGACGCGGTCCTCGACCGCGCACGTTTCGGTGCGGACGGGCTGCTCCCCGCCATCGTGCAAGAGGAGTCGTCGAAGGACGTCCTCATGCTCGGGTACATGGACCGGGAAGCGCTCCGCCGCACCCTCACCGAGGGGCGCGTGACCTTCTGGTCGCGGTCGCGGAGCGAGTACTGGCGGAAGGGCGACACGTCGGGGCACGCGCAGTACGTGCGCGACGCGGCGTTCGACTGCGACGCCGACACCCTGCTCGTCACCGTGCAGCAGGTCGGGGCCGCGTGCCACACCGGAGCGCACCGCTGCTTCGACGTCGATCCGCTCGCGCCCACGACGGCGTCCGCCCCGACCGGCACAGCGGCGTCGGCGCCGACGGACGCGACCGCGTCTGCCCCGGCCGACACGGCAGTGGAGGCGACCCGATGACGGCCGCGACGATCTCCGATGCGCCGCACACGACCTCCCGGCCGGAGTTCGACGCCCTGCTGACCGACCACCGCGTCGTGCCGGTGGTGCGCGCGCTGTACGCCGACAGCGAGACGCCGGTGGGTGTCTACCGGAAGCTCGCCGACGGCCGGCCCGGGTCGTTCCTGCTGGAGTCCGCGGGCCAGGGCGGCCTCTGGTCGCGCTGGTCGTTCGTCGGTGTGCGCAGCTTCGGCGTCCTCACGCAGGAGGGCGACCGCGCCGCCTGGATCGACACCGGCATCGACGCCGAACGTGCGGTCGGCTCGCTCGACGGCGAACCGCTCGACGTCCTGGCACGCCTGCACGAGCGCTGGGCCACCCCGCGGGTGCCCGGCTCCCCGCCGCTCGTCGGCGGGACGGTCGGGTTCATCGGGTGGGAGGCCGTGCGCCAGCTCGAACACCTGCCGAACGTGCCGCCGGCGGACTTCGACGTGCCCGGACAGGCGCTGTCCTTCGTCTCCGAGCTCGTCGCGCTCGACCACCGCACGGGGCTCGTCCTGCTCGTCGCGAGTGTGCTGAACGACGGCACCGACGACGCCGACACGCTCTGGTCCGATGCGCAGCGCCGCCTGGACCGCCTGCAGGCCGACCTCGTCCAGCCGAGCGTCGCGACCGTCGCCGAGGCGTTCGAGATCGCCGAGCCGACGCCGACGCACCGCTCCACGCCGGACGAGTACATGGCGGCGGTGGAGCGCTCGAAGGAGTTCATCCGCGACGGCGACGTGTTCCAGGTCGTGGTCTCGCAGCGCTTCGACCACGAGGTGACCGCCGACCCGCTCGACGTGTACCGGGTCCTCCGGACCCTGAACCCGAGTCCCTACATGTACTTCCTCGCCCTGGCGGACACCGCCGACGAGCTGTACTGGATCGTCGGCGCCTCGCCCGAGGCCCTGGTGAAGGTGCAGTCCGGCCGCGCCATCACGCACCCGATCGCCGGGTCCCGTCCGCGTGGTGCGACCCCGGAAGAGGACGTCCGCTTCGGCGACGACCTGCTCGACGACCCGAAGGAACGTGCCGAGCACCTGATGCTCGTCGACCTGGCCCGCAACGACCTGCAGAAGGTCTGCGAGCCCGGCACGGTCGCGGTCACCGAGTTCATGACGGTCGAGCGTTTCAGCCACATCATGCACCTGGTGTCGAGCGTCGAGGGTGCGGTGCGCCCGGGGATGTCCGCCATCGACGTGTTCCGGGCGACGTTCCCGGCGGGCACCCTGTCCGGTGCGCCGAAGCCCCGCGCGCTGGAGATCATCGACGAGCTCGAACCGGCGAAGCGCGGTGCCTACGCGGGGGTCGTCGGCTACTTCGACTTCGCCGGTGACGCGGACATCGCGATCGCGATCCGCACGGCCCTGATCAAGGACGGCGTGGCACGGGTGCAGGCCGGTGCCGGCCTGGTGGCGGACTCCGACCCCGCCACCGAGCACGAGGAGACCATCAACAAGGCTGCGGCACCCCTGCGGGCCGTCGCCACGGCCAACCGGATGCGCGAGGTGCGCTCGTGAAGCGCTCACGCCCGATCGTCGTCGTCGCCGGACTGCTCGTGGCGGGCATCATCATGCTCGCGTGGACGCAGACCTGGTTCACCGTGGACCTGCACGCCGGTGCCGCCGTCACCTCGACGGTCGACGCCGACGGTGCCGCCGTCGTCCCGCAGTACACCGCCCTGGCGATCGCGAGCCTGGCCCTCTTCCTCGCGATGACCATCGCCGGCCGGGTGTTGCGCATCGTGCTCGCGTGCGTCGAGATCCTGCTCGGACTCGGCGTCGTGGTGAGCGGCATCACCGCACTCGGCGACCCGGTCGCCGCGGCGAAGGGTGCCGTCGGCGCGGTGGCCGGTGTCAGCGACCTGACCGCGGTACGCCGTGTCGTGTCCGGCGTCGACGTGTCGCTCTGGCCAGCCGTGGGCATCGCCGGTGGCGTCCTCGCCGTCCTGCTCGGTGTCGTCGTCATCGTCGTACAGCGTGCGTGGCCCGGTCCGAGCCGGAAGTACGGCGCGGCGACCGCCGGAGCCGCCGCCGACGCCCGCGCCGCAGCCCCCGTCGAGCGCGACGCCGTCGTGGACTGGGACGACCTCAGTGCTGGGGTCGACCCGACCGACGGCACGGTAGGATCGGATGGGCGTCGGTCGACCGACGACGCCGGAGCAGAACGAGGAGCACCGTGAGCAACACTGAGCCCGCAGAACTCGGCGAAGGCCACTCGCCGGCCGCCTGGACCGCCGTCGTGATCATGCTGATCGGATTCGCGGCAGGCACGCTGTTCTTCTGGTTCGACCAGCCGTGGGGCGTCTGGGTCTCCGCTGCCGTCGTCGTCATCGGTCTCGTCATCGGCGCGGTCATGGCGAAGGCCGGCTACGGCGTGAACGGCCCGAAGTACGTCGCCAAGCACCACGCCGAGTAGGACTCGCATGCCGAACGTGCTCGAGACCCTCGTCGCGGGCGCGCTCGAGGACGCCGCCGCCCGTCGTGTCGACCGCCCGTACTCGGACGTCGAACGCGACCTCGACCGGGTGGCATCGCCGCTCGACGCCCTCGCGTTCCTCGCCCCGGGCGATCGGGTGAAGATCCTCGCCGAGGTCAAGCGCGCCAGCCCGTCCCGTGGCTCGATGGCCCCCATCGAGGATCCGGCTGCTCTCGCGGCCGACTACGAACGCGGCGGCGCCTCGACGATCAGCGTCCTGACCGAGGGACGCAAGTTCCTCGGCAGCCTCGCCGACCTCGAAGCCGTCAAGGCCCGTGTGGGCATCCCCGTGCTGCGCAAGGACTTCATCGCCGACCCGTACCAGGTCGTCGAGGCCCGGGCCGCCGGAGCCGACGTCGTGCTGCTCATCGTGGCCGCGCTCGAGCAGCAGCAGCTCGTCGAGCTCCACACGCTGGCCGAAGAACTCGGCATGCGCGTGCTGGTCGAGGCGCACTCCGCCGACGAGGTCTCCCGTGGCCTCGACGCCGGTGCGCGGATCCTCGGCGTCAACGCGCGCGACCTCACCGACTTCTCGCTCGACCGCGACCTCTTCGGGTCGCTCGCCGACCGCATCCCCGACGGTGTCGTGCGCGTCGCCGAGTCCGCCGTCGCCGGTCCCGCCGACGTCGCCCACTACCGCGCAGCGGGTGCCGACGTCGTCCTGGTCGGGGAAGCCCTCGTCACGGGTTCAGACCCCGCCACCACCCTTGCGTCGTTCATCGAGGCCGCCGACCGCGGCTGAACGTTCCACCCGTCCGACCACCGGCACCGCCGGCCGCGTCGGACACGTCCCGGGAAGACCCATCGTGACCTCACTCCGCGACCTGCACGGCCCGTACTTCGGTGACTTCGGCGGACGCTTCGTCCCCGAGTCGCTCGTCCTCGCACTCGACGAACTCGAGGCAGCCTTCCGCACGGCCTGGGCGGACCCGGCCTTCCGTGCCGAGCTCGACGAGCTCCAGCGCGACTACACCGGTCGTCCGTCGATCATCACCGAGGTGCCGCGGTTCGCGAAGCACGCCGGTGGTGCCCGCGTGATCCTGAAGCGCGAGGACCTGAACCACACCGGGTCGCACAAGATCAACAACGTGCTCGGTCAGGCGCTCGTGGCCCGTCGGCTCGGCAAGACCCGCCTCATCGCGGAGACCGGTGCCGGCCAGCACGGCGTGGCCACGGCGACCGCCGCGGCGCTGTTCGGCATGGACTGTGTCGTGTACATGGGTGCCGTCGACACCGAGCGGCAGGCGCTCAACGTCGCCCGGATGCGCCTGCTCGGCGCCGAGGTGATCCCGGTCGAGACCGGATCGCGCACGCTGAAGGACGCCATCAACGAGGCACTCCGCGACTGGGTGGCGAACGTCGACTCGACCCACTACCTGCTCGGCACGGTCGCCGGCCCGCACCCGTTCCCCGAGATGGTGCGCGAGTTCCACAAGGTGATCGGCGAAGAAGCCCGCCAGCAGGTCCTCGACCGCGTCGGGCGTCTCCCGGACGCCGTCGCCGCGTGCGTCGGCGGCGGCTCGAACGCGATGGGGATCTTCGAGGCGTTCCTCGACGACGAGTCCGTCGCGCTGCACGGCTTCGAGGCCGGTGGCGACGGCGTCGAGACCGGTCGGCACGCCGCGAGCATCACGCTCGGTCGCGAAGGCGTCCTGCAGGGCGCGAAGTCCTACCTGATGCAGGACGAGGACGGCCAGACCATCGAGAGCCACAGCATCTCCGCCGGGCTCGACTACCCGAGCGTCGGGCCGGAGCACGCCTACCTGGCGTCGATCGGTCGCGCGCAGTACGCGCCGATCACCGACACCGAGGCCATGGAGGCGTTCCGGCTGCTCAGCCAGACCGAGGGCATCATCCCGGCGATCGAGTCGTCGCACGCGCTGGCCGGTGCGATGAAGCTCGGCAAGGAGCTCGGCCCCGAGGGCGTCGTGCTCGTGAACCTGTCCGGCCGTGGCGACAAGGACGTCGCGTCCGCCAGTCGCTACTTCGGCATCCTCGACGAGAACGCGGTGCAGCTGTGACCACGAACCAGACCGTCGCCACGACGATCGACACCGCCAACGCCGAGCGTGCCGGGGCCGTCGTCGGCTACCTGCCCGCCGGGTACCCCGACGTGCAGACCAGCGTCGACGCCGCGGTCGCCCTCGCCGAGAACGGCGTGGACGTCATCGAGCTCGGCCTGCCGTACTCCGACCCCGTCATGGACGGTCCGGTCATCCAGCGTGCGGCCGAGGAGAGCCTGGCGAACGGCTTCCGCGTCGCGCAGGTCTTCGACGCCGTGCACCAGATCACCGAGCGTGCCGACGTACCGGTGCTCGTGATGACGTACTGGAACCCGGTGCTCCGCTACGGCGTCGACCGCTTCGCCGACGACCTCGTCGCCGCCGGAGCCGCCGGCCTCATCACGCCCGACCTGATCCCGGACGAAGCCACCGAGTGGATGGCCTCGTCGGAGCGCACGGGGCTGGACCGTGTGTTCCTCGCGGCACCGTCCTCGTCCGACGCCCGGATGCACCAGGCGGTGCAGGCGAGCCGCGGGTTCGTCTACGCCGTCTCGACGATGGGCGTCACCGGAGCACGGGCCGGCGTCGACGTCGCTGCGCGCACCGTGGTGTCCCGCCTCCGCGACGCCGGCGTCGCGCGGACGTGCGTCGGTCTCGGCATCTCGACGGCCGAGCAGGTCGCCGAGGTCCTGGAGTACGCCGACGGCGCGATCGTCGGCTCGGCGTTCGTCCGTGCACTGGCCGACCTCGGGGTGCAGGGGGTCGCCGACCGCGCGGCCGACCTCACCACCGGCGCCCGCCGCTCCTAGTCCAGTTCCTGGCGGGCCCACGGTCCGCGCTACAGTGAGCGGGGCCGACGACACGTCGACACCGCGACCCGTCAGTACCGAAAGGCGATCGTTCCTCCATGCCCCTCCTGAGCATCCCGAGCCCGAGCACCGCCTGGCAGTACTTCGACCTGACCGCCTGGCTGCGCGACGTGTTCGGCTGGTCGCTGCCGCTCGACTTCCGCATCCACGCGTACGCGATCTGCATCCTGCTCGGGATCGTCGCCGCGGTCCTGCTCGCGAACCGCCGCCTCAACGCGCGCGGCGTCGAGCGTTGGATCATCATCGACATCGCGATCTGGGCGGTGCCCGCCGGCATCATCGGCGGCCGGCTCTTCCACGTGTTCACGCACGTGTCCGACTACTTCGGCCCCGGCATCGACCCGCGGTCCTTCCTGTACATCTGGGAGGGCGGGCTCGCCATCTTCGGCGCCCTGATCCTCGGGTCGGTGGGTGCCTGGATCGGTTGCCGCCAGGTCGGCCTGCGGTTCACGTCGTTCATCGACGCCGTCGTGCCCGGCGTGCTGCTCGCGCAGGCGTTCGGTCGGCTCGGCAACTACTTCAACCACGAGCTCTTCGGCATGCCGACCAGCCTGCCGTGGGGCCTGCAGATCGAGTCGACGAACGCCGCGTTCCCGAAGGGCCTGCCCGAGGGCACGCTGTTCCACCCGACGTTCCTCTACGAGATCATCTGGAACGTCGTCGGCGTCGTCGTCATCCTGCTGCTCGACAAGAAGTTCCGGCTGCAGTGGGGCAAGGTCCTGTCGCTCTACCTGATCTGGTACGGCATCGGCCGCTCGGTGCTCGAGTCCATCCGCGTCGACACGAGCGAGACCTTCTTCGGTATCCGGACGAACGTGTGGATGTCGTTCGCGGCGATCCTGCTCGGCATCATCATCTTCATCGTGCAGACCCGTCGGCACACCGGCAAGGAGCCGAGCCCGTACCTGCCCGGTCGCGAGCCCCGTCCGAAGTCCGATGTAGACTCCGACGACACCTTCTCGGAGCACGAGGACGACGACGAACGCCTCGTCGCCCAGGGCTCCGCAGCGGTCACGACTCCCACTGACCGCGCCTAGGAGCACTCCTCCCCGCCACAAGCGGGGCACGGGCACCAGTCCCGCCCGTCTGGGCGGAACGCACCACCGGGCCACCGCTGTCCCTGTTCCACTTCCTCGTGAGGACGGTTCCCCCATGGCGCTCCAGCCACTCCAGCCCTCGGCACCGAAGTCCCTCGTGCCGCCGCACCGGCGGTTCTCGGCGGTCCCCGACGCCACCGGCATGTACGACCCGGCGAACGAGAAGGACGCCTGCGGTCTCGCGATGGTCGCGACGCTGCGCGGGACGCCCGGCCACGACATCGTCGACGCTGCACTCGGCGCCCTCCGCAACCTCGAGCACCGCGGTGCCGTCGGTTCGGACGCCGGCACGGGCGACGGCGCGGGCATCCTCTGCCAGGTGCCGGACGAGTTCCTGCGCGCCGTGGTGCCGTTCGACCTGCCGGCGGCGGGGGAGTACGCGGTCGGCACGGCCTACCTGCCCACCGACGAGGGCGACCGGCACGCCGTCAAGGGCGCCGTCGAACGACTGGCGCGCGAAGAGGGCCTGAAGGTCCTCGGCTGGCGCGAAGTCCCGGTGCGTCCCGAGGTGCTCGGCACCCTGGCGCGTGCGGCCATGCCCGCGTTCGAGCAGCTGTTCGTCGCCTCGGTGCGCCACGACGTGCACGGCGCCTCGTGGAGCGGCATCGCCCTGGACCGCCAGACCTACCGGCTGCGCAAGCGCGCCGAGCACGCGAACGACCTGTACTTCATGTCGCTGTCGAGCCGCACCATGGTCTACAAGGGCATGGTCACGACGCTGCAGCTCGAGCCGTTCTACCCGGACCTCAGCGACGACCGCTTTGCGTCGAAGCTCGCGATCGTGCACTCGCGCTACTCGACCAACACGTTCCCGTCGTGGCCGCTCGCCCAGCCCTTCCGGACGATCGCGCACAACGGTGAGATCAACACGGTGCGCGGCAACCGCAACTGGATGCGCGCACGGCAGTCGCAGCTCGAGAGCGAACTGCTCGGCGACGTGGCGCCGCTGCTGCCGATCGTCAGCCCCGGTGCGAGCGACTCGGCGTCGTTCGACGAGGTGCTCGAGCTCCTGACCCTGACCGGCCGGACGCTGCCGCACGCGGTGTCGATGATGGTGCCGGAGGCCTGGGAGAACCAGGTCGGGATGGACCCGGAGCTGCGGGCGTTCTACGAGTACCACTCGATGCTCATGGAGCCGTGGGACGGTCCGGCCGCCATCACCTTCACCGACGGTTCGCTCGTCGGCGCGACCCTCGACCGCAACGGGCTGCGTCCCGGGCGCTTCCTCGTCACCGACGACGGGCTCATCGTCATGGGGTCCGAGACCGGTGTCATCGACGTGCCCGCCGCGAAGGTCGTCCGCAAGGGCCGGCTGCGCCCCGGCCGGATGTTCCTGGTGGACACCGAGGCCGGCCGCATCATCGAGGACGACGAGGTCAAGCAGGGCCTGGCGTCCTCCGGCCCGTGGGGCGAATGGCTCGACGAGGGCCGCATCAACCTGAACGACCTGCCCGACCGCGAGCACATCGTGCACACCCCGGCGTCGGTCACCCGCCGCCAGCGTGCCTTCGGCTACACCGAGGAAGAAGTCCGCATCCTGCTCCGCCCGATGGCGCAGGTGGGCGCGGAGCCCCTCGGTGCGATGGGGTCCGACACCCCGATCGCGGTGCTCTCGCAGCGCCCCCGGCTGCTGTTCGACTACTTCACGCAGCAGTTCGCCCAGGTGACGAACCCGCCGCTCGACTCGATCCGCGAGCAGGTCATCACCTCGATGGGGATGGGCCTCGGTCCGGAGCGCAACCTGCTGTCGGCCGGTCCCGAGCACGCGAAGCAGATCACGCTGGACTTCCCGGTGATCGACAACGACCAGCTCGCCAAGGTGCAGCACTTCGAGACGGAGTCAGGACGGCACCTGACCGTCACGATCAAGGGCCTGTACCGCGTCGACGCCGGCAAGAAGGCGATGCAGAAGCGCATCGCCGCCGTCTGCGATGAGGTCGACGCCGCGATCGAGTCGGGCAAGCAGTTCATCGTGCTGTCGGACCGCGACGGCAACGCCGAGCAGGCGCCCGTGCCGAGCCTGTTGCTGCTCGCCGCAGTGCACCACCACCTGATCCGCACCGAGCAGCGCATGAAGGTCGGCCTGATCGTCGAGGCCGGCGACGTG
This sequence comes from Curtobacterium sp. RIT-PI-V, assembly GCF_025642935.1. Lineage (NCBI taxonomy): Bacteria > Bacillati > Actinomycetota > Actinomycetes > Micrococcales > Microbacteriaceae > Curtobacterium > Curtobacterium sp. RIT-PI-V. The sequence goes on from NZ_JANZKM010000006.1 coordinate 118,626, forward strand.
CGCGAGGTCCACCACGTGGCGTCCCTCATCGGCTACGGCGCGTCGGCGATCAACCCGTACCTCGCGATGGAGACCTGCGAGAACCTGGTCCGTGCCGGCATGATCACCGGGATCACCCCGGAACAGGCCGTCAAGAACGTGATCAAGGCGCTCGGCAAGGGCGTCCTGAAGATCATGTCGAAGATGGGCATCTCGACGGTGTCGAGCTACGCCGGCGCCCAGGCGTTCGAAGCCGTGGGGCTCAGCCAGGAGTTCGTCGACAAGTACTTCACCGGCACGTCGTCGATCCTCGGTGGGGTCGACATCGACGTCATCGCGAAGGAGAACGCCGAGCGGCACGCCCAGGCGTACCCGCAGGACGGCGCGGTCCTGTCCCACGAGCGGCTGCAGACCGGCGGCGAGTACCAGTGGCGTCGCGAAGGCCCCCCGCACCTGTTCAACCCGGACACCGTCTTCCGGCTGCAGCACGCCACCCGTGCCCGCCGCTACGACATCTTCCGTGAGTACTCGAGCGCCGTGGACGACCAGTCCGAGGAGCTCATGACGCTGCGCGGGCTGTTCCGCTTCAAGCACGGGGTCCGGAAGCCCGTCGCGCTCGACGAGGTCGAGTCGATCGAGTCGATCGTCAAGCGCTTCAACACCGGCGCGATGTCGTACGGCTCCATCTCGAAGGAAGCCCACGAGACGCTCGCGATCGCGATGAACCGCCTCGGTGGTCGCTCGAACACGGGTGAGGGCGGCGAGGACGTCGACCGGCTGCTCGACCCCGAGCGCCGCAGTGCGATCAAGCAGGTCGCCTCCGGGCGGTTCGGCGTGACGAGCATGTACCTCACCCACGCCACCGACATCCAGCTGAAGATGGCGCAGGGTGCGAAGCCCGGCGAGGGCGGCCAGCTGCCCCCGCAGAAGGTGTACCCGTGGGTCGCACGCACCCGGCACGCCACCGCCGGGGTCGGCCTCATCTCGCCGCCGCCGCACCACGACATCTACTCGATCGAGGACCTCAAGCAGCTGATCTTCGACGTGAAGCGCGCCAACCCGGCCGCCCGCGTCCACGTGAAGCTCGTGAGCCAGTCCGGCATCGGCGCGGTCGCTGCCGGGGTGACGAAGGCCCTGGCCGACGTCGTGCTCGTGTCCGGGCACGACGGTGGCACGGGTGCGTCCCCGCTCAACTCGCTCAAGCACGCCGGGACCCCGTGGGAGATCGGCCTCGCCGAGACCCAGCAGACGCTCATGCTGAACGGCATGCGCGACCGCGTCGTCGTGCAGGTCGACGGGCAGATGAAGACCGGACGCGACGTCGTCGTGGCAGCCCTGCTCGGCGCCGAGGAGTACGGCTTCGCCACCGCTCCGCTCGTCGTCGAGGGCTGCATCCTGATGCGCGTGTGCCACCTCGACACGTGTCCCGTGGGGGTCGCGACGCAGAACCCCGAGCTCCGCAAGCGCTTCTCCGGCAAGCCCGAGTTCGTCGTGAACTTCTTCGAGTTCATCGCGCAGGAAGTGCGCGAGCTCCTCGCCGAGCTCGGCTTCCGCACCCTCGACGAGGCGATCGGCCGGTCCGACGCCCTCGACGTCGACCGTGCCCTCGAGCACTGGAAGGCATCAGGGCTCGACCTCGCACCGGTCCTCGCGGGTCCGCACTTCGAGGACGCCGAGCCGCGTCGCCACCAGCGCGAGCAGGACCACGAGCTCGAGCAGCACTTCGACGTCGGGCTGATCCAGCAGACCGCCGACGTGCTCGACCACGGTGGTTCGATCGCGCTCGACCTGCCCATCCGCAACACCGAACGCGCGGTCGGCACGATGCTCGGGCACGAGGTCACGAAGCGGCACGGCGAGCACGGGCTGCCCAGCGGCTCGATCGACGTCACGCTGCGCGGTTCCGCCGGGCAGTCGCTCGGCGCGTTCATGCCCGCCGGCATCACCCTGCGACTCATCGGCGACAGCAACGACTACGTCGGCAAGGGCCTGTCCGGTGGCGAGATCATCGTGCGGCCGGACGCCGGCTCGGGCTTCGACCCGGCGGAGAACGTCATCGCCGGCAACGTGATCGGCTACGGCGCGACCCAGGGCAGCATGTTCATCCGCGGGATCGTGGGCGAGCGCTTCCTGGTGCGCAACTCGGGGGCGACCGCGGTGGTCGAGGGTGTGGGCGACCACGCGCTCGAGTACATGACCGGCGGCCTCGCGCTCATCCTGGGCGAGACCGGTCGGAACCTCGGGGCCGGCATGTCCGGCGGCACCGCGTACGTCCGTGGTCTGCGCGAGGAGCACGTCAACACCGACGCCCTCGCGACCGGTGAACTCCGACTCGAGGCGCTCGACAGCGCCGACGTCGCGATCGTCACCGACCTGCTCACCCGGCACGCCGAGGAGACCGGGTCGACGCTCGCGTCCGACCTGCTCGCGTCCGGCGACCTGAGCGACTTCGTCAAGGTGCTGCCGCGCGACTACGCGGCGGTTCTGGAGACCCGTCAGCGCGCCGTCGACGAGGGGCTCGACCCCGACGGCGACGTCGTCTGGAATCGAATCATGGAGGTGACCGGTGGCTGAGCGTCGAGCACGTGTGGAACCGGCAGCGCCCAACACGACCACGGAGGTGACCGGTGGCTGACCCCAAGGGATTCCTCAAGGTCCAGGAACGCGAACTGCCGGCACGGCGCCCCGTGCCCGTCCGGCTCATGGACTGGAAAGAGGTCTACGAGCAGCAGGAGTCCGGCGCCCTCAAGCGCCAGGCCGGCCGCTGCATGGACTGCGGCGTGCCGTTCTGCCACCAGGGCTGCCCCCTCGGCAACCTGATCCCGGAGTGGAACGACCTGACGTGGCGCGGCGAGGGCCGTCAGGCGATCGAGCGACTGCACGCGACGAACAACTTCCCGGAGTTCACGGGCCGGCTGTGCCCCGCTCCGTGTGAGTCCTCGTGCGTGCTCGGCATCAACCAGCCGCCGGTGACGATCAAGCAGGTCGAGGTCTCGATCATCGACGACGCGTTCCAGAACGGCTGGGTCACCCCGCACCCGCCGGAGCGCCTGACGGGCAAGACCGTCGCCGTCGTGGGTTCCGGCCCCGCCGGGCTGGCCGCCGCGCAGCAGCTCACGCGCGCCGGGCACACCGTGGCCGTCTACGAGCGTGACGACCGCATCGGTGGGCTGCTCCGCTACGGGATCCCGGACTTCAAGATGGAGAAGCGCCAGATCGACGCGCGCCTGTCCCAGATGCAGGCCGAGGGCACCCGCTTCCGTGCGGGCGTCGAGATCGGCCGCGACATCACCTGGGACGACCTGAAGTCGCGCTACGACGCGGTCGTCGTCGCCACCGGAGCCACGGTGCCGCGCGACCTGCCGATCCCGGGGCGCGACCTCGAGGGCGTGCACTTCGCGATGGACTACCTGGTGCAGCAGAACAAGGCGAACGCCGGCACCCGGGTCGACAACCAGCTGACCGCCGAGGGCAAGCACGTCGTCGTGATCGGCGGCGGTGACACCGGTGCGGACTGCATCGGCACCGCGCACCGGCAGGGCGCCCTGAGCGTGACGAACCTGGCGATCGGCAAGCAGCCGCCGCTGGAGCGTCCGTCCGAGCAGCCGTGGCCGATGTTCCCGACCGTCTTCGAGGTCACGAGCGCCCACGAAGAGGGCGGCGAGCGGCACTTCCTCGCCTCGACCGTCGAGTTCCTGGCGAACGAGGCCGGCGAGGTCCGTGCGCTCCGCGTCGCCGAGACCGAGTACCTCGACGGCCGTCGCGTGCCGAAGGCCGGCTCCGAGCGTGAGATCCCCGCAGACCTCGTCCTCGTCGCCATGGGCTTCACCGGTCCGGAAGCCGACACGATCGAGCCCCAGCTCGGTCTGCCGACGACGGTGTCCGGTGCGCTCGACCGCCGCGCCGACTACACGACGAACAAGGCGGGCGTGTTCGTCGCCGGTGACGCCGGCCGCGGGCAGTCCCTGATCGTCTGGGCGATCGCCGAGGGCCGTGCCGCGGCGGCGAAGGTCGACGAGTACCTCGAGGGCTCGACGATCCTGCCGGCGCCGGTGAAGGCGACCGACCGCGCGATCTCGGTCTGAGACGACCGATCACCGCATGACCAGCCACCACCAGATGCTCACCCCCCGGTGAGCGAGGGGCCACCAGCACTCGATAAGGTGCTGGTGGCCTCGCTTCGTTCCGCGCGGCCCCACAGCGCGGAAACCAGAGCATCACCCACCACCACGAAGGAATCCATTGAGACGCGCAAAGATCGTTTCGACGCTCGGACCGGCAACGTCGGACTACGAGACCGTCAAGGAGATCATCGAAGCGGGCGTCGACGTCGCCCGACTCAACCTCAGCCACGGTGACTACAGCGTCCACGAGGCCAACTACGTGAACGTCCGTCGCGCTGCCGAGGAGCTCGGCAAGCCGGTCGCGATCCTCGTCGACCTGCAGGGTCCGAAGATCCGTCTGGCCAAGTTCGCCGACGGCCCGCACGACCTGGCGGTCGGCGACGTCTTCACGATCACGACCGAGGACGTCCCCGGCTCCAAGGAGATCTGCGGCACGACGTTCAAGGGCCTGCCCCAGGACGTCAAGCCCGGCGACCCGCTGCTCATCGACGACGGTCGGGTCCGCCTGCGCGTGCTCGACACCGACGGCGTCCGCGTGCGCACCGAGGTCGTCGTCGGCGGCACGGTGTCGAACAACAAGGGCATCAACCTGCCCGGCGTCGCCGTCAACGTACCCGCGCTGAGCGAGAAGGACGAGGCGGACCTCCGCTGGGCGATCCGTCAGGGCGCCGACCTCATCGCGCTGTCGTTCGTGCGCAACGCCGCCGACGTCGACCGCGCCCACGAGATCATGGACGAGGAGGGCAAGCGCCTGCCCGTCATCGCCAAGGTCGAGAAGCCGCAGGCCGTCGACGCGCTCGAGGAGATCATCGACGCGTTCGACAGCATCATGGTCGCCCGCGGTGACCTGGGCGTCGAGCTGCCGCTCGAGGCCGTCCCGATCGTGCAGAAGCGCGCCGTCGAGCTGTCCCGCCGCATGGCGAAGCCGGTCATCGTCGCGACGCAGATGCTCGAGTCGATGATCTCGTCACCGATCCCGACCCGCGCCGAGACCTCCGACGTCGCGAACGCCGTCCTCGACGGTGCGGATGCGGTCATGCTCTCGGGCGAGACCAGCGTCGGCGAGTACCCGGTGCAGACCGTCCGCACGATGGCCCGCATCGTCGAGTCGACCGAGGACCACGGTCTCGAGCGCATCGCGCCGCTCGGCACCAAGCCGCGCACCCTCGGCGGTGCGATCACGCTCGCCGCGGTCGAGATCGCGGAGTTCACCGAGGCGTCGTACCTCTGCGTGTTCACCGAGTCCGGCGACTCGGCGCGCCGCATGTCGCGGCTGCGCCACGGCCTGCCGATCATCGCCTTCACCCCGAACGAGGCCACGCGTCGCCGCATGGCGCTCACCTGGGGCGTCCGCTCGTTCCTGGTCGAGCGCAAGACCCACACCGACGAGCTCTTCTCGCAGGTGGACGACGTCCTGCTCGAGAACGGTCTGGCCGCCCCCGGCGACCGCGTCATCGTGACGGCCGGCTCGCCTCCCGGGATCGAGGGCTCGACGAACGACCTGCGCGTGCACCGGGTGGGCGATGCCCACGCCGAGGCCGCTCCGGCGTACGTGCGGGATTGATCCGCAGGATCCCGACGCCGACAGGGCGCGGACGGGAGGCACGGCGCACGAACACGCGTCGCCTCCGGTCCGCGCCCTGCCGTGTCTCCACGGCCCTGGTGGCGACCACCGACCGGCCGCAGGCGGCAGGATGGCTGCTGTGAGCCTCCCGACCGAACACCCGGCGCCGCGCGCCGACGTCCGCCGCTGGCGCCGTTACCTGGCCGACGAACGCGCCGAGGGCGCGGTGTACCGCAACCTGGCCGCTCGGCGGTCCGGTGAGGAACGCGAGATCCTGGCCGCGCTGGCCGAGGCCGAGGGGCGGCACGAGCAGCACTGGCTCGACCTGCTCGGTGACGACGTCGGGCGTCCGCAGCGGGGCAGCCTGCGCACGCGGGTCCTCGCGACGCTGGCGAAGCGCTTCGGGTCGGTGTTCGTCCTCGCGTTGATGCAGCGGGCCGAGGACCGCTCGCCGTACGCCGACGACGACGATGCGACGGCGAGCATGGCGGCCGACGAGCGCATCCACGGCGAGGTGGTGCGCGGGCTCGCGAACCGTGGTCGGATGCGCTTGTCCGGCACGTTCCGCGCGGCGGTCTTCGGCGCCAACGACGGACTCGTGTCGAACCTGGCCCTCATCATCGGCATCAGCGCGTCGGGTGCCGACCGGCACTTCGTGCTGCTGAGCGGCATCGCGGGCCTGCTCGCCGGCGCCCTGTCGATGGGTGCGGGGGAGTACGTCTCCGTCCGGTCGCAGCGCGAACTGCTCGAGGCCTCCGCACCGCACCCCGAGGCAGGACGCGCCGTGGCGGACCTCGACGTCGACGCGAACGAGCTGGCCCTGGTGTACCGCGCCCGCGGGATGTCCGAGGCCGAGGCGACCGAGCACGCGGCGCAGGTGCTGTCCGGCATCGGTGAGCGACACCCGTCGACCGGTCCGGTCACCGTCACCGACGACCACGAGGCGGTGGGAAACGGCCTGAGTGCCGCGGTGTCGAGCTTCCTGTTCTTCGCGTCGGGAGCGATCATCCCGGTCGTGCCGTTCCTGTTCAGCATGCAGGGGTGGGCGGCGATCGCGGTCGCCGGCACGCTCGTCGGCCTCGCCCTGCTCGGCACCGGTGCGGTCGTCGGCGTGCTGAGCGGGGCGTCGCCGGGCAAGCGGGCGTTCCGGCAGCTGGCGATCGGCTTCGGCGCAGCGGTCGTGACCTACGCGCTCGGGCTGCTGTTCGGCACCGGGGCCGCCTGACGCCTACCGTCGGACGGCGGCTCGTGGCGGCAGGAGCAGCAGGGCCGCGGCGCCGACGACGATGAGGGCGATGCCGGCGAAGACCATGAACACGGTGAGCGCGAGGCCGGGTGCGACGAGCACGACGACGCCGCCGAGGATCGACAGGACGCCGCTCACCAGGGTCGGCACCCGGGACGACCCGGGGTGGCCGACGAAGCCGCCGACGATCGACACGATGCCCTCGATCACGAAGCCGACCCCGGCGAGCACGGCGTAGACGACCAGGGGGATCGCCGGGTCGAGCAGCGCGACGAGTCCGGCGACCGCGACGATCGCGCCGACGATCCCGGAGGTCCACCGCCACACCGTCGGCGTCCCGTGCCCGCGCGCCGCAGCCACGACCCGCAGGGCGCCGGCGACGACGAGGTACACGCCGAACAGCAGCGCCACGAGGACGAGCGACGGCCGGGGCCACACGATGGCGACGATCCCCAGGGCGATCGCGACGACCGCCGTGACGACGACGAACACCCGGAACGTGCGGACGGCACGAGAATCCACGGACACTCCTCCCGATCGGACCCGCTGGAGTCCCGAACGCTACCCGGCCGACGGCGAGTCCGTGCGGTCCTCGGACCCGAGCGGGCGTGAGCCCGTGCAACCGGATGCAACCCCCGCGGCCGTACGGTGCGAGCAGCACGCGAACCGTGCGTGCCCCGACAGCGTCGTCGAAAGGCCACCACCATGACCATCGCACCATCGCCCACCAGCTACGCCGCACCCGGCGAACCGGGCTCCCTCGTGCAGTACCGATCGCGGTACGACCACTTCATCGGCGGCGAGTACGTCCCGTCGGCGAGCGGGCAGTACTTCGAGAACCCCACCCCCGTCACCGGCAAGGTCTTCACCGAGGTCGCACGCGGTGACTCCACCGACGTCGACCGTGCGGTGGCGGCGGGCTGGAAGGCGTTCCCGACCTGGGGGCGGACGAGCGCCGCCGAGCGCGCGGTCATCCTCAACAAGATCGCCGACCGCATGGAGGAGCACCTCGAGATGCTCGCCGTCGCCGAGACGTGGGAGAACGGCAAGCCGATCCGCGAGACCCTCGGCGCCGACATCCCGCTCGCGATCGACCACTTCCGGTACTTCGCCGGAGCGATCCGCGCGCAGGAGGGCTCGGCCGGCGAGATCGACCACGACACCGTGGCCTACCACTTCCACGAACCGCTCGGCGTGGTCGGACAGATCATCCCCTGGAACTTCCCGATCCTGATGGCCGTGTGGAAGCTGGCGCCAGCCCTGGCGGCGGGAAACTGCGTCGTGCTGAAGCCCGCCGAGCAGACCCCGGCGTCCATCCACGTGCTCGTCGAGCTCATCCGCGACCTCCTGCCCGCCGGCGTGCTCAACGTCGTCAACGGCTTCGGCATCGAGGTCGGCGCACCCCTTGCGCAGCACCCGGACATCCGGAAGATCGCGTTCACCGGCGAGACCACCACCGGTCGGCTGATCATGCAGTACGCCTCGCAGAGCCTCATCCCGGTGACGCTCGAGCTCGGCGGCAAGAGCCCGAACGTGTTCTTCCCCGACGTCGCCGCCGAGAAGGACTCGTTCTACGACAAGGCGCTCGAGGGCTTCACCTTCTTCAACCTCAACCAGGGCGAGGTCTGCACGTGTCCGTCCCGGGCGCTCGTGGCGAAGGAGATCTACGACGGGTTCGTCGCCGACGGCCTCGACCGGGTGCGCGCCGTCAAGCAGGGCCACCCGCTCGACCTGTCCACGATGATCGGCGCCCAGGCGTCCAACGACCAGCTCGAGAAGATCCTGAGCTACATCGACATCGGCAAGCAGGAGGGCGCGAAGCTGCTCACGGGTGGCGAGCGCGCGGACCTCGGCGGGGAGCTCTCCGGCGGGTACTACGTCACGCCGACGGTGTTCGAGGGCGTCAACTCGATGCGGATCTTCCAGGAGGAGATCTTCGGTCCCGTCCTCGCGCTGACGTCCTTCAGCGGCTACGACGACGCGATCGCCACGGCCAACGACACCCTCTACGGACTCGGTGCCGGTGTGTGGAGTCGCGAGGCCACGACGCTGTACCGCGCCGGCCGTGACATCCAGGCCGGACGCGTGTGGTCGAACACGTACCACCAGTACCCGGCCGGTGCGGCGTTCGGTGGGTACAAGCAGTCCGGCATCGGGCGCGAGAACCACAAGATGATGCTCGACCACTACCAGCAGACGAAGAACCTGCTCGTGTCCTACGCCGACGGTCCGATGGGCTTCTTCTGATGCCCGACACCGCACGCGTGGCGGTCACGCCGGCGGCGGGGGAGCTCCTGCGCACCCTCGCCGCCCGGCACGGCCCGCTGATGTTCCACCAGTCGGGCGGCTGCTGCGACGGGTCGAGCCCGATGTGCTACCCCGTCGGCATGTTCCGGACCGGCTCCGGCGACGTGCTGTTGGGGGCACTCGAGGTCGACGGCATCGACCCCGTCGAGGTGTACATGTCGGTGTCGCAGTTCGAGTACTGGAAGTACACGCACCTCACGATCGACGTCGTCGACGGTCGCGGTGGTGGGTTCTCGGTCGAGAGCCCCGAGGGCAAGCGGTTCCTGACCCGGTCGCGGATGTTCGACGACGCCGAGCTGGCCGATCTCGGCCTGGTCCCGGTCGCGCACCGGACGTAGGCTGGCCGTACTCGTCGCGACGGTGCGGCGGGTGGGGCCGATCGGAGGACGCATGCGCGCACCCGACCGGCTCCGCCCGCTCGTCGCCGCGTCCTGGCGGCGGTCTGCGGCGGTCGACCCGGACGGGCTCCCCGCGCTGGCGCTCGGAGACGACGAGCTCGACGCCGCTCGCCGGGACGGTCCCCTCGCCACCCTGCTGCCCGTCGTCCGGCACCTGCTGCTCGACGACACCCGGTCCGCCGGATGCGTCCTGGCCGTCGGCGACGCCTCCGGTCGGTTGGTGTGGGTCGACGGCGCGCGGACGGCCCGACGTGCTGCCGAGGACATGGGCTTCGTCCCCGGGGCCGACTGGGCCGAGGACCGCGTCGGCACGAGCGCGCCCGGTACCGCCCTGCGGCTCGACCGGCCGGTGCAGATCCGCTCGGACGAGCACTACGCCAACGCCGTCAAGCCGTGGTCGTGCACCGCCGTGCCCGTGCACGATGCCCACGGGACCACCGTCGGTGTGCTCGACCTGACGGGTGACGACCGGGCCGTCGAACGGCACACCCTCTCACTGCTCGCGGCCACGGTCGCCGCTGCCGAAGCGCAGCTCGCCCTGGCCGCGAGCCGGGTGCCGGGGTCCGCCGCGTCGACGCCGCGCGCGCTCGTCGCAGAGCTGTCGGTCCTCGGCACCGACACCGCCGTCCTGCGCGTCCACGACCGCCGGGTCCACCTGTCCGCGCGCCACTCCGAGCTCCTGGTCGTCCTCGCCGCCCACCCCGACGGGTTGGCGGCCGCCGACCTCGCGCACGCCGTGTACGGCGACGCCGGCGCCGTCGTGACGCTGCGCGCCGAGGTGGTGCGGCTCCGACGGGTCCTCGCGGAGCACGCGTCGGGCGTGACCGTGACGTCGCGACCGTACCGGGTGACCGGGATGGCGACCGACGTCGACACCGTGCTGTCCGCGCTCGACCGCGGGGCGCGCCTCCAGGCCGTCGACCGCTACACCGGACCCGTCCTGCCGGGGTCGGCTGCGCCGGGGGTGGACGCCGTGCGCGACCTGGTGCGCGGTCGGTTCCGTGAGTCGGTCGTCGCCGACGGCAGCGTCGAGGCGCTGCTCGCGTGGGCGCGGACGCCGGACGGGGCGGCGGACGCGCGCGTGCTCCGCGCGCTGCTCGCGGTCCTGCCGCGGCGGTCGCCGCGACGGGCTGGTCTCGTGGCGGCGATCGAGGCGCTCGAGGGTCCCTGAGTCGGTCGGGACGACCCGGCCTGGAGGCACGCCCCGCGCGGTCGGGACCGCCGACGGCGCGCGCCTCCCGGCCTGGTGATCAGGAACCGGAGGTCGGCGCCGGCGTGGTGGTCGCGTCGGGCACCGGCGGGGTGGACGACGCGCCCGTGCCCTCCGCACGGTCCTTCGGCGGAGTGGGTGCGGTGGGCTTCGTGCCGTCCTTCGGTGGGGTGGGTGCCTTCCCCTCGTCGCCCTTCGGCGGCGCGGGCATCGTCGCGGGACCGCCGGCCTTCGGCAGCGCAGTGCAGCCGGGCGCCGTCGCGGGGCCACCCTCGGGCGGTGCGGGCACCGTCGCGGTGTCGCCGTCCGACGGAACAGGGGCCGGTGTGGTCGCGCCGGTCGGTGCTCCGCTCGGTGCTCCGCTCGGCGCGCCCGTCGGCGTGCTCGGCGCCGGGGTGGTCGTCGCGGCGTTCGCCGTGGCGATGCCGAACCCGCCGAGCACCAGGACCGCGGCCGCGGCCGTGCCGATGCCGACCCGTCGCAGGAGGGCACCGCGTCGCGGGGTGGCCGTGGTGGTCGAGTCGTCTCGTTCGTCGAGCATGGGGGATCCGTTCCGTGTCCGGGCGGATCCGGGTGCGCGGCTGGAGACGACGCTCGAGTCCGAATCTGAAGCATGCCTGAAGCACAGGGGTTCTCCAGCGTCCTCCATGCTCGGTGGCCGCCGGAGCGCCCTACGGTGTCCGCCGTGCCTGTTCCCGCTCGAATCCTGGTCGTCGACGACGACGACTCCATCCGGACCTCCGTCGCGACGACCCTGCGTGCCGAGGGCTTCACCGTCGCCGAGGCGTCCGACGGACGCGACCTCGTCGAGGACCTCCGCCGCGCCGCGCCCGACCTCGTCCTGCTGGACTGGATGCTGCCCGGGCCGAGCGGCATCGTGCTCGCCGGCCGGGTGCACTCCACATCGGACGCCGCCGTCGTGATGATGACCGCGCGGGACGAGCTCGACGAGCGGTTGCGCGGGTTCGCCGAGGGCGCCGACGACTACGTGGTGAAGCCGTTCGCGATGGCCGAGCTGGTGGCGCGCGTGACGGCGGTGCTCCGGCGGCGCGGGCGGATCCCGTCGGTCGTCGAGGTCGGCGACCTCGTCCTCGACCCGGACGCCGCCACCGCTCGGCGTGCCGGGGTCCTGCTCGACCTCACCGCGACCGAGTTCCGCCTGCTGCGGTTCCTCGCCGAGAGCCGCGGCCGCACCGTGTCGAAGGGGCAGATCACGACGCAGGTGTGGGGCTACGACGACGTCGCGGCGAACGTCGTCGAGGTCCACCTCAGCGCCCTCCGACGGAAGATGGAGGCACACGGGCCGCGGCTCGTGCACACCGTCCGCGGCATCGGGTACCGGCTGAGCGACGAGCGGACGGCAGCGTGACGGCCGACAGCGGCCCGCTCCGCACGACCTCGTTGCGGCTCCGCACCGTCGTCGCGATCGTGGTCCTGCTCGCCGTGCTGCTCGCCGGACTGGCGGTCGCCGTCGAGGTGCTGCTCGGCATCCGATTACGCGCCCAGGCCGAGGACCGGCTCCGCGACCGCGCATCTGCCGCTGCCGCACTCGTCGGGACCGTCGACGCCGAGGACCTCGCCGACCGGCTCTCCGCGCAGGGCCTGTCGGTGCGCATCGTGAGGCCGGACGGCGGGGCCGTCGAGGCTGGTCCGACGCCGGACCAGCTGCGGACGGGCCCGCCGGAACCGGGCGGCCTGCCGGCGACGGTGCCGCGGGGCAGCGGGCTCGTCGGCGGGACGACGCCCACGGCCGCGGCGACGCCCACGACCACCGAGGACGGCGCCACGGTCACGTCGTCGTCCGCGCGCGAGGACGACGGGGTGCTCACCCTCGTGAGCCGACTCGACGACGGCACGCGCATCACCCTGACCGCCGGGACCCGCGACGTGCAGGACACCCTGGTGCAGCTCGGCTGGGTGATGGGCGGTGCCTCCGCGGCGTTCCTCGGTGTCGCCGTCCTCGGGGTGGTGCTCGTCGTCCGGCGATCCCTGCGGCCGCTCGACGAGATGGCGACGACCGCGCGGTCGATCGCGGGCGGCGATCGCGGACGGCGCCTCCGGCCCTCGCGGCAGGACACCGAGATCGGCCGCGTCGCCGTCGCCCTGGACGAGATGCTCGATGCCGTCGAGGGCGCGGAGCGCGAGGCCGTCGCCGCGGAGGCACGGGTCCGCTCGTTCCTCTCCGACGCAGCGCACGAGCTGCGGACGCCGGTGGCCGGGGTCCGGGCAGCGGCCGACACCCTCGTGCGCGACGGTGGCGGCGACGTCGCCACGCGTGAGGTGCTCGCCGTGCACGTCGTCCGCCAGGCCGACCGAGCCGCACGGCTCATCGAGGACATGCTCACGATGGCCCGGCTCGACCGCGGGATCGAACTCGACCGACGACCGGTGGACCTCGGCGCCTTCCTCGTGGCGGAGGGCGATCGGCTGCGGTTGCGGCTGCCGTCCGTCGCGCTCGAGGTCGTGGTGCCCGAGCGGCCCGTGTGCGCCGACGTCGACGCCGAGCGGCTCGCCCAGGTCGTCGGCAACCTCGTCGACAACGCCGCCCGCGCTGCCGGACCCGCGGGCCGGATCGTCGTCTCCCTCGACGACCGGGGAGCGGGCCCCGTGGTCCGGGTGGAGGACGACGGTCCGGGCATCCCGGCCCAGGACCGCGCGCGGGTGTTCGACCGACTCGTCCGGCTCGAGGCCGCTCGCGACGCCCGTTCCGGCGGGGCCGGACTGGGACTGCCGATCGCACGCGGCATCGCCGAGGCGCACGGCGGGTCCCTGCAGCACGCCGACGACCGCGAAGGCGGCGAGGGCGACGTGCTCGGCGGTGCGGTGTTCGAGCTGCGGTTGCCGGCGGCGGTCGAGGGGCGGGGGTCCTGCTAGCCTGGAGGCCTCGCGAGTGTGGTGGAATCGGCAGACACGGGGCACTCAAAATGCTCTGCCTCACGGCGTGCGGGTTCAAGTCCCGCCACTCGTACAAGGCAGGCTCACGGCGT